>CANMDT010000016.1 GCA_947496715.1 Myxococcales bacterium
CGCTCCCGCCCAGGCCTCTCCCGCCCGAGCGGCGAACCTCAGCCCGGCCAGTTTCCGTCGAGCCGCAGATGCTCCCAGATCACCTGCGACAGATACTCTACCGCCTCCAGGTGGCGCATCGCATCGGCCACCCGTGCACCCCACGCATAGACGCCGTGTCCCGCGACAAGCACTGCCCCCACATCGGGGCGTGAAGCGTCGAGCACCGCCTGCGCCAGCGTCGGGATGTCGCCGTGGTTGGGCACGATCGGGAGCGTCAGCACATCGCCCTCGCCCCAGAAGCCCATCGCCTTGATGAGCTCCCAGCCCGTCACGGTTACCTTGCCCTCGTTGACGAACCGTTGCGCCACCATCGTAGCAAAGAGCGGGTGGCCATGCAGGATCGCTCCGGGCGCGTAGCGAGCATAGAGCAGGTCATGCACCGCCGTCTCGGCCGAGGACTTCGCAGCCCGCGCGTCGAGGCGCCGGAGCCCCACCTCAAAGAGGAGAAAGTCCTCCGTCGTCAGTTCGCTCTTGGAGCCGCCCGACGCGCTGATGAGATAGCGGGTCGGCGTCCCTTCACGGCGCACCGAAAGGTTGCCCGAGGTCGCCGGAACCCAGTTCCGCGCGCCCATCTTGCGACCTGCCTCGACCAGCAACGAGACCTCTTCTTCCATCGTGCACTCCGGCTCCTGCGTCGCGGAAAAAGCCGCGCGCGCATCTTCGCAAATGGCGTGGGGCTAGCCGCTCCGCACGGCGAATGCTAGCAGCGGCCTCCACCGCGAACTCCAAGACGCACGCCAACACGCAGGATGACCATGAACCGCCACCACATTGCAGCCCGTGTTGCAGGCCTCACCCAGTCCGAGATCCGCGCAATGACGCGCGCCTGCAACGCCGTCGGCGGTATCAACATGGGCCAGGGCGTCTGCGACGTCCCCGCTGAGCTCCTCATCAAAGAGGCAGCCAAGACCGCCATCGACAGCGACATCTCGCTCTACACCCGCTTCGACGGCGAAGAGCGGCTGCGCCGAGCCCTCGCCCACAAGTTCACCAACTACAACAAGGTGAACTACAACTTCGAGAACGAGATCTGCGTCACGCTCGGCGCCTCCGGCGCCTTCGCCTGTGCCCTCACCGCACTGCTCAACGCCGGCGACGAGATCCTCATGTTCGAGCCCTTCTACGGCTACCATTGGAACACGGCCTACATCGCCGGCCTCAACCCCGTGCCGATCCCGCTCGCACCCCCCGACTTCGCCTTCGATGTCGAGCTCATCCGCTCCCGCATCACCCCCAAGACGCGCGCCATCCTCGTCAACACACCCGGCAATCCGAGCGGCAAGGTCTTCTCGCGCGCCGAGCTCGAGACCATCGCCGCCATCTGCATCGAGTTCGACCTGCTCTGCCTCACCGACGAGGTCTACGAGTATCTCACCTTCGACACCGAGCATGTCAGCATGGCCTCCCTCCCCGGCATGCGCGAGCGCACCGTCACGATGGGCAGCTACAGCAAGACCTTCAGCATCACCGGCTGGCGCATCGGTTACGCCGCCGCCTCGGAGCCCCTCGCCCGCGCCATCGGCATGGTCAACGACCTCTACTACAACTGCGCGCCCGCTCCGCTGCAGCGCGCAGTCGCCGTCGGCATCGAGACCTACGGCCCCGAGTTCTACACCGACCTCGCCAAGACCTACCGCAAGAAGCGGGACATCTTCTGCGAACTCCTCACCGAAATCGGCCTCGATCCCATCGTCCCCAAGGGCGCCTACTACGTGCTCGCCGACAACCGCCGGCTCGGCGCCGCCAACGCCAAGGATGCCGCCATGAAGCTGCTCCACGAGAGCGGTGTGGCCGCCATCGCAGGCTCCGCCTTCTACACCGGCGAGACCGGCGAAGGGCTCCTCCGCTTCTGCGTCGCCAAGAGCGACGAAGACCTTGCTCGCGCCTGCGACCAGCTCCGCAACTGGGGCAACAAGCACTAGCGCGGAGTGGCCAGCTCAGAGCGAATCAGGTCGGCCACTCCATCACGAGCTTGCCCACGGTAGCACCCCGCTCCAGGTCGGCGTGTGCCGCAGGGAGCTCCGAGGCGGGACGGCGGCTCAGTTCGAGCTTCACCGTGCCGTCGGCCACCAGAGCGGCAGCCCGCTCCGTGACGGCACGCATCGCGGCCGGACGCGCATCCGCCACGCGGAGCATGTTCACCCCGATGAGGCCCCGCGAGCTGGAGAGAAAGACCAGCGGGTGAAAGAGCCCGAACTCGAGCGCCCGGAGCGGAGCGAGCAGCCGCGACCAGCCGCCGGCAGCCATGGTTGCCACGCCGAAGCAGACCATGCGGCCGCCGTGCGCCAGCAGGCCCCAGGTGCGGCGCGCCTCCGCGCCACCAAGCGAGTCGAAGATCAGGTCGTAGCCGCCCGGCGCCGCAGCACGGAGCCTCTCCAGGTCGCCGCCCGTGCCGTTCGTCACAATCGGGATGGCACCGAGCGCCCGGAGCCGGTCACACTTGGCGGCGCCGCGGGTGGTGGCGATCACGGTTGCCCCCTTGGCCACCGCCATCTGCGTGAGCCAGAGCCCCACGCCGCCAGCCGCAGCGCGAATCAGGACCGTGTCGCCCGCATGAAGGGTCGCCACCCACTCCGCGCACCAGACCGCCGTGGCGCCCTGCACGGGGATCGCTGCAGCCTGAGCGAAGTCGAGCCCTTCGGGCAGCGCAACCAGCCCCTCGGCGAGCGTCACCACACTGCGGCCGTACCCCCCAAAACGGGTGAGTGCCATGACCCTGTCGCCCACCTTCCAACCCTCGACCCCCGGGCCCACGGCGGAGATGAGGCCGGCCACCTCGTAACCAAGCGTTGCCGGGTTGGGAGGCGCGTCGGGGTAGACGCCAAGCCGCGCCATCACATCGGCAAAGTTGAGCCCAAAGGCGGCAGCGTCGACCACAACCTCTCCGGCGCCGGGTGCGCGGAGCTCCACAGACCGGTGCTCAAACGAACTCTCGGCCGCTCCGTTGCGAACCAACACCCACGCCTCGGTCTTCATCTTCTGCCTCCGCACTGCCGCTTCGCACTTGTCGGTCCTAACGGTGCGCGGTAGACCCGCCAAGACCCATCGTCCGAAGGAGCAGAAGCGCCATGTACCAGTTCGAACTCACCGAAGAGCAGACAGCCATCCGCGACACCGCCCGCGCCTTCGCCCGCGATGTCATCATCCCTGTCGCCGGTGAACTCGACGAGCACGGCACCTTTCCCCGCGACATCTGCGCCAAGGCCTTCGACCTCGGCCTCATGAATGTGGAGGTCCCCGAGGAGTACGGCGGACTCGGACTCGGCGCCTTCGAGCACGCCATCATCTGCGAGGAGCTCTCCTACGGCTGCGTCGGAGTCGCCACCACCATCTCCGCCAACAACCTCGCTGCGACCCCCATCTTCCTCGCCGGCAACCACGAGCAGAAGAAGCAGTACCTCGGCGGCCTCACGGGCGCCCTCTCCTTCGCCTCCTACGCTACCAGCGAGCCCGACGCCGGCTCCGACGTCGCAGGCCTCCGCTGCCGCTACGAGCGCAAGGGCGATACCTTTGTCCTCAACGGCTCCAAGCAGTGGATCACCAACGGCGGCCACGCAGACTTCATTGTCATCTTTGCCACCCGCGACGCTGCCACCCGACACAAGGGGATCTCGGCCTTCATCATCCCCAAGGGCACGCCCGGCCTCTCCATCGGCAAGAAGGAGAACAAGATGGGGCAGCGCTGCTCCAACACCACCGCCATCCACCTCGAGGATTGCGCCATCCCCGCCGCCAACCTGCTCGGCGCAGAGGGCGATGGCTTCAAGTTGGCCATGGCCACCTTCGACCGCACCCGCCCCGACATCGCCGCCTTCGGCCTCGGCATCATGCGCCGCTCCATCGACGAGTCGGTTAAGTATGCCAAGGAGCGCAAGACCTTCGGCGTGCCCATCGCGCAGCACCAGGCGATCCAGTTCATCATCGCCGACATGGCCATCGCCTACGAGGCCGGTCACCTGCTCACCTACAAGGCCGCCACGCTCCTCGACCGAGACCAGCCCAGCGCCATGCTCAGCGCCTACGCCAAGTGCTTCTGCGCCGACAACGCCATGCGGGTCGCTACCGACGCCGTCCAGGTCTTCGGCGGCAACGGCTATGTGAAGGAGTATCCTGTCGAGAAGCTCATGCGCGACGCGAAGCTCCTCCAGATTTACGAGGGCACCTCGCAAGTCCAGCGCATGGTCATCGCCAAGCGCCTCCTCGCCTGAACCCCCGCTCGCGCTAGGAAGCAGGCCCGCAACCTGCTAGCGACCCTCCCTGCCGGCCTATGGGCCACCTCCACACCTCCTCCGCAACGACCGCATGGCTCTGGATTTCAAGGCACCCAAGACTTGGAACGCGATCGCGAAGGTAGGCCTCGTGCTCTTCCTGCTCGCGGGCGGTTCGTTACTCTACCCCGTGCTGCTCTGCGCGCTCGGGGCTGCCACGGGCGGCGGGCCGGATTCGGGCTTTGGCGCCTGCGCCGTCCAGCAGCCCATGCTCCAATCACCGGGCTTCGCAGCGGCAGTCTCCGTCATCGGCATCGCGGTCTTCGTGCTATCCACCTACCGCGCCCGCAACATTGGTCGGTTTGTTCCGCCCAAGCCTGGCGCGACCAAGGCCATGCCGATCATCCCTGGTTCCCCCAAGTTCACCACGGCCAACCCTGCCTTCGCTGCGCAGTCGCACGCCGGCCACGCCACGCTGGCCAACCCCGCCACCGGCACGGGATCTGCGCCCAAGATCGTCCGTCCCCACGCAACGGGCGGCGCCCACCGCGCCGAGCGCGACCCCGCAGACCGCTGGGCGACGGGCTCCAAGCAGTCCACCACCTTCAGCGACAACCCCTTCGCTGAAGACGGAAGCAACCCCTTTGGTGACGATGGCAGCAATCCGTTCGGCGACACCGATACGGGCGGCATCTCCTCAGCCAACCCCTTTGCCGACCAGCAGTTTGGCGGCCCAACCCCCGCCTCGACCGGCGCGACCTCCGCGCCCGATAGCTTCCAATCCTTCGCGGATGACCCCTTCGGCATCGAAAAGCCTGCGGGCGTGGGGCTTGGCTTCGGAGACCCGTTCGGCGTGAACGACGGCATGAGCGGTGCCGATTCGCTCGACGCCGAGCTCGGCCTGTCAGGCGGCACGGAGATGGCGACGCCACTTGCACCGCCGTCGCAGATTGCGACGCTCTTCGCGCCTCCAACAACGGCCGCGATTATAAGCCCTCCCCTGCCGAGCCGCGAAGACAAAGACAAACTCGACTTCAACCTCGACCTTGGCCTCAACGACCCTAAACTTCGGACCACAGCCGCACATGCGGTGGTCGAAACGCCCGTGGTTACATCACCAGCTACGTCGCGCCTGCCGGCTCCCAGCGCCCCGCCTCGCCCGTCCGCGCGCCCCGTCTATGCGGAGCCCGAACTCCAGGGCGTTCGGCTCGCGCCAAACTTGGCCTTCGGAGAGGAGATCGCCTTCGAAGTGCGAGGAAAGCACCTCATGCAGGAGGCCAAGAGCGAGGCCACGGTCCAGCTGGCCTACATCGACCCTACCCGCGGTGTGACGCCCCTCTGGAGCCCGCCCCGCCCGCTCCACGAGTTTGCCGGCGCGCGTGAACTTGAGCGGTCGCCGAGGGCCGTGCTGCGCGTGGCCTGGGAGTCTGTTGCGGCAACCATCGTCTCGCTTGCCTCGGCGCCCGGCGCAGGCCCAGGCCGCATCCGGCTGCTGGTTGCGACCAACCGGTCCGAGGAGATCTCGGCCGCCCCCATTTCGGACAGCCTCGCCATCGACCTCGCCATCCGCGGCGGCGCCCTCTTTCGGCCCACGACCGCCTCGCTCCGCGCGCCCGATGGTACCGTGTACGGCATCGGCATTGCGCCCGAAGCAGGCACCGCAAGCATTCGCATCCCAGACCTTGGAACGGGCAGTTTCGAACTCGAACTGCACGACGGCTCTCTGCTGGCGTTGCCCGGTCAACAGCCCTCCAAAACCGTCCAGATCTCCACACGCGGCGCGACGGCCGGCTCACTGGATGGCGTAGCGCGCATTACGGTGATCCAGCCCTTCCTCCTGCATGTGCAGGCGGGCAGCGTCGCCGGCGATGGCTCAGCGGAGCGTCCCTTCGGCTCCATTGCCGAGGCAGTATCGAGACTGCAGGCCGACCGCGCTGCGCCCGACCCTGCGGTGCGCGAGAGGGCGCAACTCGGCGAGATCCGCGTCGCCCCGGCCCAGGGGCTGCCCGAGGAGCGGCCGCAACAGGCGGCCAGTTCGGGCAACACGCCCTGGTTCAACTGGTGGCGCAGCCACACCCCCAACACCCAGGTCGCCTGGTTCGACGGCGACGCCGCCACCGCGCGCGCTTCGCACCAGTTCTACCTCGAGGGCGCCCTGCACGAAGATGTGGTCATCGAGGGGATGACCCACCTCCGCATCGTGAACGCAGCCTACGCTGAGCTGCGGGAACTCGCGGCGGTCAATGCCGGCGAGGCGGCCCGCATTGACGAAGAGTATGCCCTGCTCCCCTTCGCCGTGCTTGCCCGTCCGCGCGAGCCACTCACCCGCTCCTACCGGCTTGAGATTCGCGGATGCCGCGATGTCCTCGTCGAGGGCCTCTTCCTGTTCGGCAACGAGTCGCAGAGCGGAGCACTGATCACAGGCTGTGCCTCGGTGACGCTCAAGCGCTGCATCTTCGCCTTCTTCGCTTCGGGCCCCACCAAGATCGCCGGCACCTTCGCCGTCGGCCGCGGACTGATGATCGACAAGTCGGGGCTGACCGGCCCCGCCGATGGCATCCGCCTCGACCAGTGCGAGTTCGGCTGGAACACGGCGGTCCGCAAGAGCGTGCAGGTGCGCGCCGCGGCGCTTGCCGTCTACGGCTCCGCCGTCTCACTCTCCCGCTGCTACGCCCACCACAACCGGGCCGACCTCGAGCCCGCCGACATCATGGCAGACGCCCCCTCGACGCTCTCGGGCGACGCCAACAATCACCGCGAAGCGAACTCCACCTTCAAGGCTTAGCCAGCGGACCGCCGAGCCCCCGAAGGCTCAGGCGATAGGGCAGCGGCGAAGATGCGTCAGATCGCGACCGTACGGTAACGGTCACATTGTTCGCGCCGCCGGGCACAACCACCGAGGTGCCCTCCCCGGCAAGCGATGCGGCCTGCGCGCGAAGGTTGGCGCCCTCGTTCACCCGCAGCTCCCACGCCACGCCTGGCACACCCGTGAGGCGTAGCTCCGTGCCGGCGCCACCCTGCGGGGAGACAAGGTAGGTATCGACGTCGGCGGGCCAACCGATGACGCCTGTGCAGCCCGCGCTCGAACAGCTCGAAGGCGCTCCAGCAAGGGCCTCGTCCTCTTCGGTTTCGAAGATGGGACGCAGCCGCAAGCGATACCAGAGCGTGGCAGCAGGGACATTGGCGGGAAGCGTAAGAGTGACCCCAAGCGGGCCGTGGGCGTGAAGGCCGAACAGCCCTTCGGTGGCAGCGTGAAGTCGTCCTGCAGCGAGCTCCCGGCCGTCGGCTACAAGGAGCCACGTTGTGTTTTCAACAGCGCCGCGGAGCTCCAGTTCACCGCGCTCGTCGGCCGCAACCGCTGGGAGCGAAATGGTGGTCGCTTCGCCGGGCTCCAATGACAGCGCTGTCCAGGAGCCTGCCAGATCGGGCTCCTGTAACGGCGCGGCGCAACCCGCGAACGCAAGGATCGCAGACGAGCAGGCGATGCGGAGGGCCTGCATCCGCCTAGCGGAGGATGTACCAGGCGATCGCGGCGAGGACGAGGACCGTCGCGATGCCGGCCACCCAGAGGACCGCGTTGTCGCGGCGGACAGGTGCGGGTTCACGCGATTCGCTCCGTTCTGGCGCTGCCGCCAGCGCTTCGCGGCGCGCGGGCTCACGCTGCGCGGGATGGGACTCCACCCGTGGCACAGACCCTGTCTGGTACCGCTTGGTCTTCTCCGGCGCCGGCAGTTCGGTCTTGGCATGCGAGAGGTCTGCGGCGCTGAAGGCGGTCCGGGTGCTGGAGGAATCCGGCACCACGCTCTCGGGCCCCATGAAGAGGGTCGCGTTGGAGGCGGGGGGCGCCGGGGCAGGCGCGGGAGCGGGGCGGTGCGGGGCGGCCTTGGGTTCCGCCGGCTTCACAGCCGCTGCGGCCGCTGCTGCAGCCTGCTCGAGCCACTCCGAAGACATCAACAGGGTGCCGGCGGAGGTCGCGGGCGGCGCGACGGGCACAGGCGCTGCGACAGGCGCCTGCGCTGAGGCTGCGCTCGCCAGCCTCGTGTCTGCCCGCGCGGAGGCCTGCTGCTGTTCCTCTTCCAACGCGGCAAGAGCCGCAGAGCGGGCGTCGGCAGAGATACCGCCGGTAGCGGCAAAGGCGGCATCCACCTCGTCGGGCTCAGATGGCTCCTCCATCTCAGCCTCCTCGCTGACGGCGCTGAGGCTGCTCGTCACCTGCCCGAATACGCTCGATAGCGCGTCGGGTTCAGACGCCTGCTCCAACTCCGCCTCGACGCCGGCGGCGTTGAGGCTGCTCGTCACCTGCCCGAATACGCTCGAGAGCGCATCGCCCAAATCATCCGCATCGAAGAGCATCGTTGCATTGCTCTCCGCCGGCACTGAACTCTCGGTTGCGCCCGCCTCCACAACAGACTCAGGCTCAGATGCAGGCGCAGGTTCAGGTTGGACCGCAGCCTCTGGCACGGGCGCCGCCTCCGCTTCGCCGCTGAGGAGCTTGTCGAGGTCGCCGAAGTCGGCGAGGGTCATCAGCATGGTACCGTTGGCCGGAGGCTCGATGCTGTCTGCCGGAGCAGGAAGCAGGGGCGCAGCGACGGTCGAGCTACGCGGGCGCGGCGGAGGAAGCGGCGCCGACCGCTGCGTCACAGGCTTCGGTGCGGCCTCGGCTGCGCCCGTAGCCCGCTCCTCCACCGAGGCGATGGCCGCATCCAGCTGCGCAAGTTCATCGGCTCCGAAGGAGAGCCCCACCATCGTCCGCTCTCCGGCAGCCGCCGGCCTGTCTTCGGGCGGCGCCTCCGTGCTCTCGAGCGGCAGTCCGGGCAACCCAAAAACCGTCTTCTCATTTTCGCTGGCCACGAGGCAACTCCGCTCAAGAAATGCTTATTGCCCTCTAGGACTTCGCCTCGGAGCGTGTCAATCAGAGCCGCCGAACACGGAGTTCTGAACGGCCACCCGACGCCCGCACCAGCACCTCACACTGCGTCGCCAACCGGAGGTCGGCTGTGTCGTGCGCAACCATCAGTTCCACCCTGACGCCGTGCCGCCGTCCGCTCTGCCGAAGCATGGCTGCCACCGCAGCGAGCAGCTCCAACCTCCGGTGCCATGCAGCCGGCACGATGACCAGGTCGAAGTCCGCAGCCAGGGCCTCGACTCCATCTTCCGAACTGGCGTCGAAGCAGACCCGCAACAGCGGCGCAGCCCTCCCGTCTAGCGCAGCCCCGCCCTCCGGTGCGCCTGCGCCTCCACTCAGAATCCGCTCCCACCAAGCCATGCACGCTCGCATCATCTTCGACTCCTTCAGCAGAAAGCACCCTCACCATCATTGTCGGCGTTCCGCGCGCAATGTTGCACGGCTGTCGCAAAGTCGCCCGAAGGCCCGAAAACTGCCGCTTCTTCTTGTGACAGAGCCGCTCCCCCGCTAGGAGTGCGCGCCCCTCGCGTCCGCGGGGACCCCGCCCGTACCTCAGAGTGCCCCGTCATGAAGAAGGCTGAGTTCATCCGCAACGTCGCAATCATCGCACACGTCGACCACGGCAAAACGACGCTGGTCGACAAGCTGCTGCGGCAGTCTGGCACTGTGGCCGCCCATAAAGAGATGGCCGAGCGGGCCATGGACAGCAACGACCAAGAGCGTGAGCGGGGCATCACCATCTTGGCCAAGTGCACCACTGTGAACTACAAATCCGACAGCGGCGATGTGTTCACCCTCAACATCGTCGACACACCCGGACACGCCGACTTCGGCGGCGAGGTTGAGCGCGTCCTCAAGATGGTCGACTCGGTCCTACTGCTTATCGACGCAGTCGAGGGGCCCATGCCCCAGACCCGCTTCGTGCTTCGGAAGTCGCTGGCGCTGGGTCTCAAGCCCATCGTGGTCATCAACAAGATCGACCGCCCGAACGCTCGCCTCGACGAGGTGCTCAACATGTGCTTCGACCTCTTCGTCGCCCTCAAGGCCACGGACGAGCAGCTGGACTTCCCGGTCATCTACGCCTCTGCCAAGAAGGGCTACGCGATGAACGACCCGAAGGAGCCCGCGATCGACATGCGCCCCATCTTCGAGCGCATCATCAAGTCGGTGCCGGCGCCCGACGCCGACGTCGACGCCCCCTTCTGCATGCAGGTCGCGACGCTCTCCTATGACGCCTTCGTTGGTCGCTTGGCAGTCGGTCGTGTCTATGACGGTCGCGTTACCGTCGGTTCGCGCGTGGCCGTGCTGGGCCAGAACGATGTGAACAGCTTCGGCCGCATCTCGAAGATTGTCCGCTTCCAGGGCCTTGAGCGCGTCGAGGCCAGCGAGGCCAAGGCCGGCGACATCATCATGATCGCAGGCCTGGACACCGTCCTGCCCGGCGACACCATCGGCGCACCGGACGGCACCAAGCGGTTGCCCGCAATGGAGATCGACGAGCCGACCATCAGCATGCTCTTCATGGTCAACACCTCGCCCTTCGCAGGCCGCGAGGGTAAGTTCGTCACCAGCCGCCACATCCGTGACCGGCTCATGCGCGAGCTCGAGGCCGACGTCTCGCTTCGCGTCGAAGACACCGAGTCTGCAGAGACCTTCCGCGTCTCCGGTCGCGGCGAACTCCACCTGTCCGTCCTCCTCGAGCGCATGCGCCGCGAAGGCTACGAGCTCGCAGTCTCGCAGCCCAAGGTCATCCTCAAGAAGGACGAGAAGGGCCACACGCTCGAGCCCATGGAAATCGTCGTCGTCGAGTGCGGCGAAGACTACCAGGGCACCGTCATCAACAAGCTCAGCATGCGCAAGGGCGAGCTCAAGGTGCTTGAGCCCTCGGGTGAAGGCATGTGCCGCATGGAGTACCTCATCCCGTCGCGCGGCCTCATCGGCTTCCGCAGCGAGTTCCTTACCGACACGCGCGGCACCGGCGTGCTCTACTCCAACTTCGACCACTACGCCCCCTTCCGCGGCGATATCGGCGGCCGTGCCAACGGCGCGCTCGTCGCCCTCGAGCCGGGCGACACCACCGCCTACGCGCTCTACCGCCTGCAGGACCGTGGCCTCATGTTCATGGGCACGGCAGAGAACGTCTACGGCGGCCAGATCATCGGTCAGCACGCCAAGGAGAACGACCTCGTCATCAACCCCTGCACCAAGAAGGCGCTTACCAACATCCGGTCAGCCGGTGCCGACGAGAAGTTGACGCTCGTTCCGCCGCGCCTGCACACGCTTGAGTCTGCGCTCGAGTGGATTGATGACGACGAGCTGGTCGAGGTCACCCCGACCAGCATCCGTATCCGCAAGGCCGTCCTCGACCATAACCGCCGCAAGCGCTAGGGCTCCGCGCCCTGCCGCTCCGAGCGCCACGACAGCCCTACAAAGGCGATGTGGCGCTCGAAATCGTTTTGGGCCGAGCTCGCCGCTCCCAGCCGCTGAAGGTAGCGTTGGTAGCGACCCTCGAGGCCCCAGCCATCGACGAGCGGCTGCTCGATGGCGATGCTCACCTGGTTGCGATCCTCGTCTTCGACTGCCAGCTCCACGACAGAGCCGGCACCCTCATAGGCAACGCGCTGCAGCACCCCGCTCAGGCGCCCCACTGCGTCGCCCCAGAGGAGCCCGCCAAGGGTGAGTTCCGCCGTCTCGTGAAGGTAGTCGCCACCGCTCAATGCAACGGAGCCTGCCGAAGCGGCCGTGGCCGAGCCGGAGAGCGATGCGACCCAGCGTCCGGCATCATACTGCAGCCTCGCGCCCGTCGACTGCGTCAGGCTTTCGGTGAGCAAGAAGGGCGTCTCTGCATTGATGCGGAGCGACGGCTCGTAGGAGGCACTGAGGGTAACGGCTTCGCTCGGAGCATAGCTGAGCGTCAGCGCTGCAGTCGGCCCATGCCAGCTCCGGCCACTGTCGGCGGCGTAACCGAACGCGGCGTAGCCCGCCGCGGCCTCGAATGTGACCTGCTCCCAGCCGCGCGCGCTGCCGACGGTGGCGGCGACCCGCTCATAGTCGCGGGTCATGCCTAGGCCATCATCGCCGGGGGCCTCGCTGCGTCCACGGAACTCCGCGTAGGTGCGGTGGCTCCAGTCGCCGCCACTCGTCCAGTCCAGTCCGCCGCCAACACGCCAGACCGCGGCCCAGTCTGCACGGAGCGGCAGCCAGCGCGCCCCCACCTGCGCCTCCGTCGTCAGCAGGCCGTCAGACCAGACCAACCGTTCGTCCACGTAAGAGATGGTCCCCTTGGGTCCTGCTACCACGCCCTCTTCGGCCTCAAAGATGCGCGCTGGATTGCTATCGGACTCAGCACCGAGCCGGAGAATGAGCTGCCTCTCCGCGGCCGATGCGGCAGCAGGAAAAAGAAGCGAAGCAAAGAGCAGGAAATGCCGAACCATCCTGCGCACGGTAGCGCAGCGCCGCCAGCCGTGCCACTTCCATCGCGGAGGCGAATCGCCGCACTGTTGTTGCCCCATCGCCGCCACCGCTCTAGCATGACGCGCGCTTGCCCCGAACCTCAAGGTCGCCACATGCGCAGTTCCATCATCGTGCTTGTCGCCTGTCTGGCCGCCTGCTCCTCCAAAGAGAGTGTGAGCACCGGAGACTCGGACGCAGGGAGCGGGCAAGACACCTCCGTCGGCTCGGGTGACGCGATGGGCTCTGGTTCGGGGAACGATGCCGACACGACGCCGGAAGACACCGGCGCATTGGCCTGTGAACTCACGCTGCCACCCGCGACCGGAACCGCCTGCGACTGCCTCGGGGCAACCCGAGACTTTCCCATGAACGCCACGGGCCCGCTCACCTGCAGCTGCACCGACAGAGGCTGGGCCTGCGCCGCAGTCGAGCCAGAACCCGACACCACAGGCGATGACACCAACGCAGACACCACAGCAGACGCCACAGCAGACACCACGGTCGACGACACCACCGCCGACACCACCGCCGACACCACCGCCGACACCACCGCCGACACCACGGTCGACGACACCACCGCCGACACCACCGCCGACACCACCGCCGACACCACCGCCGACACCACCGCCGACACCACGGTCGACGACACCACCGCCGACACCACCGCCGACACCACCGCCGACACCACCGCCGACACCACCGCCGACACGACGCCCGTCGGCCCCTGCGAGGCAGGCGGCGGCGTCTGCATCGGCATGGGCGGTCCCTGCGAGACCGTGGGCGGCACTCCCTATCCCGCAGGCAACAGCCAGTGTGTCTTCACCGGAGAGCTCGGAAGCTGCTGCGTGCCACCGCCTGTACAGCTCACGGGCGATACCTGCGCCGAACGCGGCGGCGTCTGCGCCCCCATCGCCGGCTGCAACTTCACCAACAGCGCCTTCGCACCAACCCCGACCCCCAGCTGCGGCTTCGGCGGAATCATCTGCTGTGTGCCCAACACCGTCTGCGGCGAAGAGACGACGCGCTGCTGTGACACGATGGCCTCCTTCCGCCCCGCCTGCGACCGCGGGCAATGGATCTGCACCATCGACGGCACCACCATGCTGCCGATCTCCGAGTGCCCCTAGTCCCTCCACCCCTCGCCCCGCATACGCCATGGCGCTCCGCACCGTTGTCCTCTACCCCCACCCTGCTCTCACGACGCCGGCCGAACCGGTCACCGCGTTCGATGAGCAGCTCCATGCCTTCATCGAAGATATGGCAGAGACCATGTATCACAGCCGAGGCGTGGGCCTCGCCGCAAACCAGATCGCTGTGCTGAAGCGGGTCGCGCTGGTCGACGTCGCTGAAGATGGCGAGCCGGCCCGGCGCATCGAGCTCATCAACCCGAGCGTGGTCGCGGCGAGTGGCAAGGGGCGACGCGAAGAGGGCTGCCTCTCCTTCCCGAATCTCTACGACAACATCGACCGGGCCACCGAGGTCACTGTCCAGTTCGTGAACCGCTTCAACGAGCCGCAGGAGGTCAGCGCGACCGGGCTCCTCGCCGTCGCGCTGCAGCACGAAATCGACCATCTCGACGGCAAGGTTTTCCTCGACCGGATGGGCCCCTTGCAGCGAGCGATGGCGATGAAGCGCTACCGCAAGATCATGGAGCGGCGCGCAGAGAACGCTGCTGCGCCGGAGGCGAAGCGCATCGAGGGACCACAGAATCGCCAGCCTCCCCGCAACGGCTGAACATGACCGCAAAAATTGTCTTCATGGGCACGGCAGCCTTCTCGGTCCCTGCGCTGCGCATGCTGGCCGCCCGAACCGATGCGACCGTCTCGCTGGTCATCTCGCAGCCGAGCCGCGCTGCAGGGCGGGGCAAGCAGCCAACCCCGCCGCCCGTGGCCGCAGCAGCGCTCGAACTGGGGCTCCGGCTCGAACAGCCCGAATCGCTCAAGAGCGACGAAGTGCACGCGCTCCTGGAGGCCGAGCATGCCGACCTCTTCGTGGTCGCAGCCTACGGCCAAATTCTCCGCCAGCGCACGCTTGACCTTCCGCGCCGCGGCTGCGTGAACATCCACGGCTCGCTGCTCCCGCGCTGGCGCGGCGCGGCGCCCATCTCCTGGAGCATCGCGGCAGGCGATGCCACCACGGGCGTCGCGATCATGCAGATGGAGCGCGGCCTCGACACCGGCCCCGTCTTCGCGCAGCGCCCGCTCATGATCGGCGACACGGAGACGGCCGGCGAACTCCACGACCGGCTCGCACTGCTCGGCGCCGACCTGCTCGCCGACCTGCTCCCTGCCATCCTCGCTGGCAGCGCCACTGCAGCACCACAGCCCGCGCGCGGTACAACCTACGCCCGCATGCTGACCCGCGCAGACCGCACCATCCCCTTCTCGCAACGAGCCGCCTCCGTCGCGGATTGGATCAACGGCATGACGCCTTGGCCCGGTGCCGCAGCCACGGTGGAGGGCGAACTGGTGCTGCTCAGCCGCGCCCGGCCCGTAGAGGGCAGCCACGCGCTGGAGCCAGGCCAGGTGGTCGCCGCCGACGCCCGCAACGGCCTCTTCCTGGCCGCCGGCGAGGGCACCCTGCTCGAGGTGCTCGAACTGCAGCGGGCGGGCAAGCGGGTGATGCCGACCAAGGTGGTACTCAACGGCTGGTGCCCCGCTACGGGAACGCGCTTCGAGCCGGTCGCTTGACCCAAACCACCCCCTCATACGACGGCCTTTTGTGCGGCCTTGGCCCCTCCGTCGCCTGCGGCCTGGGCCACGGGCTGATGCTGCCTCTGGCGCGTGAAGCAGCGACCACTGCGCTCGGCGAGCGGCTCCCGCAGAACGACGCGATGGCGGCGATGGCAGCGGCGCTTGGGGCCCTCGAGGCCGCTGCGCAGACCGCCCTGCAGACAGGCCTTGGCGTGGTGCTGCTCTGGCCCCACCCTCCGGCCCGCTTCTCGACCTTCGCCCTGCCCGACTGGGCGGTGGCCGTTATCACACCCGAACTGCCTGAAAGCGCGTCGGAGGCCTCTGCCTTCCTCGGCAAGACGCTGATCGGCAAGGCCGCCGCAACCTTCGCCTCGCGCGCCGTCGCGGTCACCGAGGCGCTCCGATCCGGCAGCCTCGAACTGCTCCGCTTCGCGCTGGACGACGGTTCGCTTCACGACCTGCTTGGCGCCGGTATACCGGGCCTGCAGCCCGCGCTTGCGGCCGCACGCGAAGACGGCGCTGCCGCCGGACTCAGCCGCTTCCGCGGGCGCCGCTGCATCGTCGCACTTCACCCCGACGCCGACCGCGCAGCCGCTGCCGCAGCCGCTGCTGCGGCGCGCTGGGAAGCACACGCCCTCTCCTGCGAGGTCACTCTGACCCGCTTCGCCAGCTGTCAGCCGGAGCCCCGCTCTTGAACGCCACCCCTCCCTCCGCTTCTCCGCCCGAGTCGGCGCGCAGCCTCGCCGCCCGCGTCGTCACCCGCGTTGTCGACGAAGGTGCCTTCAGCTCCATCACCCTCCGCTACCAGCTCGCTGCCTCGACCCTCGAGGGCCGTGACCGCGGGTTTACGACCGAGCTTGTCTACGGCACCGTCACCTGGCTCACCCCCATCGACGAGGCCCTCGAGGCCTGGATGACCCAGGGGCTCGGCAGCGTCCCGCCCCTCGCCCGCGCCGTACTCCGCGTGGCCACCTACGAGCTCCTGCGCCCCAATCGGCCCGGCGCAGCGCACGCTGTGGTGGACGAGGCTGTCTCCCAGATGCATGCCATCGGGCTCGGCCGCATCTCCGGTCTGACCAACGCTGTTCTACGCAAGATCGCCCGCTTTGGTGCGCCCTTCGCGGCCCACCCCGACGCCTCCTCCGCGGCGACCCTCGCCACCTCCGGTTCTCTGCCCCTCTGGATTGCAGAACGGCTCCTCGCCGCCCGCGGCCCCGAAGGCGCAGCCGCCGCGATGGCCGCATGGAACGGAAGCTCCGCCACCCATCTCCGCCTCCGCGTTCCACTCACAGATGTGCTCCGCGAGACCTTCACCGCCGAAGGCATCGAACCCCACCGCACGGTACCGGGCTGCTTCGTCATGCGTTCCGGTAGCGCCATCAAGGTGGCCCTGCAGCTGGGCGACGACGTCGCGGTGCAGGATGCCGGCGCGCAGTGGATTGGGCTCGTCGCCGCAGAAGGCCTCCCCGCAACGGCCCGCATCTGGGACGTCTGCGCCGGCCTCGGCAGCAAGGCTGTCCACCTCGCCGAACTCCTCCCGCAGGCGCAGGTGCTGGCCACCGACCTGCATGCCCACAAGCTCAATGCTGCGCGCAAGGCCGCCGGCACCCTGCCCGGCCTCCGATTCCTGCAGGCCGACGCAACTGCCGGCCCGCCGGGCGACGAGGCCGGCCCCTACGACCTCATCCTGCTCGACGCCCCCTGCTCCGGACTCGGCACCATCGGTCGGCACCCCGAAGTCCGCTGGCGGCGCACGCCCGAAGACCTCACCGCAACCTCCACGCTCCAGCGCCGCCTGCTCGAGACCTCGGCGCCCCACCTCGCGGTGGGCGGACGCCTCGTCTACGCCGTCTGCAGCTGGGCACCCGAAGAGGGCCGCGAGGTCATCCGCGACTTCCTCGCCCGCCACGCTGACTTCGCCGAGGAGCCTCTCCCGGGCGAGAGCGATCAGGAGCTGCCGGGCCGCCTCCTCTTCCCCGACACCAACGACACCGACGGCTTTTTCGTGGCCCGCCTCCGGCGCCTTTGCTAGTCGATCAGCGCGCTGCACATACGGAGACAGAGATGCCGATCGCCAGACCCCTGCCGGGCCAGACCCTCATCGCCCCCTCGCTGCTCTCAGCCAACTTCGCCCGCCTCGGAGAGGATGTGGAGAAGGTCACCGCGGCGGGCGCCGACTGGCTCCATGTCGATGTCATGGATGGCCGCTTCGTGCCCAACATCACCATCGGCCAGCCCGTCGTCGCAGCACTCAAGAAGGTGGCGCGGGTACCGCTCGATGTGCACCTCATGATTGTGGAGCCGGAGCGCTACATCGACAGCTTCATCGACGCCGGAGCAGAGGTTGTGACCGTCCATGTTGAGGCCTCGACCCACCTCCACCGCACGCTGCAGGCCATCCGCGCTCGGGGCGTGCTCGCGGGGGTCTCGCTCAATCCGCACACCCCGCCCGAGGCCGTGGAGTGGGTGCTCGACAGCTGCGATCTGGTGCTCGTCATGAGCGTCAATCCGGGCTTCGGCGGGCAGTCCTTCATCCCCTCCGCGCTGCGGAAGATGGAGTGGTTCGCCAACCATGCCTCGCGCAACAACCTTGACTACATCATCGAGGTCGACGGCGGCGTGAACACCGACAACATCGCAAGCATCGCCGCGGCGGGCGCCACGGTCTGCGTTGCCGGAAATGCCGTATTCAGCACCTCCGACTGGGGTGCCACGATCGAACTCCTCAAGCAGCGCGCCGCCGGCGGCAAGGTGAAGTAAGATGAAGTTCGCAACCCGCAAGAACGGAACCCGCGACGGCGAGCTCCTGCTCATCTCCTCCGACGCCAGCCGCGCCCTCTCGCTCGCCGCGCTCGCGCCCAACCTGCAGGCGCTCCTCGACCACTGGGAGGCGATGCTGCCCCATGTGCGCGAAAAGGCCGCAGCGCTCGAGGCCGGTGATGCCAACGCGATTGCGACCCCCTGGTCCGAGCTCCACTCGCCCCTACCGCGAGCCTACGAGTGGGTAGACGGCAGCGCCTTTATTCATCATGTGAAGCTGGTTCGGCGCGCGCGAAAGGCCGAACTGCCGCCCACGCTCAACACCGACCCGCTGGTCTACCAGGGCGGAAGCGGCGTTTTCCTCGCCCCCACCGACCCCATCACCTTCCCCACCGAGGCCTGGGGCATCGACTTCGAGTCGGAGGTCGCCATCGTGCTCGGCGACGTGCCGCGCGGAACCAAGGCCAGCGAGGTCGCGCCCTACGTGCGGCTCGTGATGCTGGTCAACGACACCACCCTGCGCAACCTCATCCCCGATGAGCTCGCCAAGGGCTTCGGCTTCTTCGTCTCCAAGCCCTCCACCACCTTCT
Source organism: Myxococcales bacterium (assembly GCA_947496715.1). Taxonomy (GTDB): domain Bacteria; phylum Myxococcota_A; class Bradymonadia; order REDH01; family REDH01; genus CAIWGR01. The sequence goes on from CANMDT010000016.1 coordinate 18,653, forward strand.
CGCCCCTGGCGCTCACCCCCGACGAGCTCGGCGAGGCCTGGTCGGGCGGACGGCTCCACCTCCCGCTCCGCAGCATGCTCAACGGGACCCTCTTCGGCGACCCGAACGCCGGCCCCGAGATGCACTTCAGCTTCTTTGAGCTCGTCGAGCACATCTGCCGAACCCGCGCGCTGACCGCGGGCACCATTGTTGGCAGCGGTACCATCTCGAACGAAGACCCTGCCCGCGGATCCAGCTGCATCGTCGAGCGGCGCACCCTCGAAACGCTCGCTGACGGCGCGCCCAAGACCCCCTACATGACCTTCGGCGACAGCATCGAAATCAGCATGTTCGACGCGGCCGGCCGCAACCTCTTCGGCACCATCTCGCAGACCGTAGCCAAGAGCGACCGATGAGCGACGCCCGCCCCATCCTCTACAGCTACTTCCGTTCGTCGGCCTCCTACCGCGTCCGCATCGGGCTGGCGCTCAAGGGCATCGACTACGACTACCGAGCGGTCCACCTCGTCGAAGGTGGAGGAGCTCAGTACAAGCCGGCCTATGCGGCACTGAACCCCATGCAAGAGGTGCCAAGCCTGCTCATCGATGGCCATGTGCTCTCGCAGTCGCTCCCCATCCTCGAGTACCTCGACGAGACACGCCCCCAGCCGCCGCTGCTCCCCGCCGATCCCTACGGTCGAGCCAAGGCGCGGCAGCTTGCAGAGTGCGTAAATGCCTCCATTCAGCCCCTGCAGAACCTCCGCGTGCTGAAGAAGCTCGAGACCGACTTTGGCGCCGTTGAAGAGACCCGCCGCGCCTGGGTGGCCCACTTCATCCACAGCGGCTTTCGTGGCATCGAGGCCATCCTGCGCGACACAGCGGGCACCTTCGCCGTCGGCGATGCGGTCACCCTCGCAGACGTCTGCCTCGTCCCACAGGTGGTGGGCTCCGCCCGGTTCGGCGTCACGCTCGAAGACTACCCACGCCTGGCCGCCGTAGCGGCCCGCGCGGCTGCCCTCCCCGCCTTCGAGGCCGCTCACCCGTCCCGACAGCCCGACGCGCAGTAGTGGGCCCGCACTCCAGCGTTGACGAGCCTGCCGGTTCCGTCTAGATGCGTCACCCTCCGCTTCACGCGGGGCATCCAATCGGGGTGTAGCGCAGCCTGGTAGCGCGTCTGCTTCGGGAGCAGAAAGTCGCAGGTTCGAATCCTGTCACCCCGACTTCCCAAACATCATTTGTAGGCGCGGCCACCACGGGCGGGAGGCCAAGTTCAAAGGTCTCGACCTGCCGTAGCGCCTTTGACACCCTCCACGCTGACGAGTATCCTCGCACACCTGTGACTGTCGCTCGCGAAGTGTCTGGAGAGAACCCCCATGCATGTCGAATGTCCCAAGTGTGGAAGTCTGTGTCGTGTCGCAGACGGCTCTCTCCCCGAAGCGGGCGCCAACCTCAGGTGCGGCTCCTGCACGAATGTCTTCTTCGTCGCACCCGACGCCGCAGGTTCCCTTCGCGTCGTGCAGGCCTCCGCAAGCGGCAACTATCCTGCAGCGGCAAGCGCCGAGGCCACCATCACGGGCAGCCTGCCCGCGACCTCCTCTTCGCCCACCATGACCGGCACAGCGCGAGCCATGACAGGTGTCTACGCAGCCATCTCTGGCCTCGGAAACGAAGCCTCCACAGACGCATCTCAGCCTGCCATAAGCTCCGACTCCGGCTCCACGCCGCGCGTAGCCATCGACCCGCGCCTCACCGGTTCCACCGCGACGCTTCAGCCGCATACCGCATCCGACGTCGTTCCTCCGCAGGGGGCTTGGCAGGTCCGCGGCACAGACGGCATGGTCTTCAATTTCATCGACGCCGGTGATGTGCAGATCTGGCTCAGCCGCCGCGACTCCCACGAGGGACTCAGCGCTTCGAACGACGGAGGCAAGGTCTGGAGCGACCTCGCTACCCTCCCCTACTTTGCCAAGGTCCTGGCCGCCGGAAAGCTCGGTGGCCGCCGCACCGGAGTAACGAGCGCCATCCCACGCGCGACCGGCTCCTTCCAGAGCGTCGGCCCGCGCAGCGGCTCCGCGCCCGCCCTCTCTGGCAACGCACCCGCAGTCTCGGGCTCGCAACCGGCCGTCACTGGCAGCCAGCCCAAGGTCTCCAGCAGCGTCCTGCCCGTCACCAGCCTTGGAAACACAGGCTCCCAGCCCGCCGTCACAGGCAACAACCCACGCGTCACCGGCAGCAACCCACGCGTCACCGGCAGCAACCCGGCCATCACGGGCTCCATGCCCGCGATCCCTGTCGACAAGAAGGCCGCGGCAGCCCGTCAGAAGGCCATCTTCGGGCTCATCGCCCGCCTTGTCGTTCTGATCGGCGTCGCCGCCGCGGGCTACTACGCCTACGACGCAATGTATGCCGAAGAGGTCCTCGAAATCCCCAATACCCCGGCCGGCGACAAACTCCGCTGGACCATGGCCGTATTCAACCAGAAGCGCGGCGAAGTGACCGAGGATGAGATTCTGAAGAACTTCTCGCCCGAAGTCACAAGCAAGGTCACGCCTGCTGCATTGGTCGAGAACTTCATCTTCCTTGGTCGACAGAATGGCTTCTACGAGCTCGTCTCCATCGAAGAGGGTGCAACAGACCACAGCCTTATCGCCGTCATGCGGACCACCAACCTGAGCCTCGTCGAACTCCGCATCACCACCGAGAACAAGCCCCCCTTCAGCTTCAAGTCGCTGGCCTTCGAGGAGACCAAGCGGCGTCCGAAGGGCTCGGGCTTTAACTAGCGCTTCAACAGCGTCGTCTCGATACCGAACAGGCCCGCGTTGAGGTAGGCAGCGCCCCGCGCATCGCCGGTGAGCACCGAGGCGAAGAAGGCGGTCACCATGGCGGCCGTTGCCTGGCGTGCCGCGCCGTTGTCCAGATAGGTGAAGGGTGCGCGGCCCGTCATACGGCGACCTTCGCCGCACCCTGCCGCGAAGTCCACCGTCAGACCGCAGATGTCCGACGGACTCCAGTGCCCCGCATCGGCCAGCTCAATGAGCCAGCTCGGCGAGGCTGCCGCGGCATGGTTGTTCCGAATGAACCGGTTGCCCAACTCCGTGATGCTGTTGTCTTCGCGCGCGAGCAGAAAGAGGGTCGGCAGCGGCAGCGCTGCCATCATCGGCCCGGGCAGCAGCGGGCTCTCCATGGGTGCCGCCAGCGCCACGACAGCCTTCATGCCTGGCAGGCGCTCGCCCGTCCATGCCGCTGTCGCCGCGCCGAAGCTGTGGCCCATAACGCCCATCCGCGCGGCGTCGAACCGCAACCCCGCCGCAGCAAACGGACCGGCTGGGTCGAAGGCGGCCGCCGCCGTGAAGAGCATGTCTTCTACCCGCGTGTTGAGGAAGGCCGCATTGATCGGAGCGGGGGTGCCCGCCTCGTGGGCAAAGAGCGTGTTCCCCGCATGGTCGGGCGCCACCACCGCGAAGCCGTAGGAGGCAAGCTGCTCGGCAACGGTGAAGAGTTCGAAGCGGGTGCAGCCGTGGCAGTGCGAGAAGAAGATGACCGGCAGCGGCCCGCTCCCGGCAGGCGCAGCATTGCGGATGGCCTGCGTCGACCGGGTCGCGCACCCTTCCGGCGATGCAGGATAGAGCTGTTCCAGCAACGCTCGCTCCTCAGAGCTCGTGGCGAAGGCGAGCAGATCGGAGGCCGAGCCCTCCTCGACCGTCGGGTACCAGACTTCTGCGGTCCAGGCGCGCGACCGCGCGGAATCTACGAGCGGCAGGCTCCGAACCCCAACGCGATAGGGGCCCGGTGCAGCAAAGTCGAAGGCTGCCGCGCCGCTGCCAGACCCCTCGACATTGCTGGAGCCGTCACCACTGCCCGACCCGTCGCCGCTCTCAGCATCTGTACATCCGCACACACCTACAGAGAGGAGGAACAGGACAGAGAGATGGCCCCACTTCTTCATTCAGACTCCCGCGGCCGTTCGGCAAAAATGGAACCGTATCTTCGCTACATGCCGCCAATCTGTTTGGGTTGGCGACCCGCTTATGGTAGTAGCAAGAGCACCAACCCGCGAGGTGATTGTGTCGAACGAGAACACCAAACAGACCCGACAGATCACCCTCGTCCGCGCCATCACGCTGCCTGGGCAGGAGCAGAAGTTCGACGCATGTCTGCTGGGTCTTGCGGGCCGCGACATGGGCCGACGCTTCCTGCTCGCGCAGCGCAAGATCTCCATCGGACGCTCTGAGCAGGCCGACGTCACCATCGACGACGACGATGCTTCGCGGCTCCACTGCGAGATCCTCGCGCATCCCGCCGGCGTGATGCTCCAAGATCTCCAGAGCACCAACGGAACCAAGGTCAACGGCGAGCGCGTCAAGCAGCAGCTGCTTTCGGATGGAGACCAGATCCAGATTGGCGGTGCGGTCTTCCGCTTCACGCGCGCGAACCACGTCGAGGCCCACTACTTCGACGAGATGTTCCGCCTCACCAACACCGACCCGCTCACCGGGGCCTACAACAAGCGCTACTTTCTAAGCATGCTCGAGCGCGAGCTCGCCCGCGCGGAGCGATACAAGCGAGAGTCCGCGCTTCTCATGCTCGACCTCGACCACTTCAAGAAGGTGAACGACACCTTCGGCCATGTCGCGGGCGATGCCGTGCTCGTGGAGGCGGTGAAACGGATCGGGGCCGAGCTCACCAGCGAAGACCTGCTCGCCCGCTTTGGCGGCGAAGAGTTCGTCGTGCTGCTCGACCAGACGACGCTCGCAGAAGCGGCGCTGGTGGCCGAACGCATCCGCGCCAGCATTGCCGCCTCGCCCATGCTCCACGCGGGCGCGACGATCCCCGTCACAACCTCCATCGGCGTCAGCGGCCTGCAGGAGGTCGCCGGAGCAGACGACGCCGCCTCGCGGACGCATCGGGTCGAGGCGCTCCTCACGCTTGCCGACACCAAACTATACGAGGCCAAGCATGCAGGTCGAAATCGCGTCGTTATCTAGTCTCCGGCTGCTCCCCTCGCTCCTCCTCCTGCTTGCCGCCTGCAGTGCCGAAGAGAAGGCCACCGACGATGCTGACACCTCGGCAGACAGCGGCGCTGACGGCTCCGCCGACGGCAGCGGCAGGCCCGATTGCATTACCTTCTCAGGTTCCGGTGAGCCACCCGTCTGCGCCGAGCCTGCGACCGCTGCGCCGCTCGCTGCCGGGCCGGCCCGCGACCCATCCTGCGGCGTCTCCTCGAAGTGGGTGACCAGCATCTCGGGCACCATCCTCGACGATGCCGGTGCCCCCGTGCCCTGCGCCAAGGCGCAGGTCTGCGTGCGTGGCGGAAAGCCGGCTCGGCTCACCTGCCTCCGCCCCGTCACCACCGCGCAGGACGGCACCTTCACCATTCCGGTCGGGACCGAGGTGCAGTGCATGAGCTCGGCTACGCTTCGTCTCTTTGCGCCCGGTCGTCCGCTGGCAACCACCTACTGCGGTGTCGACTTGGCTGCAGAGGGCGACATCACCCTCGCCGATACCGGGCGCCTCTTCCGCCTCCGCGCCCCCGTTAACGCCCCCGACTTCTGCGACGAGACAGAGGCGCAATCTGTCTCGCTCGACGGCGGGCTCACCGTCGAAGTACAACCTTCGCTGCTGTCCGACGCCGCGGGCGACCTCCCGCAGCTCTTGGCAGCCAAGGTCGACCCCAGTGCTGAAGGGCTCTGCTTCCTCGGCGCCGACGCGCCTGCGATGCTCTACGCCTTCGGCCCCGAAACCGATGTCGCAGGCGACGGCTTCCGCTTCTCGCTGCCGAACGACCTCGGGCTGGCCGCCGGGGCGACCGCCAATCTCTTCATCCTCGGTGGCCTCTCCACAACCGTGGGCACCGAGAGCATCGAGGAGGGCGAGTGGCACCTCTACGGACAGGGCACCGTCTCTGCAGACGGCAGCCGCATCCTTGCCGAGGGCGTGAACGGCCTGCCCTACCTCTCCTGGCTGGGCGTCGCGCCCTAGCGAACGAAACGCGGGCGCCAAAACGACCGGCGGCCCGGGACGCGAGGTCGAGGGCCGCCAGGAACGAGGCGCCATAAGGCGCTTCGGTGCTATTCGATGGTGAACTCGTAAGGGGCGCTGGCGCTGCTGTAGCCGTAGACCGCGACGTAGGCGGGGCCGGTGTAGCTGAGCGCCTCGGTGCCGGTCGTCTCTTGGCTGATGACGTCGTTGCCGGCCGAATCCTTGACGGGGCGGTTGTTGGGCACGTCGAGCACAAACATGTCGATGTCACCCAACGACTGGTCGTAGGTGAGGGTCATCGTCCAGGGGCCGGCCTCGGTGATCGAGTAGATGTCGGGGGCTGCCGAGCAGATGCCGCCGGTGAAGGAGCCGATGCCAACGGGCGTGGCGGTAGTCGCATCGTCGTTGGGCTCGGTGAGCTCATCGTCGCCAGGGCCGCAGTTGCTGGTGAAGGGGACGGTCGGCGGGCCCCACGAGCCGGCATCGGGGTCACGCGCAATCTCGACGAAGTTGAGGTAGCTGCCGCCCGCGTTCTCGGGGTTGGCGATGACCTGCATATCGCGGACGCGAATGACATAGGCACTGGGGAAGGCGTTCACCTCACCGAGGGTGTGGAAGTAGTTGGCGGGGTTGGCGGCGCCATCACCGACGGCCCACATGTTGTCCGGAGCGACGCCGTTGAGGGTGGCGTGCTGGGTGACGAAGCGCTTTGCCTCCGCATTGCTCGCCGGCGCGCCGCTGGTGTCTTCGAAGTTAACGACGACGAAGAGGCCACCCTCTGCCTTGAACTCTTCCGCAACCCGAGACGCGAAGGCGATTTCGGCGGGGCAGTACTGGCACCAGGAGGCTACCACGATGATGGCCAGCGTATCGATCGGCGCCTCGGTCGACATGGGGTCGGCGCAGGTCTGGTTCTCGAAGAGCTTGTAGAAGTCGACATCGCCGGCCGCCTGGGTGCCGACGTTGGTCGCGCCGCGCCAGAAAAGGTCCTTCACGGTGTCGCCAAGCTGAAGACCTTCAGCAGCGCCAAGGTTGGGGTAGACGGGACGGCAGGCGCCGGTGCCCGTGTCGGTCGTTCCGCCGTCGGTCTCGGTCGTGCCGGTGTCGGTGGTGCCGGTGTCTTCGGTCGTGGCGCCCGAGCCGCCCGTGCCCGTGTCAGCCGTGCCGCCGCCGCCGCCGCCGGTCTCGTTGCGAACTTCAATCTCGCTGCTGCAGCCAGCAGCCGTAAGCATCACCAGCAGGCTCAACGACAAACTCTTACGGACCATGTGTAGACTCCCAAGAAATCGCACGCTGGCACCACAATAGGGCCGTGCGGAATTGACCAAACCGACCCTGCCACACTAGAAAAAGACCTGCAAGCGCGCACCGCTCTTTTTGGTGATTCCTCATGAACTTTCTCGCTCTTCGCCTCGCCCTCCCCGCCGTGCTCCTGCTCACCACCATGAGCGGCTGTGCCGACGAAGAGGCTGTCACCTGTGGCGCTGTCACGGCGGTTCCTCGTACGACCTACCCCGCAGCGCCTTACGGAACTGCCGCCGGAACGACCCTCGCGAACCTCTCCTTTGCCGACCCGAACGGCACCGCGACCGTCGACTTCCAGAGCCTCCGCGCCAGCGGCGACAAGCGGCTGCTCATGGTCATCACCTCGGCGGGCTGGTGCTCGGCCTGCATCGAAGAGCAGCCCGAACTCAACCGGCTCTACGACACCTACAAAGATTGTGGTCTTGAGGTGCTGCTCACGGTCTTCGAAGATGACCAGACAAGCCCGGCCACGCCTGCCCTCGCTGCCCAGTGGAAGAGCAGCTATAGCAACACCTTCCCCGTCGTCGCCGACGCACCCTTTGTGCTCAAGGACTACTACGACGAGAGTTACACGCCGATGGTCATGTTCGTCGACCTTGAGACCATGGAGATCCTCAGCATCGCCACCGGTCAGGTGGACGCTGCGACCGAGGCCTTTATCCGGCAGCAGCTCGCAGAATAACCTCGGCTGACTTCCGTCCTGCGACCGTCCCCTCTCGCTCGAACCGCCTCGGAGCCCCATGACCTCCTCCTTCAGCCGCCTCCTCTCTATCGCCCTCTTCGCCCTTCTGACCCTGTCCGGCACCGTCTCGGCTGGCGAGGCACCGCGGGCCGCTGCGCCCGCCATCTCGCTCAAGAGCCTCGACGGCAAGCCTGTCACACTCGCGCAGCACAAGGGCAAGGTGGTCCTCATCAGCTTCTGGGCCACCTGGTGCGGCCCCTGCCAGCAGGAGCTGCCCAAGATTCAGGCCATCGCCACCAAGTATGCCGACAAGGGCCTCGTCGTCCTGACCGTCAGCGTCGATGACGCCTCCACCGTCGCGCAGGTCCGCGCCACGGCCCGCAAGCACCGCCTCAGCGTGCCCGTCCTGCTCGACCCCGACAACACCGCCATCGCCTCCTTCAACCCCCGCGGCGATGTGCCCTTCACGGTCATCATCGACAAGAACGGCAACATCGCTGAAAAGCATGGTGGCTACACCGCGGGCGACGAGGCGAACTACGAGAAGATTGTGGTCGGCCTGCTCGCAGAAGCCGCCAAGTGAAGCGCGCGCCCCTTCTTCTCGGGCTCGTCGCGGTGACGGCAGGCGCAGGCTTTGCCGCGTCCACGCGCGCCCAGGAGGCTGCGGCCACACAGCTTCAGGTGACCTCGACCACCGTGGTCGAGCAGCACACCGACAACCAGGATGATGCCACCGACAACGATGACTATGGGATCGTTGTGCAGCGGCTCAACCTCGGTGCAGTGTCCAACGGTCTGGAGTTCACCGGCCGCCTCGATGGCGTTGGCCTGTGGAACGAGCCCTCCGCCGCCTACGGCTCCTATCTTGAGCTCGAGCGGCTCGGCGTCGTCTGGCGTGGCGAGGCCGTGAGCCTGAAAGCGGGCGACGACTACCTTCAGGTGGGCCGAGGCTTTCTGCTGTCGCTCCGCAAGAACGACGAGGCGGGTCTCGACATCTCCTTCCGCGGCGTTGGCGTGGAGGCTGATACCGGCCCGGTCCATAGCCGCCTCTTCTACGGTCGGAGCAACTTCGCCAACCTCGATGCGCTTACCCAGCGCTCGATCGCCGATGTGAACGATATCATCTCGGGCGCAGTGGTCACCGCCGACGCCGGCGATTTCGGCACAATCGGCCTGCAGACGGTCGCTGTCTCGACCCGGATTGGCAGCGGAGCCACGGCAACCGATGGCGCGTTCACGGGCGTGGGCGCAACCTGGGACCTCCCCGCGCCGACGACCTGGATGTCGCTCTATGCGGAGGCAAACCTGCTGCGAAGCGAATCCTATGGCATCGCCGAACAGCACCCCGCTGCGCTGCTCTCCACCAACTTTTTTGTGGGCGATGCGACACTCATCCTCGAGGCGCTCACCGTCGAGGGTTTCGCCATCGAGAGCACCCCGCAGCCTGCTGCGGCCGGCCTGGGCACCACGGGAGCCACCTTCTACTACAACCAGACGCCCACGCTCGAGCGACCCGATCAGGAGGTGCTCAACGCCAACGACGCGAATGCGCTGCGGACCAGGCTGGACTACGTCGTCGGCGATACCGGCCTCTCAGTCTATGCCAATGCGCTGCTCCGTCAGCAGGGCCAGAGCACCGCGCTACCCACCGATCAGCTGCATGGCTACGCTGGATGGGAGTTTGCCTACGGCGAAGGCGCGTCGCACTTCAACGGCAGCGTCGGAGCCCGCAACGAGACGCAGAACGGCAAGGAGTTCGCAACCATGGAGCACGCCGACATCGACTGCGTGCAGGCGCTCGGCGGCCCCTGGTCGCTTCACCTGACCGCAAAGGGCGAGAACTGGAGGAAGCAGGCGGTTGGCGCCACCAAGGCCTACGTTCGCGGCAACGCCATCGTCGGGCTCGACCTGCGCGGCATCGGCGGTCTGGCGTTTGAATACGGCCATGATGACGAGAAGGAGGGCGACGACCGCCGCATCGACTTCTACGCTGGCCACATCAACTATGAGATCTCCGAGGCCTTCACCCTGCGCGGCGTGGGCGGCTCGCAGCGGGGCGGCCTCAAGTGCGTCAATGGCGTCTGCCGCGAGTACCCCTCTTTCTCGGGCGGACGGCTCGAGCTCATCGCGAGGTTCTGATGCGCCTTACCCTCGGACTGCTTGCGCTGCTGGCGCTCACCACCCTGCATCCAGGCAGCAGCGAAGGAGCCTCTTCACGCGGCGGCCTTTACCAGCGCTACCGCGGCGAACTCCTCGACGATGCAGCCCGTCCGCTCTCGGGCATCTTCACCATGACCTTCTCCTTCTGGCAGCACCCGAGCGGCCCGCCTGTCTGGCGGGAGACCCGCGTCGTTGCGGTGGTTGACGGCGAGTATGAGGTCAAACTGGGCAGCATCAACCCCATGCCCTTCCAGCTGCAGAACAGCCCCGGCGAACTCCACGTCATGCTGGAGGCGGACGAACTGACCAGGCACGCCTTCCGCGTGTCGCTCATCCGCGCCGACCTAGACTCGGCCGAGCCCAAGCTGCCCGTGCCCGTCTATCTTGCAGAGGTCACCGAGCGGGCGATGCTCGCAGCCTACGCCGAAACCGCCAACAACTGCGACCGGCTCGGCGGCAAGCGGATCGATGAGATTGATCGCTTCGAAGAGCTGCTGGCGGAGGTAGCGAGGATGCGGGCGCTGCTCGACAGTGCGGGAGACAAGCCGCACATCAGCAACAAGCAGGTGGGCCTGCCCCGCATCGGCGGCTCGACTGGAAACAGGTATGCCGTGAACTGCCCGCCCGGTTCCATTGTCACAGGCGTCGAGATCAAAGGCGGCGACCTCATCGACTCCATCACGCCGACCTGCACGCCCATCGAGTAGCGGATTACTCCGGCTTGCGGAGCGACTGCAGCGGCTCGATGCCCAGCCAAGCCTCGAGCGATTGGGGGTCCTCGGAGGTTGCGGCAGCTGCGCGGCGATAGGCAACATACTGAGCCAAGACGCCCGAAGCTACGGTCACCGGCGCCCCCTCCTCGTTGAGGAAGTAGGAGTAGGCGGGGAGGGAGGGGGTTGATGCCTGGCGTTGCGGCTTCACGGCGCACTCCATTGAAGGGAGGGTAGGATTCGCATCGTAGGCACCTCGTCAGATCCGCAAGCCGACTGTCTCAGGAGAACTCTTCGGTTGCGACGGCAGGGCCGGCGAGCAGGATGACAAGGCAGAGGGCAACGAGCGTCGACCCGATGAAGAAGGGGAGCCGGGGGGAGTACTCGAAGAGCGAGCCCGCGAGCGCCGGACCCACGACGCGGCCGAGCGAATTGGCAGCCTGACCTACGCCCAGGATGCTGCCCCGCTTCTGCGCCGGCGCGAGGTTGGAGAGCATGCCCATGAGCGTAGGATTGGTGAGGCCTGACCCCAGTGCCAGCACGAAGCCAACGCCAATGAGCGCCGCGAAGGGGAGGCTCTGCACGAGCGGAATCCCGAGGACCCCGAGCGCCATCAGCGCCATGCCGACGGCGGCGATCGAGCGTGCTGCGAAGCGCTTGCCGATGCGTCCAATCAGCCCTCCTTGGACGATGGCACCCGTGAGGCCGATGGTCATCAGGAAGTAGACGGTGAGGCGGACAGCCATGGGCATCTCACCGTGGACTGCCTCCGTACCACCCTTGGCCCAGACCTCGGCGACAAACAGCGAGAGCACCTGCTCGAAGAGTGCAAAGCCGGTGGTCAGGAGGAAGCCGATGGCGAGCATGCGACCGACGCCCGGCACGCGGATGGCCTCGTCCCAGGGCGCACGGCGGACCTCTGCAGGCTGCGTGCGCTTCTCGGGCGGGTGGGTCTCCTGCAGCCAGGCCAGCGCAAGCAGCCAGTTGCAGGCGCCGAGCGCGCCTGCGACCAGCGCAGGAGCGTGGAGGCCCCAGCGACTTGCGAAGCCTCCGATGATGGGGCCGATGATGAAGCCTAGGCCGAACGCCGCGCCGAGCATGCCCATGCCCTTGGCGCGGTTCTCCGCGGTGGTGACATCGGAGACGACGGCCTGCGCGACCGCGAGGTTGGCGTTGCCGAAGCCGGCAAGCGCTCGCCCTGCGAAGAGCATCGGAATGGAATCGGCGAAGCCGAGCAGCAGGTAGCCGCAGACGCCGAAGGCGATCGAACTGATCATCACCGGGCGGCGGCCGATGCGGTCGGAGAGGCGGCCCCAGAGCGGCGCAAAGATGAACTGCATCGCGCTGTAGGTGGCACCTACGAGCGTGATGATGGCCGGCGACGCGTCGAGCGACTCGGCGAGGAAGGGCTGCACCGGGATGAGGATGCCAAACCCAACGAGATCAAGAAGAACGGCGACGAAGACGGTCAGCAGCGCGCGCTTGTTCTTCACGAGACCCGATACTCGCGCCGCACCGAACCGTCGGGAAAGAGCGGGTCGACCACAAGGAATACACCGTCCATGTTCTCCGACACCGCGTTGCGGTCGGGGAACTGCTCGCGGAGGTAGGCCATGAGTGCGCCACGCCGGTCGGGATTGGCGTGGAGAAACTCCATGGAGAACCAGCCTGCGTTTGCCTGCTGGTTGGCTTCGACGACGCGAAGAGAGACGCGATGTTTGGTTCGACCAGCCATTCCAAGCTCCTCTAGCGGCCTCGCTTCTAGAGTTGTGACAAAGGGTTGTCCATAGCGTAGCCTGCGCCGCGTCTACTGGCCGCCCCGCGGTGGCGGTGGGTTCTGTTCGAAAGGGAGAAACCGATGCGTTTGGCTGCGGCAATTGCGACGAGTGTGGGGCTCTGCCTCTGCATCATCGGCTGGCTCGACAGCGCACTGTTCGCCAGCGCCGTCGGCGGTGTGATCACGTTATGGGGCGGGCTGCTGTTGGCGGCGGGGATTGTGGGGTCGCTGCTGCTGATGCGCCGCAAGCAGATGACGGTGTCGACGCTGCTCATCGTCTTTCTCGGCACGCTCCCCTTCGGTGGCTTCGGCGGGTTCCTCTGGTGGCAGATTCAACTCTCCAAGGAGCGCTCTGCTGCCTGCGAGGCAGGGAGCGTGGAGGCCTGCCTCAGCTACGGGATCCGGAAGGTGCGGCGCGGCGACGTCGATGCGGGGCTCCCGCGGTTGCGGCGCGCCTGCTCGCTGGGAAGCGCGGAGGGCTGCTTCATGGCCGGTGGACTGGCGCCCAAGGCGACGGGCGTGGAGTGGTTGGCAAAGGCCTGCAACCTGGGCGACGCCCGCGGATGTGCGCGCGCCGCGCAGCTCCTGCGGACCGGCGACGGCGTGACCGCTGCGCCTGCGCGCGGGTGCGATCTCGCCCGCCGCGGGTGCGCGACGGCCTCTGCAGAGTCCTGTGCAGAGGCCAGCTACTGCAGCGGCGGCGAGGGCTCAGGCAGCGGCGCGAGGCCAAGACCTTGACCGCTCCGAGACGATGCACGAAGGGGCCGCAGAGGCGGCGACAGTGGAGAGGAGCGAAGCGATGATCACAAGCATTTTGGGGCACTTCGCCGGCAAAGAGCATCGGCTCACGATTCCGTACGACATCACCGACGCAATCCGTATCGACCACGCCGCCGAGTGTGACCCGCGCGACGCAGGGATGACCCAGGAAGGCGTCGACGCCATCTGGAACAAGGTGCTCGACCACTATCGTACGGGCTACCAGCCAGCCATCTCGATCTGCCTGCGGCGTCGCGGAAAGGTGGTCATCAAGCGGTCGGTCGGCCATGCCTCCGGCGCAGACCCGGCTGACCCTGTCGACGGCCCCAAGAAGGTCATGGATCCCGCGACCCCTGTCTGCGTCTTCTCGGCTTCGAAGGCTATGACGGGGATGCTTATCCACCTGCTCGACGAGCGCGGCAGCCTGCACATCGACGATCGGGTTGTGGAGTACATCCCCGAGTTCGGAAAGTATGGCAAAGACACCATCACGCTCCGCCACGTGCTGACCCACCGCGCCGGCATCCCCTTCGCCAAGCAGAAGGGGCGAGAGACCGACATCCTCGCCGACTGGAATGCGGTGCTGAGCCTGCTCTGCGAGTCTGCTCCACGGTCGCGGCATGGCCGCCGGCTCTCCTACCACGCCATCACGGGCGGCTTCATCCTTGGCGAAGTTATTCAGCGGGTCACCGGAAAGTCGATCGCCACGGTGCTGGACGAGGAGTTCCGCAGCAAGCTGGGCATGGACTACTTCACCTATGGCATGCGCCCCGAGCAGCTCCCGCTCCTGGCGCGGAGTTCGATGATGGGCGAGGCGCCCAAGCCCCCCTTCGACCTCATCCTCAAGCGGGCTCTTGGCATCGAGTTCGACAAGATTGCCGAGCTCGCCAACGACCCCGTCTTCCTCACCTCCGTCGTCCCCTCGGGCAACATGGTGGCGACGGCCGAAGAGATGAGCCGCTTCTACCAGATGCTCCTTGATGGTGGCCGCGTAGGCGAGCACGAAATCTTCGAGCCCCGCACGGTTCGTCGGGCGCGGAACGAGTCGGCCTACCTCGAGCTCGACCACACGCTCCTCCTGCCTGTCCGGTATGGACTGGGCTTCATGCTCGGCGGCGATCTTGCGAGCCTCTACGGACCCGACTCGGGCGAGGCCTTTGGCCATCTCGGCTTCTCGAACATGATGACCTGGGCCGACCCTTCGCGCGAGATAAGCGTGGGCTACCTGACGACTGGAAAGACCTTCGTTCCGCTCGAACTCTGGGCGCAGCGCGAGGCGCTGGCGGCCATCTCAGAGCATTGCCACCGCCTCAGGTAGCGGGCGCTGGTTCGGCCTTGCTCCGCTTCCGCTTGGACCAGAGCCGGTAGAGCAGCACGACGAGCACCGCGAACAGCGCGAGCGCCAGGAGCGGGACGAGCAGCGCGAGCAGCGTCATGGCGACCGAGGCGAGGAGCTCAAAGGTGGAGACGATCGGGTTGGCCAGTCCGCCCGTCGTGACGCCGGAGACGCCCCGGGTCGCGGTCGTGCCGGCCTGAACGGCTGCAGCTACGCCGCCTCCTGCAACAATCGAGAGCCCCCACTGCAGCGCCGGGGAGCTGTCGCCCATCGAGGAGGCCATGAGCAGCGTTCCAGCCACCACAGCGAGCGGCGCGACGGCGAGGTCGAGAAGGTGGTCGAGCCACGGGATGTAGAAGGCGCCAATCTCTACGATGGTCGCAACGCCCAAGGCGGTGACTGCAATCCAGCTGTCGAGCCAGTGAAAGGAGGCCGATGGCTCCATCCAGTTGAGCGTGTAGGCGAGGCTTAGACCGAGCAGCGGCACGAAGAGGCGAAAGCCCGCTGCGGCGGCAAGCCCGACTCCGACGACACAACCAATCATCCACTCCATGCTGGCCTCCCCTGCTTCGCCTTGCTGTTCACGAACGCTTGCGAGCCCTGTCACGCCGCTGCTCTGGCTTCGGTGGCTCTGTCTTCGGCGATGCTACTTTCGGCGGCGCTGCTCTCGGTGCGACGGCTCTGGGCGCCTCGGCTCGGTAGAGTCTGAACTTTCCTGTCTCCGCGACCACCGATACCCGCTCAAAGGCAGCATCCAGCGTCTCATTGTAGGGCAAGAAGCGGTTGGCGACCAGATAGAGTCGACCAACGTAGCGCATGACGCGCGGCAGGTCGGCAATCATGCGGAGCGTCGGGTCGACGGTCTGCGTGTGGCCCTGGTGGAAGGGCGGGTTGGAGACAACGAGGTCGTAGCCGCCGGCGGCGTCGGAGAGCCCCTCGGAGGCGCGCACCGTGGCTGCAGCGCCAAAGGAGGCGAGCGTGGCGCGCGTCGCTTCCAGCGCCATCCAGTGGGTATCGACCGCCTCCACCTTTGCGGCCCTGCCGGTCTGGAGCAGGAAGCGGGCGAGCCAGCCGGCACCGCAGCCGAGGTCGAGGGCGGAGGTAGCCTGCGAGGCGGGAAGGTGGCGGAGGAGCAGGCGGGAGCCCTCGTCGAGTCCGTCGGCCGCGAAGACGCCTGGGGCCGTCGAGACCTCAAGTGAGACCGGGCCGCCGATGGCTTCCACCTCCGCATGCAGGGTCCGGAAATTCTCCATCACGGGCGCCGGCTCGTCGGTCCGTTCGAAGGCCTCGATGCGGGCATGGTTGCCGTAGGCGACGGTGTCGACGTAGCGCCAGCCTTCGCCGGCAAACTTGTCGGCCGAACCGATGCCCTCGTCTTTGCTGCCGACCAGCCGGAGCGAGCATCCGGGTGCAGCCTTCTGCGCGAGGTGCGCGAAGAGCCAGCGGGTGAGCTCTTTGCCCTTGGGGAGCATGACGACGAGTGGGCCGGCTGCGCTCTCGGGCGGGTTGCCGAAGGTCACTGGCAGGCGCGCCGCAGCCCGCTTTACAGTGTAGTCGAAGGTGTGGGCGACGGTGGTCGGCCAGAGCGACTCAATGGTGCGGAGTGTCGCGATGTCGGGTAAGGCGTAGACCGCCGAGGGAGCAGCTTCTTCGGGATCGGTCACACGCGCCAGCAGGCGGGCAGAGCCGAGTAGTTCACCCTTCGACATGAGGCTTCCTTTGCGACAACGCGACCTTCTTGTTGCAGCGAGGCGCTAGGCGATGCGCATCGCAGCCCGCAAGATTCTTCAATCAGCCGGATTCGACCGTGGCGCGAGCGAATGGCTCGCGGAGGCATGGACGGGCAGCCGTCGCGGCGAGTTGACCGTCGACGCTGAGCCCCTCCGCTTCACCCCCGAGGAGGGGGGCGTCTGGCAGCTCCGCAACCGCTTCTACCCCGAACTCGAGGTCGGCTGCACCATCGTGGCAGCGCGCACCGGGCCCGTCGTGCTCGCCCACCACAAGCCTGTGGGCGTGGTGACCTCGCGGGTCGACGACGGCGGCACGTCTGTCTTCAACTCGCTGCCCTGGCTCCACCTCACCGAGCGGGTCGAGCCGGTAGGCCGCCTCGATGTTGAGACCACCGGCCTGCTCCTCTTCACGGACGATGGCGAGCTGCTCCACCGGCTGACCCACCCCAAGCGGCAGGTCGAAAGGAGCTACGAGGCAACCCTCCGCACCCCCATCACCGAGGCAATCGCAGAGCAGCTCATGGCTGGTACCATCACCCTCCGCGACGGCCATGTGCCGGCGCCGCGGAAGATGCAGAAGCTCGATGCGGAGGGCCGCCGCTGGCAGCTCACCCTCATCGAGGGCAAGTATCACGAGGTACGCCGGATGATGCGCGCGGTGGAGGCGCCCGTCATCACGCTGGAGCGGATCACCTACGCCACCCAGTCGCTCAGCGATGTGCCGCAACCGGGCAGCTGGCGACGTCTCGGCGACGAGGAGGTCGCAGCGCTCTACGCCTCGGTGTCGGCGACGCCCGGCAGCTCTGTCGAAGGCTGGATCGAGCCCTGACCGCCTGAGGGAAGCAGCTCGGGGAGCAGCGCGCTGACCAGCATCGGCACAATGGGCAGCGAGGCGAGGAGCGCCGCAAGACGGAGCCGCTCGGGCTTGTGGAAGCGGCCCACGCGACGGCCGAGGATGAGCTCGTTCTTGGGGCTGTGTTCCGAGGCTGCAAGCTCGGTGACCGTGACCTCGTAGCCGAGGCAGCGGAGCACACTGGCGCGGATGGCGTTGGTGAAGGCAGCGCCGATTTCGCGGCGGTGGAGCGGGTGGTCCCAGAGCAGGCGCCACG
The DNA here is from genome assembly GCA_947496715.1 of Myxococcales bacterium. GTDB lineage: Bacteria > Myxococcota_A > Bradymonadia > REDH01 > REDH01 > CAIWGR01. The sequence continues at coordinate 36,178 of CANMDT010000016.1, forward strand.
GCTCCGGCATGGAGACGTCGCCGAGCTGGCGGTAGAGCTCCGCCTGGCAGCAGGGGACAACCGCGATGTAGTCGGCGTTCCGGGTCACCGCAGCGATGAGCGCCTCGTCGGTTGCAGTGTCACAAGCGTGCAGCGCGACCATGAGGTGGATGCGCTCGGGCAGCGGCGCCTCGGCGATGCGTCCCTCAACCGCCTGCACGCGGGTCCAGTTCTGCTCGGCCGCGATCTCTCGCACCCGCTTCACCAGCTCGGGCCGAGATTCCAGCGCCATCAGGGTGCCGCGCCCGACGGGCTGCATCAGCACCTCGAACAGCGCGAGGCCGAGGTAGGATTTTCCGGCAGCAGCATCGACCACCACAGGCTGGTCGTGGCGGGCGTAGAGGTCGGCGAGCGGCGCATCGAGCTGACGGAGAAAGTGAGCCACCTGCTTAAGTTTGCGGTGCGCGTCGGCGTTCGCCCCACCCCGTTCTGAAACCAGGCCGAGCGCCTTGCCGAGTTCCACCGAGGCTCCGGCGTCGAGGAGAAGTTTACGGACAGCTTCGGGGTCGAGCGAGGTCCGTGTGCGCTTGGCTGGCTTGGTCATGAGGGGCTCCGTGGGTCGCGAATGAGACGGGCGCCTCGCTAGCAGAGTTCGTCGCGCGTGGTCGGATTTCACACGACTGCCTCACATCCAACTTGCCGCGCCGAGCCCGCGCCTCTAGGAGATTCGGCCGGCATCGTCCGGCGTGGGCTCCAGCAGGAGAGACGGTTGCAAGCAACTTGGTCCATCATCGTACACGGCGGCGCGGGAACCTGGGCCGCGGAGGCGCATGTTGCGGCACTCGCCGGGGTCACGCGCGCGGTGGCAGAGGCGGCTCGGATACTCGCAGCGGGCGCGAGCGCAGCCGACGCGGTCTGTGCGGCCGCCTGCATCCTCGAAGACGACCCGACCTTCAACTCCGGTACCGGCTCCTCTCCGAACATCGACGGACTCTGCGAGATGGATGCCTGCCTCATGCTCGGTCACGAGCTTCGCGCGGGCGGCATCGCCAATGTGCAGCGGGTGCGAAACCCCATCCTCGTAGCACGCAAGGTGCTTGAGGAGACCGACCACGCGCTGCTCGCCGGCGAGGGTGCCAACCGGTTCGCGCGGGCGCTCGGCTTCGCGGACTACGACCCGACGACGACCGCATCGCGTGCGCTCTACGCCGAGCGCATCGCCCTGCTCCGCACCGAGGGAGAGGCTTGGATGCCGCGCCATAGCGCGCTTGTGGACAAGTATCCCGCGATCTTCCGCGGCACCATCGGCGCGGTCGCGCTCGACCGGCATGGCCACCTCGCTGCTGCGACGAGCACAGGTGGCGTACTTCTCCGCCTGGCGGGCCGCGTTGGCGATGTCCCCATCCCGGGCGCCGGCACCTATGCCTCCGCGTCGGGCGCAGCCAGCGCAACAGGCCGTGGCGAGTACTGCATCCGGACGCTCACGACCAAGTCGGTCTGCGACCGCATTGCGGCCGGCATGAGCGCGGCAGAGGCAGCGCGGGCCACGCTCGATGAGGTGAACCGGCTCGCCGGCCCCGACACCGGCATGATTGTCGCCGACCTGGCCGGCGGCGTGGCTGCAGTCCACGCGACCGAGTCCATGCCGCACGCCTTTGCAACTTCCGAAGACCCGAGTCCGACCGCCCGCATGGTCGCACCCTGAAGCAAATCCCAGACGAGGAGAACCGCACATGACCGAGACGACGACGATGCCCTGGACCGAGCCGATGCCCGATGAACAGTTCGACATCATGCGTCGGATTCTCGCGGCACCGAGCCCCATCGGCCTCGAAGCAGCCATGACCTTCGGCGTGCTCGAACCCTACTTCGAGGAGTTCAAACTCCCCGGCTGGGCTGCGCTGCGATTTGCGGGCAGCGCCGGCGTCGTCTTCGACACCCATCCTGGCGAAACCGAGCGGTTCACGGTCATGCTCATCGGCCACGCGGACAAGATCCGTATGCAGGTCCGGAGCATCTCCGAGGATGGCAAAATCTGGATCGACAGCGACTCTTTCATGCCCGCGACCCTGATGGGCCACGAGGTGAAGATCTTCTCGGAGAGCGTCGAGAACCCCGGCAGCTACCGTGTCATCGAGGGCGGCACCGTCGAGGCCATCGGCGCGATTCATTTCGCCGACCTGCCGCTGCGTCAGGGTGAGAAGGGCATCAAGCCCAACATGCTCTATGTGGAGCTGCAGCTTCACGGGGAGAAGCGGCGCGACCAGGTCGAAAAGCTCGGTATCCGCGCCGGCGACAGCATCATCCTGAACCGCCACATCAAGCGGGGATTTGCCCCCAACACCTTCTACGGCGCCTACCTCGACAACGGCCTCGGCTGCTTCGTTGCGATGGAGGTCTGCCGGCTCGTCGCAGAGGCCGGCGGGCTCAAGAACATCCGCCTGCTCGGCGGCATCGCGAGCTACGAGGAGATCGGCCGCCTCGGCAGCCGCGTGCTTGCCGGCGAGATGCGCCCCGATGCGGTCATCGCCATCGATGTGAACCACGACTACGAGGCAGCGCCTGGCGTTGGCGACCGGCGCTTCAACCCGCTCGCGATGGGCAAGGGCTTCACGCTCGCGGTCGGCTCTATCGTCAGCGAGGCGCTCAACACCGTCATCGAGTCGGCGTCGCGCGAGGCGGGCGTCCCCTTCCAGCGGTCGGTTGTCGGCACCGACACTGGCACCGACGCGATGGCGGCCGTCTTTGCAGCCATCGACGCTGCTGCGACCTCGGTCGGCTTCCCCATCCGCAACATGCACACCATCTCCGAGTCGGGTCACACGGGCGATGTCCTCGCCTCTGCGCACGGCATCTTCGCCGCGCTGCAGAAGATGGATGGGATGAACGAGGGTGAAGGCATCACGCGTGAGAGCTTCAAGCAGCTCCACCCGCGCCTCGACCTAGCCACGCCGCTTCGCAAAGAGGTCTAGGCCCAGCGGGCCTTCGCAGCGTCTGAGCTTACTGGCCGGGCTTGGCGCGGCCGCCCCGCTCGCGCTCGAGGCGCTCCTTGAACTCAATGCCGTGACGGGCCCAGGGGCGGAGCGCGAGACGCTTCATGCCGATGGGCTCCCCGGTCCCTTCGCAGTAGCCGAATTCGCCGCGCTCGAACTTCGCGAGGGCGCGGTCGATCTCCTGCAGCTTCTTCTGCTCCTTGTCGGCGAGCCGGAGCAGGTAGGCCTGCTCAGACTGGCGCGTGGCGAGGTCCATCTCGTCGGGGAGATTGTCGCTCTCGCCGGTGACCTCGTTCACGTGCTCCTGGAGTTTCACCAAGGTGCGCTCGCGCTCCTCGATAAGCATTGCACGCAGCGCCTTGAGCTCCTCCTTGGTGAGCTCCTCGGCCTCGCCGTAGCTTTCGGGCTCGGCGGCCTCGGATGCGCGGGAAGCGGGCTTGGGCGGGTTCAGCGAGTTCATGAAACTCGGCACAGGCGCGGCGAGGATGCTGCCAACGCCTCCAGTCTTCTTCGGGATCACAGCAGGCTCCAACTTAACAGGCGTAACTTCGGTGGAATTGGCGGGGACAATGGCAGATGTGGCGCCCTTGCTGGCCTTCGCGGCGGGCTTGGCGGGAGCCTTCACAGCAGGGTTGGCGGCAGGAGCTGGAGCCGGCAGGGACTTGGCTGCAACCTGAGCGACAGGCGCCGGAGCGGGCTTTGCGGGAGCCTTCGAGGCGGGCTTGGCAGGAGCGGGCTTGGCAGGTGCCTTCGCGGCGGGCTTGGCCGGTGCCTTCGCGGCGGGCTTGGCCGGTGCCTTCGCGGCAGCCTTGGCCGGGGCCTTCGCGGCGGGCTTGGCCGGAGCCTTTGCGGGAGCCTTGGCCGGAGCC
>CANMDT010000017.1 GCA_947496715.1 Myxococcales bacterium
CAAGCGACCCCCAGCCGTCGCGACCGAAGGCCAGTTCAACCGTCTGTCCTGCAGCGGCCTCCACCGTGGCCGCTCCGCCCGCCGACACGAGGCTGCCGGCGCCTACGACACGGTAGAGCTTTGCGGATTCGTCCACACAGTCCTGAGCCTCACTGTCGGCACAGGCCGGCAGCACGGTTCCGTTCCATGTTGCCCCCGCAGCGACCCAGCCCGGGCGCAGGCCGGTGGCCGATACCGATGCGCCTCGACCAGCCCCCGACGCTGCGCCCGACGCATCGGGGTAGAGCGCAAACCGCACGCTATCGCCGAGCGCAGCGAGCGACGAGACGGTCGCCGCGGCATCGTTGCGCATCGTTGCAGGGGCGCGCGTCAGCAGCGGCAGCGCTGTCCCCGCACGCACGAAGGCACCCGCCTCCGTGAGCGGAATGGCGACCTCTTGCGCCGCCCAGTCAGCCGCCCAAGCCAGCGGCGCATCGCCGAAGAGCGGCCACCATGCGCCTGGCGGAAGTGCCGTCGTCTTGGTCGTCGCTCCCTCCGCGAGGACCGGCGTCACGAACAGGTTCTCGCCGATGAACCAGGCGTAGCCGGCCCGGTCCCAGTTGCCCGTCGGATCGGCCAAAAATGGGTGACGCAGGATCGGCATGCCGGTCGCCTGCGCCTCGTCGAGGAGGCCGCGCCAGACGGGGTAGAGCAGGCTATGAATCTTCGCGTAACGTCGGAAGTGGGCGAGCGACTCCTCGTCCCAGTCGAACCCCCAGTTGCCGCACTTGTCCGACCCGTGGTGGGTCCGCATGACAGGCTCAAAGGCACCCACGACAGTCCAGCGGTAGAAGAGCTCTTTGGTCGTGTTGGGGACTGTCACGGAGGTGTAGCCGGCGATGTCGGTCGCAAACATCGAGACGCCCGATGCCGATACATGCAGCGAGATCGGCACCACGCTCGGCAGGCCGTCGTCGGTGCCCCAGTCGGTGTTCTGATCGCCCGACCAGAGCACCGGGGCGATGCCCGAGGTGCCGCCTTTGCGCGACGCCCAACCCGAGCGTGAGAAGTAGAGCCGATCTGGGTCAGCTACACCCCCGTTCGCAGCCGTGATGCCGCGGGTGTTGGAGCGCTGGTAGGCGAGCGGGTAGCGGTTGTGTTCCAGCCAAAGGCTCTCACCGCTCTCGAGCTGCCCTTCGAGCGGTAGCCACTCCGCGAAGTCGGCCATCCAGCCGTCGAGCCCCACCTCGTTCACCGCCTTGATGACATAGGACTCGTACCATGAGGCGGCGGCTGGGTTGGTGAGATCGACCAAGCCGGTCTGGCGGAAGGCCGGGTCTGTCGTGGTGTAGGTTGCGCCCGCCTCGTTCTTCACCAGGAAGCCGCCCGTCTCACCCTCCCCGAACATCCGCGTGGGCCCGGGTACGAAGGGGTTCAGGTAGCCGAGGAAGGCAAATCCCTGCGTATGAAGCCGGTCGATGTCGGTCGGGAGGTCGGGGTAGCGCGCCGGGTCCCACTCCCAAGCGTAGGAGAGCCGGAAGCCGCTGCCGCTCTGCGACCCGCCGATCCAGTCTTCGCTCCAGACCGCGGAGGAGGGCACATCTGCTTCTCGCAGCAGCGTCGCGACCCGCGTAAGCTCCGCGGGCCCACCGACCGCGTGGTTCCAGGGGGCAAAGGCCCAGTCGGGGACCTGCGGCGGACGGCCGGTGAGCCCGGTCGCCCAGGCGATGCCCTCCGATGGGCGCGCCCAGGGATGCAGCGACAGCGCCGGCAGCGACCCTGCGGTGCGGAGCGTCAGCCGCGCTGTAGCGCCTCGGTCCAAGTCCAGTTCCGATACGGAATCCTCGTCCAGGAGCATCGTGTAGCCCCCCGACGCATGCATCACGCCCATGGGGGCGTAGGCCGCCTCGAGCGCGTTGGCGAGCGGGAAGCCGGAGTCGCCCTCCAACTTCCCAATCCCCTGCTCTTGGGTCCACAGCCTGTAAACGCGGCCGCGAAGATCCATGCCCGTCACCTGCGTTCCAAGACCGATGAAGCGCTCGTCGGATGGCGAGCCCCAACTCCACTCGCCTGTTGCCGCGCCCTCGAGCGTACTGCTCATCGCGACCCGGAGCGTGCCATCGGCGTCGAGCGAATAGCGCAGCGCGACCGATGCTCCAGGGGCGCCTGCCAACGGCCAGCGGAGCGTAAGCGCATCGGCGGTCGCGGCCTCCACGGTCGCGCTGCCCGCCGGCTGCAGCCAGGTGAGGCGCGATGCCGGCCCGGTCATCGTAACGATCGTGTTGCCGAAGCCGCTCCGGAAGGCTGGCGTGCCCGCAGCGACCCGCGCCCCCGGGTTGGCGTCGTCACAGGTCGCGACACCCGTCGCTACAACCGTCTCGCCGCGCGCCAGCATCCAGCTCCCATCCCCTGCGAAGGCGACGCTGAGCCCCGCCCGCTCGATCCGCGCGAGCTGCTCCACAGGCGCCTGCTTGCAGCTCTCTGCCGCGCTCCCCGAGCCATCAGCACTGCCGTCCGGCGCGGTATCTGAACCGCTGCCCGAACCATCCGTCAGCCCCGTGTCAGAGCCGGTATCGTCGATAGCATCGAGGGTCGCATCGGCGGAGGTTTCGGTAGCATCATCGCCACAGGCGACGAGCAGCAGGAGGGGCAGTAACAAGCGGCGAGACATCGGGCCATCCTGTGTAGGAAGAGACCCGCTTGTCGCTAGGCGCGCAGCGCCCAAGGTTCAACGCTCGTCGAACTTGAGCTGAACCGCGAGCCGCCGACAGTTACCAAGATCCTGAAACTCTTTCGGGTCGTGCGTTGTCACGGGTCCGGCCTTGCCATCTTTACCCATCACGCGGAGCTGAATCGGAGCGGTCAATGAGCGGCGCTCCAGCACCAGCGGCGTCCTGCCGAGCGGCTCCGCCGTGTGGCCCACGACCTCTACCAGATCGAGTGATGGCGGGTCGGAGGTGACGACGACGCTGTAGGGGCGGAACTGGAGGTAGGCGAAAAGGATGATGAGCATGGCCAGCGAGACGAGGCCGGTCATGCGCCAGAGCGAGAGTGAACGCAGGTCGTCCGCGGAGGCCTGTGCGACCGCAGTAGAGCGGAGCTGGGGCAGAGCATCGCTGCTGCCGTCGTCAAAGGCGGCCTGCAGTGCTGAGGCGAAGTCGCTCGTCGTGGCTTGCCGGTCGGCGGGCTGTCGCGACATCGCCTGCAGGATGGTCGTCTCAAACACAGAACCAGCGGGAAGCCGCTTGAGCGGCGCGGGCATCGCAGCCAGCGTCGCGCGGATCCCTTCGGTCGCGTCGTTCGTCTTCACGAAGTAGGGGTGGTGGCCCGAGAAGGCCTGATAGGCAAGGCAGCCCAATGCGTAGACCTCTGCCGCAGGCGCCCGCTCGCAGTTCACCGCGTCGGGGGGGAGTTGCGCGGTCCGGAACCGCCCCGAGGTGGGAGCACCCTCCTCGTCATCGCTCGTCGCGCTACTCGAGGCCGAGAAGGCAAAGACCTCCGGCGGCAGGTGGGAGATGAACTCGGCCACGGGCGGGCCGCCCGCGTTCAGCGAGTCTTCGCGGTAGAGCACCTCGCCGTAACCGAGCAGGATCGCACGGCCCTCCTGGGTCACCCAGACACGCTCCGCGGTCGGGCCTCGGTGCGGCTCGCCTGCAGTGGAGCGGTAGGTATCGAGCGCGGCTGCGAGATCTGCAATCAGCTCCGCAACCTCGTCGGGGTTGAAGCGGTGGCCGCGGGCGAGCATGCTGCTCATGAGGTCGCCGGGCGGCAGCCGCATCACGAGGAAGTGGCTCATCTCTTCCCAGAGTCCGGTGTCGATGATGTCGGGAACGCCCGGGCCGACGACGTTCGGTGTCGTCCGCTGGATGGTGCTGGCAATGCGGGTCCGGTCCATCATGCGGAGCGTCGAGGACTTGAGGCCGGCGTAGGAGCGAATCTGCACGCTCCGGCCGAACGGAAGCCATTGCGCCTCTACAAACTCGTAGATGGGGGTGGCGTGGAGCCGCCTGCCCAGCCGATAGGTGTGATGCAGTTCGACCTGGGTGCCTTCACGGTTGGCGTCCGGGCCGGGGAGGCGGGATGTGGGCATATCGGCCATGGCCGACCTTGGGTGCTTGGTGGATGCAGCGAGGGACTTGGCCTGTTGCACAGCGGCCGGCGGGAGGCAAAAAATGTGCGGCGCTGCCGCGCCGGATGGAGGCGGGGTGTCGACCTGAGGGATTGGCTCCGTGGCGCGAGAGAAGAGAGGGGAGCAGGGGAGTGGCCCACCGGTGGTTGGGAACTGCGATGGCGCGTGATATCGTACCCTTCCGAGTTTCAATATCTTGCGCAGGGTGGAAGATTCGTTCCATCTGGGTGTGCGAGTTTGTCCATCCCCATACGCCGCCATTTGCGGAGTTGCATCAAGATCGCTTAGAGAAGCGGCCACTGGAACCGATTCTCCTCCGGGTGGGCAATGAAGGATGGAAACAGGCGCGCAAGCGGCACCAAGCAACCAACCAAGCAGGTTGCCAAGGTCTTAGGGGCCGCAGCCAGCAAGATCGACAGCAAGGCCGATGGGTTGGTCAGCCATGTGAAGTTTACGCTTTTCCTGCTGCGGAACGGGCGGGCCACGGTCAAGCAGGTGGTCGATGCCGTCGGCAAGGATGAAAAGACGGCGCGCAACTGGCTCAAGGCGCTGGTTCTCAAGATGCCGGAAGATTTTGAGGAGACGCGGCAGCACAACAACGAGGTCCTTGAGATCCGCTCCAAATCAGCGCTCGCAGATGGCTCCGACATCACGGCGCTCCGCGTGGCAGCCCTTCGCCTGGCCATCAATGCCTTCCCCCATCTGCGCGAAACCGCACTCGCCGACGAACTCCAGAAGGCCTGCGACCATGCCTTCGCTTCGCTCGATCCCGACTCCCCCGAGAAGGCAAAGGCACAGCGTTCCTTCGACAGCATGTTGGTTTCGAAGACCCGGATTCTGAGCCCGACCATCGCCTCCGACCTGCTCGACGAACTTGTCGATGCGCTGGTCGGCCTGCACGAGATCGAGATTGAGTATGAGAAGTTCGATGGCGTGCTTCTCCGCGAGAAACTCCAGCCTTGGACCCTTTTGTTCACCGACGAGGGTGTGCAGCTCTACGGCAACATCATCGATTCGCCCGATACCGACCGCATCCGCTTGCAGCGCATCTTTCAGACCGCCCGCATCCGCTCGATACGGAAGCTGAACAGACAGTTCCTCTACCCATCGATCAACGAGTACGATCCCCGCAAGCTCTGGGAGCATGCCTTTGGCTCGTGGCTCCCTCGCGAAGATGCGCCGGTCGAGACCATCGAGTTGGCCTTCCGACCCTTCTGGCGCACCTGGTTCAACACCACGCGGCTCCATCCGTCGCAGAGCGAGCCCAGAGATTTGCCCAACGGGGAGGGCTTCACTGTGACCTTCCAACTTCAGATCACCATCGACTTCGTTCGCTGGGTCCGCGGTTACGGCAAAGCGGTTCGCGTGATCAGCCCGCCCGACCTGCTGTCGCGCCTCGACAACGCAGATCAGGACTGGCCCTAGCCCGCCTTCCTCGTGCCGTTCGAACCGTCACGGGGTTGACATCTGTGTGTTGGAAAGGGCAGTTACCGGCAGCATGGATGCGTCCAAAACGGCGCGCATCCCCACACTCCCCATCCGGGTCTGCCATGAGACATCTCCCGCTCCTCTGTCTCCTTCTCTCCGGCTCCCTCATCGCCTGCGGTGATGACAAGGAGAGCGCGGCGATCACCGATATCGCCGACGGAAGCGGCGATGCCTCCGACGGCAGCGGCGACGGCTCTGCTGCAACCGACACCACCGGTGGCAGCGGCGACGCCGACGGAAGCGGGACCGAGGATGTATGGGTTGTCCCCGATGTTGTCTGCAACCCGGTTCCCACCGAGGCTGCGAAGCTCGAAGCAGGCGCCAATGATGGCTCCGGCATCGTTGCACTTGGTGGCCGCCGCCTTAGCTCACCCGGCACTACGACCGCGGTACCTGGCTTCCCGTCCAACCTGGTCGTCCACCCGTCGCTCCCCGTTGTCTTCGTCCTGAGCACCAGCATCGACGACCGGCGCATCATCGTGCTCAGCACCGACGACGGCTCCATCGTGCAGGACGTCTCGCTCGACGAGGCCTACTACGGCATTGCGCTCTCCGCCGACGGCAGCAGGCTCTACGTCTCTTCAGGCTCCACCAAGCGGGTCGACGCCTTCGATGTCAACGCCACCACCGGCGAAATCGCGCTTGCAGTGAGCACCGAACTCCCCATCGTCACCTCGGGCATGACGCTCTCGGCCGATGGCAGCCGCCTCTACGTGGGCGAGGCCGAAGGCAGCCGCCTGCTCGCGCTCGATACCGCTCGCCTCGGGACGCCCGAAGCCGTGGCCAACACCTACGCCGTCTCTTCCGGTGTCTGGGACGTGGAGCGCATCCCCGGTACCGAGACCATCGTCGTCTCGTCGCACGTCACCTCCGACATCCAGGTGGTCAACACGGTCACCGGTCAGGTTGGCGAGCCGGTCGATGTTGGTCGAGGCCCCATGGGCATGCAGGCCTCTGCCGATGGTAGCAAGCTCTGGATCGCGGTCTCCGGTGCCGACGAGCTTGTTGAGGTTCGGGTCTCCGACTGGACGGTCACGCGGCGTGTCCGTGTCGTCGAGTCTGACGTTCTCACAAACGACGGAAGCCCGCTCCTGCGCAGCAACGTGAACGATGTTGAGGTCTCGCCGGATGGCAGCCGCCTCTACGTGACCCGTGGCGTCGACAATGCGGTCTCCGTGCTGGCGACCTCCGACCTCTCTTTCATCGGCTCGATGCCCACCGCCTGGTATCCCTCCGGGAGTGCCGTGACGCCAGACGGTCAGAAGCTGGTCGTCGCAGAGGGGAAGGGCTTTGGAAGCGGCCCCAGCCTAGGCCGCTCTTCCAAGGTAGCCATGGACGGCAGCGTCAGCTTCGTGCCGCTCACGGGTCTCGACATTGCTGGCACGACGGCGCAGGTGGTTTCAAACGCGCTCCGGTCCCTCACCACCTTCCCGGTCGAGTGCGACGACTTCTTCCCCGTGCCGGTCAACCCGGGCGACTACACCCCCATCGAGCATGTCATCCTCGTCGTGAAGGAGAACAAGACCTTGGACTGCGTCTTCGGCGACATCTCGGACCGTGGGCTCAACGTCGACCCGAGCCTGGTTGTCTGGGGCCGGGATATCACGCCGAACCAGCATGCCTTCGTCGATGAGTTCGCCTTCTCCGCAAACTTCTACGACGAGGTCGAAGACTCCGACATGGGCCACATCATGCTCACCTCGGGCTTCCTGAACGACTTCGTGGAGCGCTCCTGGGTCGAGTCGGATCGCAGCGGAATGTTCGATGCCTATCAGGTGGCGGAGACGACCACGCCGACCAACGGAAACTTCTTTACCCACCTGATGGACCGCGACATCAGCGTTCAAATCTACGGCGAGATCACCGGCATGTTTGCCCGCTCGCAGGACGGTCGCCAGCCCTTTGCCTTCTCGGACCGCGCCTACCCCGGCGGCTTCTTCTACTCCATGGGCGTCCGCGATACCGACCGTGCCGAGTATGTGCTCCGCAAGATCAGCCAGGGCAAGTTGGCAAAGTTCACCTACATGCTGATGCCGAACGACCACACGGGCGGCACCACCCCCGGCAACCCCACGCCCGAAGCGCAGGTCGCCGACAACGACTTCGCCATCGGTCGGCTGACCGAGGGCCTCTCACAGAGCGAGTACTGGAAGAAGACCGCGATCTTCGTCGTCGAGGATGATCCGCAGGGCTGCGAGGACCACGTGGACTCTCACCGCGTGTTCGCCTTCGTCATCAGCCCCTGGGCAAAGCGCGGCTACATCAGCTTCGTCAACTACTCCTTCCAGTCGGTCTTCGCGACCATGACCCGCATCCTTGGCGTGCCGCCGATGGGCCGTCCGGACGCCATGGCCTCTCCGATGTGGGACATGTTCTCGGGCGTGCCCGACTACTCCCCCTACGTTGTGAAGCCCCGCATCATCCCCGAAGACAAAATCCGCGACATCAAGACGCCGGGCGTGCGAGAGTCGATGGCGATGGACTTCTCCGGACCCGACCGGAACAAGGAGCTAGGAACGGTGGTGCAGAACTACCGCCTCTGGAAGATGGGACGCATCTCGCGCGAAGAGGCCCAGGCCCGCATCGAGCGCGGCGAGCGGCCGCTGCCCGCCGGTGTGACGCGCGCCAATACCGCCCATCAGATTGAGGAACTTGCAGAAGAGCGCGAGGAGGAGGCCGAAGAGGAGTTCACCTCGTTTGAAGCCGAGTGGAAGGCCTACCTGCAGTATGCGAAGGAGAAGGGCGAGACCGTCGCGATTCGCGGCGGCTACCCCATCTCCCCCGCGCAGATTGAGGCCGTCATGCGGGGCGAGATTCCTGTGGAGAAGGTGCCGTCGTTGCGCGTCGCGCCCCCTCAAGGCAGGTAGAAACTGGCCCGAAGCGAGGCGTGATCCGAGGTCAGGAGACCGCCGGTTGCGTCGCGGAACACGGTCGCTGATCCAGCGACGTAGCCGCCCGAGGCGGTGGTCGCGATGAGCAGGTGGTCGATGGCGTCCCGCTGCGAATTGAAGGCGTAGGTCCAGTCGTTGGGGACGATGTCCGAAGCGACCCGCACGAGGATGCCGGGAGAGGTGAGCGAGAGCAGCGGCTCCGAGTCTGGGGTATCGTTGAGGTCGCCGCCCAGGACGACAAGCGCGTCGGGCGAGGCGGCGGCAGAGGCGGCGACAATCGCTGCTGCTCCGCGGGCCTCAGCGAGCCGGCGGGCCGGGTCGTCGTTGCTCTTGGAGCGGAAGTGGGCGGAGAAGACCGTGACGGGTCGACCTTGAATCAGGAGTTCGACCTCGAGAAACTCACGCGTGAAGGTGGTCGAACCTCCGCCGGCAAGCGGGAGCGGCACATTCCTGTGGCGAATGACGTCGACCAGTTCGCCGTTGGCGAGGACCGCGACATCGACCGAGGCGTCAAAACCCGTCTCGCCGAGCACTGCGACAGGCCATCGGCCTGCGGGCAGGGCGGCGACCAGGGCGTCGATGCAATCCTGCGACTCCACCTCCTGGAGGAGCATGATGTCTGCATCCTGCCGGGTGATACCGGTGGCGAGCTGGGATGCCTTGTATTGGAACTGCGCCGCAGAGGGCAGCTCTTCGTAATCGTCCTGCCCCGCGTCGCAACGGCCCGAGTCGCAGATGCGGTCGAAGAAGCGGGCTGTGTTCCAGGTGGCAATCTCGATGGTCGGACCTGCCGGAGTCGTGTCCTCGGTGGTGTCCTCGGTGGTGTCCGCGGCGGTATCTGCGGCGGTATCTGCGGCGCCGGTGTCGAGGCTCCCGCTGTCGGTTTGTGTCGTTCCCGTGTCGCTGCCGCTGCCTGTCCTGCCACGCGCGGGATCGGCCTGGGCCGCACAGCTCGCGAGCAGCGCGAGCATGGGGAGCGGGAAGAGTCTGGGGATCTGCATGGAACCTGCTTGAATGGCCGATGGGAACGAGCCACCTAGCAGGGTGAGAGAGATGCCTCAAACGGCAGGGGCGGTTGACGAACGAAGGGCTGTGACCTAGCGGAGCAGCCTCGTCAGGGCGCGTGCTTGCGCGTCGCAACATAGCTGCTCTACAGCATACGCGCAGACGAACTCTCTTCCGCAATCACCGCCCACCGAGGCAGACCATGCATACCGTTTCTCTTCGTCCCCTGTTCGCTCTCTCGCTCGTTGCGCTCGCCGCCTGCTCCAGCGCCGTCGAAGATCCGGCGCGCTCCACGGGCGGCGGTGGTTCTTCGACCGACACGGGCCGCACCGATACGGTCAGCTCCGACACAGGCGCTGCCGCAGACATAGGCGTCTGCCGTGTCACCCGCGGTGTCTGCAGTGGTGTCGGGGTCGACCGTCGTGTCGGCAGTGGTGTCGGGGTCACCACTGCAGACACCGCGGGTGACACGGCAGACGCCTATGTCTGCGGCAGCGCCCCTGCCTTCTCGGGCCAGATCTTCGGCTCCGACGCGCCGAGCGGCGGCGTTCCCCTCTTCGTCAACAGCCGCAGCGAGTTCACCTACGGCGACGCCAACCTCGACGAGGTCATCTCGCAGTTCCCCACCGTCGACGGCGACCCGACCATCCTGCCGACGCCGGTGGTCATCACGGGCGCTATCGTCGTGGCAACCTCCTACATGAACACCGCTGCGGTACCTCCGTCGCAGTCGAACTTCTGGGTTGCCGATTCCAACGGCACGGTTGAGGTTCGCCTCGACTACACCAATGCCGCAAACGTGCCGGTCACGCAGATTCGCGTCGGCCACAAGCTGAACTTCGTCGTCACCGCTGTCGACAGCTACTTCGGTTCGGGCCAGGTTCAGGCTGCCAACAGCTGGGAGCTCGTGGAGGCCGACACCGGCGTTCACGTGCTCGAGCGGACCGCGACAGCGCTGACGGCAGACGACATCGGCGAAGTCGTCCGGGTCGAGGGCACGCTCACCCGCGACAACGGAACCTGCGGCGGCACCTCCAAGTGCTACGACCTCACCTACGCCGATGGGCAGGTGGCGCTCTACCGCAGCGCCAGCACCTTCCTGTCGATCGGCCAGTGCGTGACCTTCGTCGGTCCGCTCAGCCAGTTCAGCGGCGCGCCGCAGATCAACGTTGCCAACTTCGACTGGTCTTGGACGGCTCAGTAATGCGTTGGTTGGCGAGCGCGCTCGTCGCGGCAGCATCGCTCTCCGCCTGCACGGCGGAGTGGGATGAGCCGACGCTCGACAACCGCGAAGCTGAGGGCTCGGCCGATCTCATCGAGGAGCCGGTGGCCTTCGCGCCCCGCTTCACGGGTGAGGGTTCGGGTCGGGTTGAGCAGCGTTATGGGCTGCCCGTCGGAGATGGTTCGGGGGTTGCAGACCTGCTCGACCTTATTGGCTCTTCCTCCTCCGACTTCCTCGTCGGTGCGGGCGATGAGCCGGCGGGCGATGTCTGCACGTCGATCGCCACTTCTCCGCGCCTGCCGATGACCATCACGGGCATCGTTTCGCTTTCGGCACAGAAGTATCTCAAGGTCCCCGTCTGCGGCCAGGACGAGCGGTTCTACGCCTCGTTCGTGGTCGAGGACGATACGGGAGGCATCGTGGTGCTGCGCGACGGTCGCGTGTCGGAGTTCGACTTCGGCGACCATGTGCGGCTCACAGTGCGTGGTCTCATCGAGCCCTACGCGGGCCAGAAGTATGTGGTCATCTCCGACGCCGAGAAGCTCGAAGGGAGCTCTGAGGTGCGTTACACGCCCTCCGATCTGGCGTTTTCGGACGCCGACCTTGGGCGCACGATGCGGGTGAGCGGCTTCGTGCTGCAGGAGCCGACGAGCTCCAACTTCAACGCAATGGTTGTCTCGAACCGCCCCCTTCCTGAAGCAGGCGTCGGCGAGTCAACGGCGGTCTGCCGCGAAAATTGCGCAGGCACCTGCCGCGCCAAGTGTCCTTCCGATACGGCAAACACGCTCTGCGTGGATCGCATCTGCCCGGCGGCCTGTGCCGGTGGCGCCTCCTTCAACGTCGACCTGCTTCCGACGGCCTGCTGGAATGTCAGCCTCGAGCAGGAGCTCGGTCGCCGTGGCGTGAAGGTGTTGCTTGGCTCCCGTATCTCCGTAACCGCCCCGGTTGTCTCCGGGTATGGCGGCCTGCAGCAGTGGGTGGTCCGTACCGGTCAAATTGAGTCGATTTTCTGATTTTGCTGGAGGCCCTCGTGGCGCGTCAACAGACCCTTTCTTTCTCGCTTCTGCTTCTCTGCACCACAGCGCCCGCCTTCGCTTTTGCGCAGGATGAGGGCCAGGCCCCCGCGCCCGCCGCTGCTGAAGAAGCCGCAGCGGAGCCTCTTGCCGAGCTGCCCAGCGAGCCGGTGGCAGTCGCCTCGACCGGCCTGAACTACGAAGTCACCTTTCGGGCCTCGAGCCTGGTGCAGGGTTACAACAACCTAGACCTCCGCGCCTTCGACGGCTCGAGCGATGCGACCGTGCGGGACACCGACGACAAGTCGATGTTCGGCTACTCGGATGCCGGCGCGCACATCGTGGCCCGGCCCTCGGAGCGGCTTTCGCTGACGCTTGACGGAGAGGTTGAGACCCAGTGGCCCGCCTTTGTGCTCAACAGCTCGCCGACTGCCATCGTCAGCCTCTATGGTCTGTCGCTCGGCGTGAGCCTGTTCGACAATGATGGCGTCAGCGCCGACCTCTCCATGGGCCGCCAGCCCTTCACCATCGGCGGTGTTCCCAAGGACTACATCATGTCGGGTAGTGTCGACGGCATCGTCGCCACCGTTGGGCTCGGCTCCGCGGGCCGGCTGCGGCTGGTTCCCTTCGACTTCTTCTCGGGGCAGGAGCTGCCCGAGGCCGGATACACCCGCTATGCGACGGGTCGTGACACCACCTTCGGCTTCGACGGCGACAACTTCACCTACCGCTCGGGCGCAGCCTACGACGCGACCGTGAATTTGCCGGCGCAGCGGCTCGATCTTGGAGCCTACTACTTCTTCGCCGGCATTGGCGGCTCAGACTACACGGGCACCGGTGCAGACATCAGCTACGGCGGTCAACTCGGGAACTTCTCCGATGGCGACTACCAGAACCTCTACGGTGCCCGCGCCGCTTGGAAGATAGAGTTCGCTGGAGACGGTGACCTCGAGACGCCCGGCGCAGTGGTTCTAGGCGCCTATCTGGAGGGCGCGATGTCGCAGGGCGTTGACCGGCAGGCGCTCGTTGCCGCCTACGATGAGATCAAGACAGACGGCAACGCCTACGGTGCCGGCATCGACCTTTCACTCCCGCTCTCGGGCCTACTGCTCGAGCTGGGTGGCTCCTTTTACCACTTCGACGGCGCGGTCTACGACTCGGACGGCATGGAGTACAGCGGCGGGTTCACAGGCTTCCGCGGCTCCAAGGTCGGTGGCGTTGCGATCGGTCGCCTCGCGGGCTGGCGCCCCTCTGCCTCGCTCGCGACAGACGGTGTGGACCGCAGCCCGCAGCAGCAGTCGCGCACGGCAGGCACCGAGTTTGCGTCGGGCACGATCAGCGCGACCGTAGGCGATACATCGCTCAAGCTGAGCGGCTGGAGCTACCGCGACACGAGCCAGAGCTTTGTGAACTTTGATGCGCTCGAACTCGTCCCTGAGCCGCCCTACGGCTATTCGCGCGCCGAGATTGCCGCCCAGAAGCGGCTCGGCAAGGCGCTCGGCACGGAGTGGGAGGCGGTTGTCTCGCACCGCATCGATGAGCTCAAGCTCTCGGCGGTGGGCGGCATCTTCCTGCCCGACAATTTCTACGATGTGGAGGTCGACCGCATCGTCGACGGCGACGATACCGCGTTGGGCGGCTCAGAGCCGCTGACCGTTGTGGGCGTTAGCGCCGAACTCAGCTTCTGAGGCGGACGTGGTCTCCAAACACCTATCTCTTACGCTGTTCGGCCTCAGTCTTCTGAGCGCTAGCTGCTCGCTCGACAACCGCGAGGAGACGAGCGGTTTCTCGGTCGGCTACCGCACGGGCGTGCGGGTCACCGACAGCGAAGGCAGCGCCTCCTACACATCGAGTGGCGAACGCGGGAATGTGATGATCTCCGAGGTCAACTGGGCTGGCTCCGTAGAGGGGCCGCTCTCGGCGAGCGTTCACTACAGCGACGACCTCTTCATCGAGGTACAGAACAAGCACCCGCGCCCCATCTGGCTGACGGGCTGGCGCATCACAGTGCACTCCTCCCCCAATCGCGATCGGCTCCCGGATGACTACCTCTTCCGGACGGATGCCTCGAAGACCTACATCCTGCCGGCGCCGCGCAGTGGCAAGCCGCTGCAGCCCAACGAGTATGCAGTCATTGCTGTGCGTGCCGACGGCGCCTTTCCCACGGCGGACTACATCGTCCCCGACCTGAAATTCCCCGATGGCAGCTTCGCGATCGACCTCTACGACATCGATGAGCGGATCATCGAGGGCATGGGCGATACCCACAAGGAGCGCTTTGCGGGCTCGTGGGACCTCGTCACGGCCCGCTCCATGGAGCGTTCGCAGAGCCTGTTTGGAAACTCCGGCAGCGTCGACGGCAGCTGGCACTCCTACTCGGGGAACGACTTCGATCTGGCGCCGGCGACCGGGCCTCGTCTGCACGACGCGCTCCGCGTGAACATCGCAGAGGCCTACCGGCCGCTCACCTTCGCCACGCCTGGGTTGCCGAACAGCCCCGACTACGCAGGCATCATCTCTTCTGGCGCGGAGGATTGAGATGAGACCAACCCTTGTTACATCGCTGCTCCTCAGCGCAACGCTCTGGGGCTGCGCGCAGGAGGCTCCGCCGGCAGCCTCTGAACTCTTCGACCGCTACGCTGTCACCTTCGTGCCGCCTGCAACCTCTGCGGAGGAGGCACTGACCGTGCAGACCGTCTTCATCGGTCAGGTCAATGCCGCCAAGCGCTCTCTCGACCTGGCAGTAGAGGGCTTTGACGACGAGCTCTCCGCGCAGGCCATCATCGACGCATCGATGCGTGGTGTCGCCGTTCGCGTCGTGGGCGACGAAGACCGGCGCGGAGATGCTGGATTCACCAAGCTGCGGGACGCAGGGATTCCAATGGCCTTCGGCGATGGCCAGCTGCCCTGGGCTCCCTCGCCGAGTATCTCCATGGTGCGTGGCAGCGACGACAACCGCATGTCGCACAACTTCATGGTGGTCGACGGAGCGTCTGTCTTCGTCGCCTCAAACGGCCCGGTCGTTGCCGGCGGCGTCCGAGCGCAGCTCTACAACGTGATGACCTCCGAGGACCTCTCGAAGGACTTCACGGGCGCCTTCCAGCAGATGTTTGGCGGCGTCTTTGCCACCACGGTCACCTCCTACGGTGAGCCGATGCCCTCCAATACCAACAACCGGACCCGCATGCCGATGCAGGACGGCTCGGTGCTCTCCACCTGGTTCGGGCCGCAGGAGCCCATCATCAAGGAGGCCATCGACCGCATCTACTCGGCTCGCTCCTCCGTCTATTTGGCGACGAGCGGCCTCTACAACAAAGAGCTCGTAGACGCTCTCCGCTACAAGGCTGCGGCAGGTTTCACGGTCACGGTGGTGGTTGATGCAGGCGGCGCAGAGGCCGTGGGCAGCCGCGTGAGCCGGCTCGAGGGCGGCATCGCAGATCCGAACACGCCCAGCCCCAACGCCAAAGTGGTCCGACGCCCCAACGTGGGTTTCAACGCGCTGATCATCGATGCGGAGCCCTCGGCACTCGACGGAACCCAGGGGCCGGCGACCATGTTCGTGCCGAGCCAGCCCTTCATCGAGACCATCCCCTATGTCACGGGCGCCGCCGGCCTTGAGCCGCGCCCCTGCGACACCTTCTTCGACAGCAACGCCTGGGCCATCGCGGAACAGAGCACTACCAATCACCCCCTCCTCCGGCAGGTCGCGCAATGGATCATCGACGAATCCTCGCGCTGATTGCGCCCCTCTTCGCGCTGCTCGCGGCCTGTGCCATCGCGCCTGATGAGGCCGATGTCGCGCAGGCGGCCAATCCGCGGCTCGATGTCTACTTCAACAGCCCCGCCACCCGTACCGAGACGGGCTCCGACGCCAACACCGACGACGTGCTGGTGCAGACGCTCGACCGGGCCCGTGTCTCCATCGACATGGCCGTCTACGGCTTCAGCCGCCGACCCGTGATTGATGCCGCCATCCGAGCCCACAACCGTGGCGTGCGCGTGCGCGTTGTAGGCGATGCCAAGAGCAACACCGGATACACCGGCGGCTACCTCGACATGGACCGGCTCAACATCCCGATGCAGACCGGCAACCAGAACCACATCATGCACAACAAGTTCTTCATCATCGATGAACAGCGTGTGTTCGTGGGAACCGGCAACATCACCAGCAACAGCTTCGACCGTGACAACAACGCATGGGTCATCATCGACTCCCCGGCCGTCGCGCGTGATTTCACCGCAGAGTTCGAGCAGATGTTCGCCGGCCGCTTCGGTGCCGCCAAGGAGCGGCTCGAGAATGGCGAGCGCTACCCCGTGGGTGACACCCAGGTGGTGGTCCGCTTCGCCCCACAGGAAGATGCGCTCGGTGGGCTGCTTCAGGCCATCAACGAGGCGCAGAGCTCGGTGAGGTTCTTCATCTTCGCCTTCACCAAGGACTCTGTCGGTTCCGCGCTCATCGCCAAGCACCGGGAGTTCACGGCCTACAACCAGTTCTGCGATCCCGCGCTCAACCCCGTGCTTGTCGACGCGGGAGGGCAGGGCGCCGCTGCCGACGCGCACCGTGCCCTTCACGCATGCGGAACGGCTCCCTTCGCGCGGAAGTTGGTGCAGGGTGTTGTGGACCGCTCGCAGCTGCATTCGAACGGCCCCTACCACGAGTTCTATCGGCTGCTGACAGCGGGTGTCGACGTGGTCCTCGACGGCAACGAAAACGCCGGACAGCCCGGCGACTACCAGGCCGGAGGCGCGCGTCAGCACGACAAGACCATCGTCGTCGACGGCGGACTGCCCACCGCCAAGGTCTGCACCGGATCATTCAACTGGTCGTCGAGCGCCACTGGCTCGAACGATGAGACGCTGCTCGTACTCGAGGGCGAGCGCCTCACCGCGCTCTATGTGGAACAGTTCGAGCGGCTCTATGCGGAGGGTGACCTCGCCGGCAACCGGTATGTCGGCGACGGCACCTCGCTTGCGGCTGGCGACATCGTCTTCAACGAGATCCAGTGGGATGGCTACAACGGCACCATCGACCCCACCGATGCCGGCGGCGACGATGTCTACAACGACGAGTTCATCGAACTGCTCAACACGACCGATGAGGCGATCGACCTCTCTCTCTGGACCATCGCCACGGATGAAGACTTTGTGCTCGGCTTCTACCCCGGCACCATCATTGGCCCGCGCGAGCGCTTCCTGGTCGTCGACCACAACGTGGCGCCCTTCCAGGACGGCGTCCCCCAGACAGCGGTCTCGGCCTACCGCAACGCCGACTTCATCATGAACGTGGCCAACGACCCGCGCTTTCTGCGCCTCTCGCTCCACAACCTCGACTTCAGGCTACGGCTGCTCGACCCTCGCGGCACCGAGTTTGACCGCGCCGGCGACGGTGGCCCCGCCTTCTTCGGCGGTCGCGAAGCCTCGGGCACCCCCGCGCGCAACCTCTCGATGGAGCGAATCCACAACGACTGCTCCACCGCAACAGGACCCTGCGCCCGCTTCACCCGCGGCGATTCGCCCGCAGCCTGGCGTGCCTGCGGCGCCGCGACCGGCGGTGCCAACGTCAACGATGCCTTCCAGTCCTACATCATCGCAACACCCGGCGAGCCGAACAGCGGTGGCGAGTTCATCGCGCCCGAACCGGCCGACTTTCGCTCCTCCGTCAGCGGAACCCCCTAGCCATGCGCAACCTGCTCGCTCTGCTGCTCGCGACCGCTTCGCTCTCGGCCTGTGCCGCGCCGCAGAAGGCGAGCCCGCCCCCCGCATCGGCTCCGGCGCAGGTAGAGGGCACGCTTTCGCTGCTCTGGACCCAGACTTCCGTAGAGTTCGCTGCCGTGACGCGCGCTGCATTCGGTCAGGCTGCGGCTGCGCTCCCTTGCCTTGTAGCAGACCCCGCCGCCTTCGCAGCGGTGGAGCAGACGGCCGCTGCGGAGCTGCCACCTGCCGTGGTGCTCGACCTCGACGAGACCGTCCTCGACAACAGCGCCTACCAGGTCTGGCTCGTGAAGACGGGGCAAAGCTACACCTCCGACACCTGGGCAGCCTGGTGCGACGCGGGCGAGGCTACGCTGATTCCCGGCGCGCTTGAGTTCCTGCTCGGTGCAGTCGCTCAAGGTGTGACGCCGCTCTACATCTCGAACCGCGACGCCTCCTGCGAGGCTGCAACACGGCGCAACCTGGAGGCGCTGGGCGTGCCGATTGTGGAGGCCGACGGCGTCGACGCAGTGCTGCTCAAGAAGGAGCAGCCCACCTGGGGCTCCGACAAGGGGACGCGCCGTATCGAGGTCGCCAAGCGATTCCGAATTGTGATGCTTGTGGGCGACAACTTCGGGGACTTCCTCGACGGTATCGCTCTCTCCATCGCCGATCGCGCCGCGCTCGCACAGCCATACATCGGTTGGTGGGGGAGCCGTTGGATTCCGCTCCCCAACCCGCAGTATGGCTCATGGGATGGGGCCGCCTTCGGACACAAGTCCTCCACGCCTCCGTCGGAGCAGACCTCCGCGCGCGTGGCTGCGCTTCGCGGCTGGTCTGGTCCCTCGCCGAAGTAGTCTGCGGGCCTTCCGCGGCGCCGTCAGCGCTTCTGCAGCGCCTGCTTGCGGGCGAGCAGGTCGCGGTTGCCAGGCAGGGCCTTGAGGCCGGCGTCGACGATGGCGAGCGCCTCACGAACCCGGTCTGCGGCAGCCAACGCATCGACGAGCGCCAGACGGTATCGGGGCAGACTGCCCCCGCTCTTGTCAAAGGCCGCCTGCGCGTGCGCCACGACCAAGGCGGGTGCAAGGATGCCTTCACGCGCCAACGCAAGCTCCACCACCTCGGCGTGCGCATCGGGGTCGCTCCCTCTCTCGTTTGCACGGCGCGAGAGGATGGGCAGCGCCAGATCGAAGCGACCACCCTCCTTGTAGGCCTGCAACAGCAGTTCGGTCCAAGCGCTGGGCGCCCAGGCCCGCTCGGCGTCGGCCTCGAGGAGCTCTGCAACATCGCCCCAAGCCGACCGTGCCGCACAGAGCTCGGCCAATTTGGTCCGTGCGTCCACCGTTTGGGGGGCGGCAGCGAGGGCCTTCCGAAGGGTTCTCTCCGCAGAGACCTTGTCGTCATGCCCGAGCTGCAACAGCGCCAAGAGGTAGAGGGCATCGGGCTGCGCGGGGTCCGTAGCCAAGGTTGCGTCGGCAAGCCGCTGCGCGGCCTCCACGCGCCCTGCAAGGAGTTCTGCGCGTCCCATCAGTACCTGTGCTGGCAGGAGCTCTCCGGAGCGCGCCGATATGTCAGAGAGCGTCTGCAGTGCGAGGTTGGCGTCGCCGACATCGAGCTGCGCATGCGCCAGCGCCACAGCGACCTCCGCGTCGCCCGGCGCATACTGTTGGGCGCGGGTGAGGACCGTCACGGCTCGCCGCGCCTGATGCACCGCTGTCATCATCCGTCCAATGCGTAGGAGGTAGAGCGGCTTGCGCTCGTACTCCGCCGCCCGCGCCAGCGCGTTGACGACATCGGTCGAGGTACCGGTGGCCATGAGCAGTTCGGCCAGCGCAAGACGGGCCTCGGTGTTCGAGCCGTTGGCCAGAATTGCCTCTTGAAAACTCGAGGCAGCATCGCCTTGCCCCTGTGTCACCATGCAGCGGCCGATGAAGGTCAGCGCCGCGGAAAGCTGGGAGGGCGTTGCCCCGCGCGGTCCCTGCGCAACGACCCTCTTGCTCAGGGCGGTCGCCTCGTCGCAATGGTTCAAGTGTAGCCGCGCCTCGGATGCACCCAGCAGGGCATCTACGGAGCTGGCCCGCGCGGCGAGCGCGATGTCGAAGGTGGCGGAAGCCTCCTCGTTGCGCCCCTGTGCGAGTTGCAGGTTGCCGAGTGAGATCCGCGCCGAGAGGTAGTTGGGGTTGGCCGCGAGGGCCCGCTTGAAGCGACGCTCCGCCTCGGCCTGGTTACCGGCCTGCTGCGCCGTCAGCCCCTCCTTGAATTCGGCCTCGTCGGCCCCGTTCATGAAAGCGGCGCCCGCACTCGCCTCGGCAGCGGGACCAGCGCACCCCATGGTGGTGGAGGTCAAGGAGGCAGCGAGAAGGGCACCGAGGGTGCTGTTGCGCAGACGCATGGAGGGAACCTCGAAGGAGCGGTTGCTCTTGTCTTAGAAGGCCCAGTTGAACTTGGACTGGACGGTCCAAGCGTTGCCGGCGGTCACGTCGGAGCCGTAGGTCGAGGCGAAGCCGTCGCGACCCTCGTAGATTGCCACAACGGAGTCCAGCCGCTCACGACCCGTCTTGCCGTTGAAGGCTGCGCCGGGCACATAGTAGCCGAAGGAGAGGTCGGCGCTGTAGCGGGGCTCGCGGTAGTAGAGTGCGGCATCGGCCTCGACGCCGTAGAAGCCCTCGCCAGACGGCGTGAGCTCCGAGTCGACAGCGGTGGCGGTGATCAGGTCGAAGCGGGCGCCCAGGATGTCGTTCTGCTTCGCGAGGAAGTCGAAGGAGAAGTAGGGGTTGATGTAGTAGGCGTTGGTGATCGCGCCGATGACTTCACGGAACATGATCATGTCGATGAAGTAGTTCCGGTCGAAGCGGAAGTTGGTCAGGTTGGGCTCGCGATCGCTGATCTGCCACTCGTCTTTGACTGCGAAGGCCGAGATCTGGCTGCAACCGGCGGGGTTCGCGGGGTCGCACTTCTCGATGGTCCGCGGTGAGGCGTAACCGGCATTGAAACCAGTCGCCATCGCACCCTTGCTGTAGTCGAGCTCCATGGCGACGCCGAGCTGGTCGATGTCGCGGGGCTTGGCTGGCGTGCTGCTCTCCGGACCGGCATTCTCGATGCTGCCCTTGATGGCCGCCGCCTCGAGTTCGAAGCGGATGCGCTCCATGGCGCGGGGCTCCGAGGTGTAGCGGAACCAGAAGTCCATGATGTTGGCCTGCGCACCGCGGGCGATCCAGGTGTCGTCGAGCAGGGCGTTGTCGACGCCGCTGGTGCCTTCGATGGCACCCGCTTCGGAGCTCAGCCCCTGCTCGCGGTAGACGTAGTAGAGGCCGTAGTCGAAGGCCGGGGCCCGGAGCTCCTTGAGGAGCCGGTTGCGCTCGGCGACGTCGGCAGGCTGCAGCGGGCGGCTGAAGAGCGAGACCACATAGCTGCTCACATCGTCATCCTGCGACAGGTCGGAGGCCTGTCCGAAGTAGTCGATCGACTTCTGCGTCGTGGCGCCCGAGGAGTTGTAGTCCCAGCCGAGCGCGAGGTAGAAGCCAGGCACGCGGGTCACGAACATGGCACGGTCAACATAGTCGCCGGAGTCGCAGTCGAGGCAGGAGTGGCCCGCGAGCGCGCCGCCCCGGTAGGAGAGCCGCTGCTCGGTGACGGAAGAGTAATTGCCGCCGCCGTTGGCCAGGATGCCCAAGCCCCACTGGGAGGCCATGCGGCCCAGACGGAGCGAGCCGATGAAGGTCTTGACCTCGCCATAGGCCTGCGTCACCGCGATGGAGGTCTTGCCCGAGTTCGACTCGTTCGGCGGCTCCTGCGTACCGGAGAAGCCGACGAGCGGCAGGTCGGTGCGCACCAGATCGAGGTTGTTGGAGTCGTAGCCGTCGGGGGTCGAGCCCATCACGACATTGTCGAGGATGTTCATCTCCAGGTGAATCCGGACATCCTCGGTGAGGTGGAAGATGGGACGGAGCCGGAGGCGAACATTGGCGCCGCCGAGCAGCTCGGCATCCTTGTCGGCATACTTGGTGAGGTCCACCTTGTTGCCGTTCTCGTCGTTCACCTCGACGGGGTCGTTCTGCACATTCGAGTTGCCAAGCAGCGCCTCGACGGGCGGCAGGATAGGGCTGGTCCCTTCCGTGTTGAGGTCGAGGTTCGAGAAGGCATCTGCGCGGAAGCGGAAGTAGCCGTGCCAATCCACATAGGGGAAGCTGGTGGAGGGTGCAGCAAGCTGGTCCTCGGTGATGAGATTGAAGGCCGGCGCAGGCGCGCCGGTGCCCGCACCTGCAGGGTTCTGGGCGGCATAGCTCTCGAAGGCCTTGGTCCGCATCACCGGCTTGAGCGTCTCGATCGACGGCGTTGTCGGCGGAGCCGTCGGAATCTCGGGCGTGACCAATTCTTCGGCTACGGCGCCCTCGTCGGCATGGGCGACGCTGGCGGTGGGGAGGATGGCGAGAAGGGAGAGCCAGGCAACGCTACGCATGATTCTTTGCTCCAGATTGGCAGTCGCCGGTCAGGGCGGCACAAGCAGTGGACCGCAGGTAACACTTCAAAAAGAGGGATGTCAACGCGGGCGCACCTGCTCAGTGATGGTCAGCCTTTCGCTGGCACATCTCGAGCAGCACGCCCATGGTGTCTTTGGGGTGCATGAAGGTGATCAGCTTGCCGTGGGCTCCATCCAGCGGCGCCTCGCTGAGGAGCCGAATCCGGTTCTCGATGGCCTTGCTCCGCTCCTGCAGGATTTCGTCGGTCGCCAGCGCCATGTGGTGAAGCCCTTCTCCCCGCTTCTCAATAAAGATGGCAATCGGCGAGTCGGGGCGGGTTGGTTCGAGCAGCTCGAGCAGCGTCTCGCCACAGACGAAGAAGGCCACGCGGACGCCTTGGCTCGCGACCTCGTCAATCGCCTCGAGGTGCAGGCCGAGCTGGTCGCGGTAGAAGGGGATGGCCGCCTCCAGCGACCGGACCGCAATGCCGATGTGGTCCACCTTGGTATACATGTTTCACCTGTGGCGTCTGCCCGAAGAACCCCGTCAGCGCGGGTCATCTTCCTGCTACACCACCGGCCTACAAGGTGCTAGGAATCGCCCTTTGCACCTACTCGGAGGCTTTGAACCTACATGGCTACGCGCAACATCAACCAGCCCCCCGCAGAGAATGACCCTCTGCTTGCAGATGCCTTCTTTCAGCGCCCTTCGATGAGCGCACCGCAACTCGCCGACCCAGGCGAGCGTCCGGCTGCGCCCTCCGTCGCCGCAGCGCTCGGCGTTCCGCCGGCACCGCCATTGTCCGCCAACTCAGCCGCGATCCCGGCGCCGCTGCCCGGCATGTCGAGCCCCGGCCTCTCTGCCTTCGCGGCGCCTCGTCCGCCGCAGCCCGCCAACGTAACCGTCCAAGGAGTCGCCTTTCCGGAGCCGCCGTCGTCGTCGAGCGCCTCCGCCGCCTCGGCGCCCGATGCGCCGGCCCCATTTACGACGACGGCGATCCACACGGGCGCCTCGCTTGGCATTGTCCCGCCGCCCGCGCCCGCGACGGCCCCCCACACGGGCGCCTCGCTTGGCATTGCCCCGCCGCCCCTTGCTGCCTCCGGACTCCACGCGGAGGGTAAGCCTGCTGCGACGGTCGCCGACTACGACGACGCCCCGACCCGGATTGTCGGCACACCCTTCAGCCCATCGCCGAAGTCTGCGCCGACCGTGCCGGTGATTGTAGCTCCGTCGGCGCCCGCAGCCCCCGCGCTTCCGCCGCCGCCTGCTTCGCTCTTTGGCGACAACGACGCGAAGACCAACGTCTGGCAGGGCGGCGCTGCTGCGAAGCAGGGGGCGCCCAGCCATGGAGCGGGCGTCGCGACCCTGCAGCCGGCCAAGACCCTCACCGATGCGCCGCGTGCGGTCATTGTCGGCGCGCAGCAAGCCGAGCCGAGCCAGCGCGGGCTCGTGCTGGGCCTTGCGCTTGCCCTCTCCGCAGCGCTGCTCCTGCTTATCTTCCTGGGCATCAAGTCGGCAGCGCCCAAGGCGCCCCAGCTGCCCGCTGAGCCGCCCTCCTCGGCGCTGGCGGTCACACCCGCCGGCGGCATCACGGCCGCGATTTATACCCAGCCTGCGGGCGCCACAGTGACACTCGACGGCCAGCCCGTCCCCAGCGTCACGCCCCTGTCGATCCCCAACCTTCAGCTCGGACAGGCCTACAAACTCGCGGTCTCGCTCCCCGGCCACCAGACGCTGAACGACACCATCGTTGTCAAAGACGGGCAGCCCATCCAGCGCATGCTCACCCTCGTCCAAGCGGTGGGGAGCCTCACGGTTCTCTCCACCCCGCCCGGTGCGGCAATCTCCGTCGACGGCGTCATGCGGGGGCTGTCGCCCGTAACCGTCGAAGGGATCGACAGCTCGCGGCCCCACCCCGTCACCGCGACCTTGGGCGGCTACCAGTCCGCAACCGTCGCGGCTGCGTGGGGGCAGGGCGAGGCCAAGAGCAAGACCATCTCCTTGCCGCTCGCACCCCTCTCCAAGGCAGTTGCGCCCAAGGTGATCGAAGCTCCGAAGCCTGCCAAAGCGACCGTCTTCGGCTCGCCGGTTATGCCGGCCGCGGTCTCCAAGAAGCCCGCAACCGCTCCTCCGGCCGTCGCTCCGCCCGCGCCCGTCAAGCGTTCCTCCTCGCCGGTGACCGCCCCAGCCGTGCCGCCCGTCAAGCGTCCCTCCTCGCCGGTGACCGCCCCGGCCGTGCCGCAGCGCGAGCGCCCCTCCGCCCCCGCATCGCCCCTGCGTGAGCGGCCCTCGGCCCCCAACGCGGCGCCGGTGGCTGCCACCGGCAGCCTTACGGTCCGTGCCATTCCCTACGGTCAGGTCTGGGTCGACGGCCGCATGGTCGCCTCGGAGACCCCCCTCAACGGGCTCCCGCTCCCGCCCGGAGACCGCCGGGTAAAGGTCTACTTCGTCGAACCCCGCGCCTACTCCGAGGAGCGCGTTGTACGCATCGAGCCCGGACAGTCGGCCACCGCCAACTTCCGCTTCAAGCCCTAGAGCTCCGGCAGCTGCCCATCGAAGTGCATCATCGGCGCCGCACTTCGCGCCGAGAGCAGCGGCCGCGCCAGCCGTAGCAGGCGGCCCAGCCCAAGTGCGTCGATGATGGCGCCTGCAAGCGGTGCCGTTGGTGGCTCCGAGAGGGCCGCGGTGAGCCCAAGACCGGCGCTCAGCGAGAGGCCCTGGGAGCTATCCGGGAGGTGGCGGAGGGGCGTCGTTGCGCCGTTCAGACCCAGCTGCGCGACGAGCGCGTTGCGCGCCCCCTCGAAGCCGGTGAGCGCGTCCACAAGCCCCAATTCCTTCGCTCGGCTCCCCGCATAGATGCGTCCGCCGGCGAGCTCTTCCGTAGCCTCCACCGT
This sequence comes from Myxococcales bacterium, assembly GCA_947496715.1. GTDB lineage: Bacteria > Myxococcota_A > Bradymonadia > REDH01 > REDH01 > CAIWGR01. The sequence goes on from CANMDT010000017.1 coordinate 24,773, forward strand.
CAGCCCACGCGACGTCGCGACCAGGCCGAGGAAGCGGTCGTAGGTCACATCGACACTCCGTTGCACTGCAGCCCGCTCCGCGTCAGTCCAGGTGTGCGGCCCGAGCAGGTCGGTCGTTCCTCCACGCTCGGTCCGGACGGGATGTACCCCAAGCTTTCCGAAGAGGCCGTCGGCCGAGAAGGTGCCAGCGTAGACGCCGATGCTGCCCGTCAATGTGGTGGGGAGCGCATAGATAGGCACCCCAAGGCTTGCCACATAGTAGCCACCCGAGGCAGCGACCGAGCCCATGCTGACCACGACTGGCTTCTTCGCAGCAAGCGCCTTGAGGGCATGTGCCATCTCGTCGCTTGCCCAGGCAGATCCGCCGGGGCTGTCGATGCGGATGATGACACCGGCCACAGCGTCGTCATCGCGGAGCGCGTCGGCCGCCGCCACGACCGTCGCAGTGCTCACCACCCTGTCCCCACCAAGGAGGTCGTAGGGTGAGGAGGCATCGACAATCTCGCCCTCGATGTGGAGCACGCCAATTGCCGGGTCCTGCATCCACCGATGCTGGCGCTCTTGCCGCCACGGGGCCTCAGCGGTCCAGAGGACCTTGCGCGAGAAGGTCGTCTGGTAGGCCGCAGCTACCTCGTCATTGTAGCCGATCTCATTCACAATCTGCGCCGTCTTGAGGTCGTCGGCCGTCACGGGTGCCGCCACAGCAAGCGCGCGCCATCGCTCCATGAGGGTAGCGTCGCCCCGTCCGATGCCACGCACGAGCTCCTCCGAGACGCTGTCCAAGTAGGCCTCATACTGTGCCCGTGCCTCGTCGGAGGGGCCATTTTGCAGGTAGGTCTCCGGGCCGGCCTTGTGGGGTCCTGTGCGAACGAACTGCGCCTCGATGCCGGCCTTCTCCAGCAGCTCTGCGAGGTAGTAGGAGGTGCCGCCGACACCCGTCTTCAGGAGTTGGACGGTCGGAGAGGCCACAACCCAATCTGCGGCGCCGGCGAGGTAGAGATCGATGAGGTTGGCACTCTCGAGGTAGGCAACCACCTGCTTGCCCGCGGTTCGCAACTCCTCGAGCGCGAGCCGCAGCTCGTAGGCCTGCGCGATGCCTCCCGAGCAGCCGTCCAGCTCGAGGTAGAGGCCTGTCACGCGAGGGTCGATAGCCGCCCTCCGGACATCCTCGAGCAGGTCTGAAAACTCTCTGCCTGCGGTCGCAAAGAGCCCCGCGCCGGGCCGCTCGTCAAGCGGGCCGCTGAGGCGGATTACGACCAGTTTCGCGGCACCGAAGTCGGCCTCCGGGGCGCTCTCGGACGACAGCGAGAGCCGCTCCACCAGTGCGAAACCATCAGCGTCTCCAGCCGCCCCAAGCCCAATCTCTGCGCCGTCGAGCGCATACTCGGCGAAGAGCCCACCGCCGGCTGAACCTTGATCGTCTACACTCGCGCTCACCCGCAGGGCCAAGGCCCCGAACCGGCGCTGCAGGCCCAGCTCGGTCGCAGCAAAGCCACCCCCACCATCGAGCCGGAGTGCGGTCTCAGCGCCCCAGACTCCGCCCGGGTCGCGCACTGCGAGGCCAATGCGTTGGTCTGCGCTCGCCCCCGCCCCATCCGTCTCGCTGCGCCCCACATTGTAGCCGAGCGACAGCCACGAGGCTGGTCGGAGGCCTAGGCCTGCGTCGAGGCGTGTCGACCGCTGCTCCGCCTCTGTCGCCCACAGGGGCAGGCCGCTGCGCTGGGCCGTGAATCCAAGCGAGAACCAGTCCATCGCGACTCCCACCCCGTAGCCAGACCACCAGCGCTCCTTGAGGTCCTGTCGCAGCAGCAGGCCTCCGGCGAAGCCATCGCTGCCGCCTGCGAGGCGCAGGTCCCAGGACTGGGCGGGACGCTGCGCGTCGAGCTGTGTTGCGAGGCCAACAGAGAGTTCTCCGCCGCGATAGAAGCCCAGCGCACCGGGCTGGAGCGTGAGCGTGGAGCTGTCGCTGTCGAGCAGCCGAAGCCGGCTGGAGGCGGGTTCTGCGGCGGTCGCGACGGGGCTGGCGAGGAGGGCGGCAGTCAGGGCCGCGGCGAGGAGTCGGAGCGAGGAGAGTGAGATCACGGGGACTCCAAAAACGAAACGCGGCGACCGAGGCCGCCGCGCAATTCAAGCGGGGGAGAGCGCCACGCGGAGCCCTCTCTGCCTAGCGGAGCTCCTCAGCCATGACTGCGGTCGCGGTGCGGAGGAGGTTCTCCCACTGGGCCTGCGGGTAGGAGGCGGTCAGCGTGACGTCGCTACCTGCGGCAGTCGCCTTCATGCTCTGGTAGATGTTGTTGAGCCCCATGGCTGCCATCTCCTTGGAGGCGGCGCCGTCCGAGAACTGCTTGGTGAGGTCAGCGGCCTTCGCCGTTGCGGAGGCGGCGCTGTCGAGGGTGGCAATGGCGTTCAGGGTGAGGCCCGAGCCGATATCGAAGGTGCCGCGCATGCTGCGGAAGGTCTTGAGTTCGGCGCGGCGGGCTTGGAGCCGCGTCGAAACCGATGCGGCGAACCAGATCTCTTGGTTGCGGTCGACGCGGCTGATGGAGCTCGCAAGGGCGGTGATACGCGAACCGCCAGCGCTGGTCGCGGCGGCGGCTCCCTTCACCGAAGCTACCAGCGCCGCCTTGGCGCCGACCAGAAGGGTGGTGTCGTTGGCGAAGGTCGCGGCCTCGCGGTCGCCGACCACCCAGCAGGTCACGCCGTCGATGACCTCCTTCTTGATCTCCTTCTGCAGTTCGAACTCGCTCTCGATCTTCTTGCGGTCGAAGCGGCCCTCCATCGCTACGAAGAGCTGCGGGTCGTTCTCGTTCGCATCAATGTTGGTAAGCATCACCGTGTCGAAGGCGTTGAGGTCGGGGAAGCCGAGCTTCTTGATGGTGGCATTGTACTTGGGCGTGCCCTTGAAGGCGTTGAGCGCGATGGCGTAGCCGCGGGTGGCACGGAGCGTGGCGGTGTTCACGTTCACGATGAGGCGGGTGCTGCTCGGCACATACTTCAGCAGTGCCTCGCCGTTGCCAGCCCAGGCGGGTGCTGCGCCCATGCAGAGAAGAAGAACCACCAGGAGACGGGAGACAAGGGAACGGTTCATGAACGCACTCGGGAGTCGAGGGAGTAGGAATGCAAGCGGTCTTGCACGGCGCTGGTGACGACCCCTGGGAGCCGTTATTCAGCAGAGTGTGCAATTGCGCAGAACGGAGATAACTACCCGCCTTTGCCTCAGTGTTCAAGTAAGCAGGAGCCTGCAATGCGAATCGCGATCTCAACGGGCGGCGGAGACTGCCCGGGACTCAACGCCGTCATCCGTGGTGCCGTCCGCACCGCCGTCGCCAAGTATGGCTGGTCGGTCTTTGGCATCGAGGACGGTCTCCAAGGGCTCCTCCGCCCGGAGCCGCTCCGGCCACTCACGCCCGCATCGGTGCGTGGCATCCTGCCGCGTGGCGGCACCATCCTGGGGACCACCAATCGGGGCAATCCCTTCGGCGTCGCCAGCGGTGAGCTCGGCCAGGAAGACATCCCGGGCAAGATGATTGCCCGCCTGGAGGCGGAGGGCATCGATGCTGTCATCTTCGTTGGCGGCGACGGCACGCAGACCATCGCGCAGCGCTTCCGCGAGCGTGGACTGAAGGTCGTTGGTGTTCCTAAGACCATCGACAACGATCTGGATGCCACCGACTACACCTTCGGCTTCGACACGGCGGTCGGCATCGCCATGGAGGCCGTCGACCGCCTGCACACCACCGCCGAGAGCCACGACCGGGTCATGGTGCTCGAGGTGATGGGCCGCCACGCCGGCTGGATTGCGCTCCATGCCGGCATCTCCGGCGGCGCCCATGTCATCTTGCTTCCCGAGATCCCCTATTCCTTCGATGCCGTGCTTGCGAAGATCCGCGAGCGGCAGCGCAACGGCCTCTCCTTCTCGGTCGTGGTGGTCTCCGAGGGTGCCTACCCCGCGGGTGAGGCGCCCTCCTTCCGTTCCCACCCGGGCAAGAGCACGAACGCTCGTCTGGGCGGCGCAGCCGAACAGCTGGTGGAGCGGATCGAGCGCGAGACCGATTTTGAGGCCCGTGCAACGGTGCTCGGCCACATCCAGCGCGGGGGGTCGCCCTCGCACTTCGACCGGCTGCTCGGCACCCGCTTCGGATACCATGCGGTGGAGCTGGCGGCGGCCCAAAAGTTCGGCCGCATGGTCTGCCTCCGCGGGACGGAGATCGGCGATGTCGACCTGCTCGACGCCATGGGGCAGAACAAGCAGGTTGATCCGCACGGCCAGATTTGCAGCGCAGCGCGGGCGATCGGCATCTGCCTCGGCGACTGAGCCGGAGCTATGCCGCGGCCTTGACCCGAGCGGCGGAGGCGACCCGGTTCCGACCGGCGCGTTTGGCGTCGTAGAGCGCGGCGTCTGCGGCCTCGATGAAGGCAAGCAGCGTGTCGGTTCCGGGCTGGATCGAGGCGACGCCGAGCGAGATGGTGGCGCGGAACTGCGTCTGATCGGCGGTGAACTCGAGGGCCGCGACGGCTTGGCGGAGGCGCTCTGCGGTTACGAGCGCTTGGGCGTGGTCGGTCTCTTCGAGGAGGATGGCAAACTCTTCGCCGCCGTAGCGGGCGCCCAGATCGATGCGGCGAAGGCAGGCGCGGAGGGTGACAGCAGCGGAGCGGATGACATCATCGCCGACGGCGTGGCCATAGGTGTCGTTGATGCGCTTGAAGTGGTCGATGTCGCACATGATGAGCGACATGGGCCGCTCGGTGCGGCGCGCTCGTTCGAAGGCCTCGGTGCCGCGCTCCTTGAAGGTGCGGTGGTTGAGGAGGCCGGTCATGCCGTCGGTGGTCGCGCGGTGCACCATCTGCGCGTAGGCAAGGGCGTTTGAGAGGGCGGCGGAGACATAGGTGATGACGGCTCGGAGCCTGTCGCGTGTGGCTACGTCAAAGGCCTCCGCGGTGCCGCTTGCGAGGGTGCAGGTGCCGATGGGTCGGTGGCCGATCTCCAGCGGAAAGATGAGGATGCTCTCGGCGCGGGGCATCATGTAGGCGCGGCCGAAGACGGGGGTGTCGCTGTTCTCGAGCCGTCCGCCGTAGGGCAGGATGTGGCGGCGGCGAAGCGCGAGCGGCGCCAGGCTGCCGTCGTCGGCGAACTCGTGGTCCACCAGTCCGACGGCATCAGGGCCGGTAGCGCGGAGCACAACGTGGCGTTCCGCGTCCTCGTCGAACCGGGTGATGACGAAGGTCTCGACCAGTGCGATCCGCTTGATGAGGCGCTCGGCGATGGTGCAGACCTCGTCGGTGGTGAGGGCGCTGTTGAGGGCGTCGGCGGCCTCGTAGAGCAGCGTTGCCTCGCGCCGCGAGCGGGCCGCGTCGACGAGCAGCCGCTCGGTGTGCATCGTGCTCACGAGGTTGGTGGCGGCCGCCTTGAGTGCGTGCAGGTCGATGTCGTCAAAGGGCGCCAAGGTTGCGGCGCGGTCGGCGACGAGGAAGCCTACGAGCATCCCCTCTTCGTAGATGCCGCAGCCGGCAACGTGGGAGCGGTCTGGGGTGGAGGTATACCAGGGGAGTTCGAGCTCCGCGCCGCTCCGGTCGCTCAGGAGGAGACCTGCGGGCTGTTGGTGCAGCACGGCGAGGATGCCTTCCCGATCTCCGAAGGGGCCATGCGCCAGGCCCTTCTCGGAGGTCTCTGCTGCGCGGACCGAGGCGGAGCGGTCACGGGAGTCGAGCCAGATGACGACGACAGTGCGACCGCGCATGGCAGCTCGAAGCACCGAGAGGCTTCGGTCGACCGACTCGCGGACCATCCGGCTCGCGTCCCGCATGAGGCGCCCGTCGTCATCTTCCATGACCGAAGCGGTGGAGCGGGAGGCCTTCACCCAGCTTCGGTCTCGGCTCGATGCGGCGCGCGGCGCGGCCCCCACGCCTTGTACGGCCCTGTATCTCGAGGCGAGCAGTAGTCCGCCCGAGGCTGCGAGCAGGGCGCTGATCCGGCTCGTCCAGTCGGTGTCTGGCGTGCAGAGGAAGATGGCGGCGATGGAGGAGATGGCGAAGCAGCGGAGCAGCGGACCGGAGAGCAGCGCGCCGGCGAGGCAGAGCGGCCCGACTGCCAGCCAGGGTGCGATGGCAGGCTGGACCAGTTCGGCTCCCAGAAGCCCGGCCACGCCGAGCCCTGAGACGAGGCCCAACGCAGCTGCGCGTGCTGGGAGAGCACGCTCACGGCTCGAGGTGTCGCGCTGCGCGAAGGCGACGGCGGCGATGGAGAGAAGGAGTGCGACGGCTGCGCCGAGGGGAGAGCGCTGGAGGAGAAAGTAGAGCGCGCCGAGGCCGCCGAGGAGCATCGGGCTCCACCAGCGCAGGTCGCGCGCCGTCCAGCGGCCGGGCGGGGATTTCACCGCGTCGGCTCAGGAAAGAGCAGTACCTGCTCGTCGGCGCGGACGAAGCTGAACTCGGTCCGGGCGCGGTAGGCGATGGCAGCCGGGTCGCCGGAGGCTGCATCGAGTTGACGGAGCTTGCGGAGGTTCTCCTCCTGGAGCGCGCGTGCACGCTCAGAGGCGATGGCGATGCGGCGCTCCATCTCCGCGTGGCGCTCGCGACCCGGGTGCTCGTGAACGAATCGCGCAGCAAACAGCACGATGAGTGCGAGGAAGACGGAGATGACGATGCGGTGGGTAGTGGGCATGTGCGACCGAAAGTTGTTGACGGCGGAAGAGATACCGAATCGCGCGGAGCACGGTCAATCAAAATTCGCCAAGATCCAGATGCTTAACTTTCGATCTCTGTAAGTGTTGGAAGGTGCGATCTTTTTCGATCTTTCTCCACAGGTTGACCCTCACTTCAGCGCTAGAAAGCCGCGCTCCGACGCGCGAATTTCTTGCGCAGTATTCTTTTGAACCGCTGGCGCTGAGAGCGAATCGGCCGCAGGTCGTTGCGGGAAGGGCGGCCCAGACGGTATGGCAGCGCTCCTTCTTCTGCCGCTCCGGACGCCGATGTCTTCGCCCCTCACCGACCCCTCTGCGCCCCCTGCGCCCTCGCCGCAGCAACGCGCCCTCGCCGCCTGGTTTGCCTCCGGCTCCGGCTCGCCGCCGCCGCTCGACCGAACCCGCTTCACGCTCGACTGGGCGCGGGTCACAGAGGCTGTGAGCCTCTTCGCGGAGACCGACCATGGCAGGGTCTGCCTAGAGGGTATCGGGCTGCTCGACGACGAGGAGCTCATCGTCGCCCGTTACGAGGAGATTTCCGAGATGACGCGGCTCCAGGCCCGCGCGCAGGAGCCCTCTCTCGTAGGGCTCGCCCATGTCCATCCGCTCGTGGAGCGTGCCCGCAAAGGGGAGATGCTCGACCCAGTCGAACTCGCAGCCGTCGCGCATGCCATCCGCTGCGCAGAGCGCACACGGCTTGGCTTTGCGGGCCTAGCATCAACGCTCCCCGCACTCTCGCGCTGGGCGCCGCAGCTGGTCAGCCATCCCGAGGTGGCAAAGGCCATCGAGTCCTGCCTCGACGCCGACAGTCAGGTCGCCGACCATGCCTCTCCTACGCTCGGGCCCCTTCGCCGCGATGTCGGGCGGCTCCGCAAAACCATCATCGAGCGGCTCGAGCGCATCCTCCGGTCGCCCAAGTATGAGGGCATCCTCCAAGACGAGTTCTACACCCAGCGCGACAACCGCTTTGTGGTGCCGGTGCGCGCCGGCGAGCGGGGTGACTTTCCTGGCATCGTCCACGGTCATTCCGGGTCCGGTGCGACCCTCTTCATCGAGCCGCACGAGGTGGTCGCACTCAACAATGATCTCCGCGTCGCTGAGTTCGAGGTTGTGCGCGAGGTCCACCGGATCTTGAGCAGGTTGACCTCCCGTGTCGCCGAGGTCGCGGACACCATCCAGACGGCCTGCGCGGTGCTGGCCTACATCGACGGACTCGGCGCCGCGGTGCGGTTCGGGCGCAAGATCCGGGCGGAGGTGCCGCTGCTGGCGGGCCGTTCGCAGACGCCGCGGCTCCTCCTCAAGCAGGCCAGGCATCCGCTGCTGGCGCTCCGAGAGTCGCGGGGCGAGATGCGCGTCGTCGCCAACGACATACACACCGCGGAGCACCACCGAGGCATGGTCATCTCGGGGCCCAACACGGGTGGTAAGACCGTGACCCTCAAGACGGTTGGTCTCTTCGCGCTCATGGTCAAGGCCGGGCTTCCGATCCCCGCCGAGGCCGGCTCGGTTATGCCCGTCTTCGACCAGGTGTTTGCCGACATCGGCGACGCGCAGGCGGTGGAGAACGACCTCTCCACCTTCTCGGCCCATGTCACTCACATGATGACCTTCCTCGATGCCTGCGGCCCGCGCACGCTGGTCATGCTCGATGAGCTCTTTGGCTCGACCGACCCGGAGCAGGGGGCTGCGCTCGGCCGCGCGCTCATCCAGTGGATGGTGGCCCGTGGTGCGTTCGTGATGGTCACCACCCACCTCTCGGAGCTCAAGGATGCCTGCGCGGAGCACAACGCGCTGCAGGCGGCATCGGTCGGCTTCGATGTGGAGCGGCTTGAGCCCACCTACCGGCTCCGCTGTGGCCTGCCTGGCAGCTCGCACGCAATCGCGGTGGCGCGCCGTCTGGGGATGCCCGCGGCGCTGCTCGATGACGCGACCCGGCTGCTTGGAACAGCGAGCGTGGAGCGTGAGCAGATGCTGACGCGGCTCGAGGGCATGTTCGCCTCGGTGGAGGCCGACCGCGACGCGGCAGAGCGTGCCCGTCGCCAGGCGGAGCGCGATGCGGCCGAGGCTGCCTCGATGAGGGACGACGCTGCCCGCCGCCGCAAGGAGCTGCTCGATGGCGAAGCGCTGGCGCTCCGAGGTGAGATGCGCAGGACCCGCGAGGCGCTCCGGACGCTCGTGGCGAAGGCCGCGACACCGGCGGCAGCAGCGGTCGTGAAGGAGGCGCTGGATGCAGCCGAACGACTCACCTCGGGCTACGAGGAGGAGTCGAAGGTGGAGGCCCGCAAGGGCAGAGCTTCGTTGGCTGCTGTATCGCTCGCAAGCGGAGCCAAGGTCTGGGTGGAGTCGCTCGGCCGTGGCGGCATCGTTGTGTCCGAGCCGGGCAGCGGGAGCAGGGTTGTGGTCCAGGTGGGCGCCATCAAGACCACCGTCGATCGCTCCGACCTCTACGCGCCGGAGGAGGCGCGCGGGGCATCGGCGAGCCGGCGTGTGCTGTCGGAGCCGCTACCGTCACGCTCGTTGATGCCGGCTCCCCCCGAGGAGGTGACGACCAAACTCGACCTGCGCGGCGTGCAGGCGGACGACGCGATCGAGATGCTCGACGCGATGCTCGACAGGGCTGTGCGGGGCGGCTGGCCGCTCCTGCTCGTGGTCCACGGACACGGTACGGGCGTACTCAAGCGGGTGGTTCGCGACCACCTGATCCGCTCCCCCTATGTGAAGAAGTTCCGGTCGGGCGGGCAGGGCGAAGGGGGCGACGGCGTGACGGTGATCGAGCTCTAGCCGGCGGCTCAGCGCACGGCAGCGATGAGGGCCTTCATGTCTTCGAATCGGTCTTCGGGGCGCTTTGCCATGCAGCGCTCTATGACCTCACTCAGCGAGGCCGAGAGATCCGGAACGAGCTCGCAGGCTTTGGGGATGTCGCCGTGGAGGTGGAGGTAGGTGAGGTCGCCCTTGGCGTAGGGGAGCTGACCGGTAGCGATCTCGAACATGGAGACGCCGAGGCTATACATGTCGGAGCGGCCATCAAGCTGCGCGCCGGTGATCTGCTCCGGCGAGATGTAGTAGGGCGTGCCGATGGAGCGGGTCTTGGAGGTGGTCATCTCGCTGACGAACTTTGCGAGGCCGAAGTCCATCAGTTTGAGCGACCTGTCTGCGCCGAGCATCATGTTGCCGGGCTTCACGTCGCGGTGGATGAGGCCATGTTCGTGGGCGTAGGCGAGCGCCTTGGCCGCGTGGACGAATGCATACCGCACGAGCTGTTCGGGGAAGGGGCCTTGGCGCTGCACCATGGCCTTGAGCGTCTCACCGTCGACGAACTCCATCGCCATGTAGAACTCGCCATCCTGCTCGCCTGTATCGAAGACGGTGACGATGTTGGGGTGGATCATTTTGGCCGCGGCCTTGGCCTCGCGGAGGAAGTAGCCGACCGCGACCTCGTTGGCCTTGAGGTTCTCGGCGAGGACCTTGAAGGCCACCACCCGGTCGAGTGCGGTGTCGGTCGCTTTGTAGACGATGCCCATTCCGCCTCGGGCGATCTCTTCGATGATGCGGTAGCGCCCCGTAGCTGAGGGGGCTGTGCGCGACGGTGCTGTTGGCGTGGGTGGGGCGACGGTCTTGGTGTGTGCCGCCGCTCGGGCGGCTGCGTCGCGGAAGCCGGGGGAGGCCGTGGCGACAGCGCGGTACCAGGCTGCAGCGGCGGCCTGATCTTCAAGCGCTTCGAGGGCGCGCGCGAGGGTGTAGGCGAGTGAGGCGTCGGAGGGCTTGAGGGTTGCAAGAGAGAGCGTGGGCTGAACGAGCGCGACGAGCTCGGCGCATCGGCCGAGTTCGAGCATCCGGTGTGCGAGCCGCTGCAGGTTGTTGGCGCGCCCGAGCGCATCGAGTTCACCGGTGGTGTTGCCGCTCCGCGCGTGAATCTCAGCGACTTCGGCGTGAGCGTCGCAGGCGGTGAGACATCGGACGGCGTCGGCGTCGGCGCCGAGGTCGGCGAAGAGCAGCCCTGCGATGCGGAGTTCTCCGAGTGCCTCGTAGCAGCCGGCCGCGCGGAGGTTGTTGCCAGCCTCCGTGAACTTGGTTGCGGCATCAGCGGTGCGACCCAGTTTGTGGAGCGCTTCGCCCTGTTGTGCGGGTTCGGGGAGCGCATGTGCCTCCGCGATGCGGAGGCGGAGCGCATCCTCCGCTCGACCGGCGCGGTCGTACATCTCCGCGGCCATGCCAAGCCGGCCCTTGTCGGCGTAGATGGCCTCTGCAGCTGCAAGGTCGCCCGAGCGTTCGAGCAGCTCCGCGGCAGCTTTGGGAAAGCCGGCGCGGTTCAGAAGGGCGGCGGCCGCTGCAGCGTTACCGTGCGCTTCCAAGTATTTCGCAGCAGCCTGAGCCGCCTCGATGGCAGGCTTCATGGCAGCCAGATTGCCGCCGTTTCGGGCAAACTCCCGCTCGAAGAGGGCCGCACGCTGTTCGGCGGCCTTGGCTGTGTCGCCCGCGCGGTCGAAGGCCTCGGCTGCTTCGCGTAGGAGCTTGGCCTGCTGGAAGGCGCCAGCTGCTGCGCGGTGATCACCCCGCTTCGTGTAGATTTCGGCAGCCTTCTCGGGCCGCTCCGCAATCAGGAACTCCTTGGCCGCGAGCTCGAACTGGCCGCGGCGGGCGAGCAGTGCTGCGGCCCGCTCGGGAGCTCCGGCCTTGCGAAACATGACGGTCGCCTTGCCCACATTGTCGGCACGGTCGTAGCACTCCGCGGCGCGCAGAAAGTCGCCCGCCTCGATGAAGGAGTCTGCTGCCTCGGCCAGTTTGCCGGCACCGAAGAGGAGTTCGGCTGCGCCGGAATGGTCACCCTGCTGCTCGAACACTCTGAGTTCGACACGCAATGCACGCGGAAGGCCTTCGCCGCGAGGAGAGAGTTCGCCTGCGCCCCGCATAACCCGTCGAGCAACGACTGCAACCACCACGATTGCGGTGAGTCCAAGGCCATACTCCACGAGCTGTGCACGGGAGGTTCCCACGCCGGAATCCGGAGCCGCAGTCGCACTGCTGCCCGAACCTTGCCGGGTGCTGGCCGTCGTGGCGTCGGCCTGTGCGAGCAGCGTGGGAGACATCATGCAGACAGCCAGAGAAGAGTTGCGCGCCTGTGCGGAGCAGTGCAAGGTACCGAGTTGGTAGGCGACGGCCGAGCCGACGGAGCCAGAGGTTACAACCGTGAAAGCCGCTAGGTCAATCAGCCGTTGGGCTTCTGCGTTGCTGCTCCCTGTTGCGCTGTCTGCTGGCTGCGCTGGTTTGCAGCGGGCGCCGGAGCCCGCGCCCCTTGACGCAGCGGAGGCAGTGCCTCGTCGTCTGTCGGAATCTATCGCCTGTAGCGAAGTGCGGGCGATGGTCTGCGACGGCGTCCTTCGCGGTGATTCGGATCCTAACGCGGGGGCCACGGATTGCGGCGACGAGGTCGGTGAATTCACGCGTGACCTTCTGCTCTGTCTGGGTCGCTCCGGCTCCATCTGCGACGAGGTGGCGGGGCTCGCTTTGGGCGCGCTGCGTAGCTGCGGGGAGCGGCTGCTGGTGGGTGAGGTGGCGAGCGGCGGCGACCTGTCGCTGGAGGCTGCACGGCGCTTCTTGGAGAGCTGGGTCGAGTCGCGTCGGCCTTGGCTCGCGGTGGGGCCGCTTGGGTTTGTCGTTGCGCCCGAGATGGCGCGGCAGCTGGCAGCATCGTCGCTGCGACGCGGCGACGCTCAGGGTGCGGTTGCCTGGCTCGACGGGACAGAGGGTGTAGACGACGAAGATTTTGCGAGCCTCGCCTGCCGCTGGGCCGCCTCGGCTGATGCCCTTACAATTCCACCGCGCGATGTCGCTGAAATCTCCTCCGTTGCCGCGGCCTCGCTCGCCTGGCAGGGGTGCGAAGGTCGCTAGTAGGCTTCGCGCCGGTCTGCAGATTCGATGATTCCGGCGGGGTAGTGTCCTGTCAGGCAGGCCTCGCAGAACGATGCATCGGATGCAGCACTCCCAGGCTGCGAGCCCGTCGCATCGCGCAGCCCCTCGAGCGAGAGATAGGCAAGGGAATCGGCCTGGATGAACTCACGGATTGCATCGAGTTCATGATTGGCGGCGATCAGCTGGTCGCGGCTCGGCGTGTCGATACCGTAGTAGCAGGGCCACATGGTTGGCGGCGACGCGACGCGGAAGTGGACCTCAGCGGCGCCCGCTTCGCGGACGAGGGTCACCAGCTTCTTGCAGGTGGTGCCACGGACGATGCTGTCGTCGATGATGATGACCCGCTTTCCTTCGAGTAGCCGGCGCACCGGGTTGAGCTTTAACTTCACGCCGAAGTCTCGGATGCTCCCTGTGGGCTCGATGAAGGTACGGCCCACGTAGTGGGAGCGAATGAGTCCGAGCTCGTAGGGGATCCGGCTCGCGCGGGCGAAGCCGATGGCAGCCGGAACGCCGGAGTCGGGGACGGGGATGACGCAATCGGCCTCCACGGCCGACTCGCGTGCGAGCCGCTCGCCCATCTTCACGCGGGTCTCGTAGACGCCGCGCCCGAAGACAACGCTGTCGGGCCGTGCAAAGTAGATGAGCTCAAAGATGCAGGGTTTGGGTGCGCGCTTCTCAAACGGGAAACTGCTCAGCATGGTCCCGTCGCTGCCGAACCGGAGCATTTCGCCGGGCTCGACATCTCGCTCCCAGCTGGCCCGGACAAGGTCGAGCGCGCAGGTCTCGCTGGCGATCATCCAGGCGTCGCCGAGCCGGCCGATGGAGAGCGGCCGCACGCCGCGCGGGTCGCGGACGGCGTAGGCTGCGTCGGCCGAAAGGACAACGAGGCTGTAGGCGCCTTCGAGGGGTCGGAGGGCCTCTGCGAGCGCGCCGTCGAGTGAGTCGGCTTCGGAGCGGGCGATGAGGTGGGCGATGACCTCGGTATCGACATCGGTGTGAAAGATGCTGCCGCGTGCTTCGAGTTCGCGCCGAATGGTCGAGGCGTTGGTGATGTTGCCGTTGTGTGCGATGGCGACGGAGCCGAACTTGAGCTGGACGGTCAGTGGCTGTGCATTGCGGAGCGAACTCTCACCGGCGGTGGCGTAGCGGACATGTCCAGCGGCGAGCCGACCGGGCAGTCCAGCGAGGTCGTCCTTGCTGATCGCCTCGGAGACCTTGCCCATGCGGCGTACAGCGCGCAGCCGCAGGCCGTCGGCTGCTGCGATGCCGACGCTCTCTTGACCACGGTGTTGTAGGGCATGCAGCGCCAGGTAGGCGATGCTTGCAGCCTCGGGGTGGCCCACCACTCCGACAACGCCGCAGGCTTCTTCGATGAGCCCGCTCCGTTCAAACTCTAACATCGCAGGCTCCGGGCCGACTAGCCGCCAATGGAGAGGCGGAAGGGCTGGCTCCCGATGAAGATGAGCGCTCCGTGGCTGAGTCCGCGGCTCGCGGTGAGGCGCACGAAGGTACCGTTGGAGCTCTTGAGGTCTTCGACAAAGAAGGCGTTGCCGTCGGTGAAGATGCGGGCGTGACGGCCCGACACATACCGGTCATCCCCGAAGAGGATGTCGCCCTTCTCGCGGCCGAGGAAGTGCTCGGTGCTGCGCAGGAGGAAGGTGAAGGAGGCCTCGTCCGGCGCGCTGATACGCTCCAGGCGGCCCCACGCATCTCCGGCAGGCGAGCCGATGGCCACGGTGCCGTCTTTTGCAGGTGCGGTGATAGCAGTTGCTGCTGCCAGCGCCTGGAACCGGAGCACTTCGAGGCCCATACGGACATGGTCGCCCGTCTTGAGCTCGGTGACCTCGGAGATGCGGTAGTAGGTGCCGTTGAGCGAGCCGAGGTCGCTCACGGTGGCGGTCTTTCCGTTCACCTCGATGGAGGCATGCTCGGGCGAGAGGAACTCATCGCGAGAGAAGACGCCATGTTCGGACTTGCGACCGACGATGTTCTTTCCAGCAGCGAGCGGGACGCTTTCGCCGGGCGAGCCGTCTGGCTTGACCATGGTCAGCGTTGCGGCTGCGCCTGAGGGTGCAGCGGCCGGCTTAATCGAGGTGGCCTCGGTCTTGTGGGGTGCCGGCGCGGGCCTGGTCTCGGGCTTGGGCTTGGCCTCCACCTTGGGAGCCGGCGCAGGCGCAGGCGCAGGCGCAGGCGCATCGATTTTGGAGCCGCACGAGCCGCAGAATTTCTGGCCAGGCGTGACTGGCGAGGAGCACTGGGGGCAAGCAGGGGCTGCCGACTTGGGAGCGGCGGGCGCTACCACCGGTCCTCCGCAGCCAAGGCAGAACTTAAAGGATGCTTCATTCTCTCGGCCGCACTTCGAACAGGTAATCACGGCATCCTCCACAGCGGTGTTCAGGTGCGGGAGAGTTACCACCGACACGATTGAAGGGCAAGGTGGATTGCCGCCTGCCGGCTTCCGCGGTAGATGCTTCGGGAGCAGGCCCACGCATGAAACAACTC
>CANMDT010000018.1 GCA_947496715.1 Myxococcales bacterium
GCACCTTCTGGCAGCCCGTCGTCGGGGATGCACCGGGTGGCGCAGCCGCCATCCGGTCTACGGACGGAAGAGCGGGAGGCGCTGCTTCGGGCGCTGCAGCCTGTCGTTCTTGAGCAGGTGAAGGGGGCGCTGCCGGCGATTGTCCGCGAGGTTCTTCCCGCGATGCTGCGCGAGGTGCTGGCGACGGTGATGCGGGAGCAGCTTGGCGCGAAGGTGGAGGAGTACTCGAAGCAGCGCGTAGATGAGTTTGTGGAGCGTGATCTACCGCAGGCTGCAGATGCTGCGATCGAGCGTTATCTCAAGCGCATCGGTGAGGATGACGGCGGGAGCGGCGAGTCTTAGTGTCGAGATGCGGTCCGAGCGGTCCGCGAGGGAGATGGTCGATGAGCGAGTTTTCGAAGGGATACGATCCGCGAGAGATTGAGACGCGCTGGTACGAGCGCTGGATGGCCGCGGAGGCCTTCAAGGCGGACGCTCACTCCGACAAACCAGCCTACACGATCGTGATCCCGCCGCCGAACGTGACCGGGTCGCTGCACATGGGGCATGCGCTGACGAACACGATTCAGGACGTGCTGATCCGTTGGAAGCGGATGAGCGGGTTTGAGGCGTTGTGGCTACCGGGCACCGACCATGCGGGTATCGCGACGCAGATGGTGGTGGAGCGTGACCTGAAGAAGCGGGGCTTGGACCGTAGAGAGATGGGTCGTGAGGCCTTCCTCGAGCACACGTGGCTTTGGAAGGAGAAGTATGGGAACCGGATCTCGATGCAGCTGCGTCGGCTCGGTTCCAGCTTGGACTGGTCGCGTGAGCGGTTCACGATGGACGAGGGGCTGTCGAAGGCTGTGCGCGAGGTCTTTGTGCGGCTGTGGGAAGAGGGTCTCATCTACCAGGATGACCGGCTCGTGAACTGGGACCCGGCGGGCCAGACGGTGCTGAGCGATCTGGAGGTGGAGCAGGAGGAAGAGGACGGGTTCTTGTGGCACATCGCCTACCCCGTGGCTGGCAGTGACGAGCGGTTGGTGGTGGCTACGACGCGTCCCGAGACGCTGCTGGGCGACACGGCGGTTGCGGTCAATCCGGCCGACCCGCGCTACCTTCATCTCCACGGCAAGGAGATTGCGCTGCCGCTGACGGACAGACGCATTCCAATCATCGCAGATGGTGAAGCTGCGAGCATGGAGTTCGGTTCGGGTGCGGTGAAGATCACGCCTGCGCATGACTTCAACGACTTTGAGACGGGCCGGAGGCACAATCTTCCTCGGATTGCGGTGCTGGACCTGGACGCGAAGATGAACGGCAATGTGCCGGAGCGGTTCCGTGGCCTCGACAGGTTTGAGGCGCGCAAGCGGATCCTGGCAGAGCTGACTGAGCTGGGGCTTCTGGTGAAGGAGGAGCCTCACAAGTTCATGCCGGCGCGGTCGCAACGAACGGGCGTGATTGTAGAGCCGCTGTCGGTGGGCAAGCAGTGGTATGTGAAGATGCAGCCGCTGGCGGAGCCGGCGATTGCGGCGGTGCGCGAGGGCAAGGTCACCTTTGTGCCCGAGGGCTGGGAGAAAACCTATTACCACTGGATGGAGAACATCCGTGACTGGTGCATCTCGCGTCAGCTCTGGTGGGGCCACCGGATTCCGGCCTGGACCTGCGGCGACTGCGGCACGCTGAGCGTGTCGCGCGAAGACCTGCACAGCTGTCCGAAGTGCGGCAGCGCGTCGCTGCGGCAGGATGAGGATGTGCTCGACACCTGGTTCTCCTCGGCGCTCTGGCCCTTCTCGACGCTGGGCTGGCCGGAGCAGACCGCAGACTTGGCGAAGTTCTACCCGACGACGGTGATGGAGACGGGGTTCGACATCATCTTCTTCTGGGTGGCGCGCATGATTTTCATGGGGCTTCACTTCATGGGAGAGGCGCCCTTCTCCACGGTCTTTCTGCACGCCATGGTGCGGGACAAGACTGGGCAAAAGATGTCGAAGACGAAGGGCAATGTCATCGACCCACTGCACATCATCGATGGCGTGCAGCTCAGCGAGCTGTCGCCCGAGGATCAGCAGACCTACGAGCTTCTCTTCCGAGACTATCCCGAGGGTGTTGCGGCGCAAGGCGCGGACGCGCTGCGGTTCACGCTGGCGACCTATGCGGCGGCCGGTCGCGACATCAAGCTCGATGTGAAGCGGGTGGAGGGATACAAGGCCTTCATTAACAAGCTGTGGAATGCGTCGCGGTTTGCGCTGATGAACCTTGAGGGGTTTGACGGACGGGCCGTGGACTTCGCGTCGCCTGGTCTGTCGGCTGCCGACAAGTGGATTGTGACGCGGCTGCATCATGCGGCGGCGAAGGTGGAGGCGAGCCTGCAGGCCTTCGACATCAGCGGCGCGGCGCAGGCGATGTATGAGTTCACCTGGCATGAGCTGTGTGACTGGTACCTCGAGCTCGCGAAGCCGGTGCTGTATGGCGACTTGGGCGACGAGGAGGCACGGGAGTGCAGCCGCGCGGTGCTTTGCTATGTGCTGGATCAGACCTGCCGGCTGCTGCACCCGTTTGTTCCCTTTGTGACGGAGGAGGTCTGGTCGCATCTGCCGACGCAGCGTGCCGAAGGTTCGCTGCTCTGCACGAGCGCCTGGCCGGTGGCCTCGGAGATTCCGACCTTCGAGGCTGAGGCTGCGGAGATTGCGTTGGTGGCTGAGCTCATCACGGGCATCCGCCGGGTTCGCGGCGAGAGCGGCGTGCCGGCGTCGAAGCTGCTTCCAAAGGTGATGCTTCTGAGCGATTCTGAGCTGGTGCAGCGTGCCGCGAAGGCGGGGGCTGTCTACCTGCGCCGGATGGCGAAGGCGGAGTCTGTTGAGGTGGTCGCCAGCAATGCTGAGCGTCCGAGCCTTGCAGCGACGACGGTCATGCCGCTGTGCGAGATCGTGATTCCGCTGGAGGGCGTCATCGACTTTGAGGCGGAGGTGATCCGTCTCAAGAAGGAGCTTGCAGGCGTAGAGGTGGATATCGCCTTCTTCGTGAAGAAGCTGTCGAACGAACGGTTTGTGGCCAATGCTCCGGCGGAGGTGGTCGAGACGGATCGTGCCAAGTTGCGGGATGCCGAGGGAGCCAAGGAAAAGCTCTTGGAGGGGCTGCGGCGCCTTGAGGGGGCGGTATGATTTCTGCGCTCCGCCTCGTTGTGGTGATGCCCCTGATCGGGCTCGTGCTGGCAAGTTGCGGGCAGAAGCAGGGACCCTCGCTGGTGCCGGAGACGGCGGCGGCGGAGGGTTCTGCGCGCTCAGCCGAGTCGAAGGGGTTGGTAGGGCCTGGCGCGTCGAAGGGCGAGCAGTTGAAGGTGGAGGATGTGGGGCCGCCTGGCGCGACGCTGCTCTTTCTGTCTGGGCTGAAGGGCTACACGGAGCCGTGTGGCTGCACGATTGACCTTGTCCTTGGTGGCATCGACCGCATCACCGGGTTTGCGACGACGCTGGCGGCGCAGACGAAGTCGACCGCGGTGGTTGCTGCGGGAGACTTCCTTTTTGAGCGGGAGAGGCTGGAGGAGGCCGATCGCGAGCAGGAGCTCCGGAAGGCCGACCTGCTGATGGAGGCGGCGACGGTGATGGGGCTGCGGGCGACGGCGCTCGGCTCGCGTGACCTGGCCGCGGGCGTGGACTTTTTCTTGGGCAAGATGAAGTCCGCCAAGGTGGAGGTGCTGGCTGCGAATGTGACGCTCGCATCCGGCGCACCGGTTGGTCCGCCCTACCTTTTGCTCACCGTTGGCGCCGAGCGGATTGCGCTGATTGGCGTGACGCCGCCGGCTTCGGTTGAGGCCGTTACGGAGATCAAGGCCGGGCCGGCGAAGGCCGGGATAGAGGCCTCTCTGCAGGCGTTGAAGCGGCTGCCTGCGGCGGAGGCTCCGACGGCGGTTGCGGTGCTCTTTTCGGGCGACATCGTTGCCGCGCGGCAGCAGCTCGATGGGCTGGCAGGCGTGGACTTTGTCATCATCGGCAAGGACCCGCGTGAGACCGACGAGAGCGAGCAGCTTGGCAGCGCGGTGACGCTGGAGGCCTACGATCAGGGTCGCTATCTGGGCCGGCTGAAGCTGGTCGGAAACGGCAGCGGGCCGTGGAAGAATGCCCGGGTGGGGAGCGAGGCGGAGCGGAAGCGGCTGGACCAGATCATCGCGACGACCGAAGGGCAGTTGGCATCGTTGCCGAAGCCTGCGGCGGGCCAGGCCGAGCCGCCGATTGTGAAGGCGCTTCGGGGTAAGCTTGATGGCTACGTGGCGGAGCGGAAGAGGCTAGGTGGGGCCGCGCCCGCGTTTGTTGCGACGGAGCGGAACTACCTCTTCGAGCCAGTCGCCATGAAACCTGGCTACCCTTGCGAACCGAAAGTGAGCGAGGAGATGGTTCTCTACAATGAGGAGCTCAAGGCCATCAATCTGAGGAAGGTGGAGGAGATTCCGCCCGTGGCGGAAGGGAGCGCCTCCTATGTGGGCGTGGTCGAGTGCCAGAAGTGCCACACGACGGAGCATGCCTTCTGGAAGACCACGCAGCACGGTCACGCCATCGATACGCTGCGCGAGCGGAACAAGGAGTTCGATCGGAGCTGCATCGGCTGTCACGTGACGGGCTACCGGGAGCCGGGCGGCAGCGTGCTGGGCAATCTCCGTGGCCTCGAAAATGTGCAGTGCGAGCAGTGCCATGGGCCGGGCAGCAACCACATCAAGAACCCGTCGCTGGTGAATGTGCCGGGTGGCGTGCACCGCGAAGTGACGGAGACGACCTGCCAGACCTGCCACGTCCCGGAGCACTCGCCGAAGTTCGATTTCGATACCTACCTACCGCGGGTTTTGGGGCCGGGTCACGGTCGCTGAGCGGCACCGGGAGCGATGCTCTGGCTGCGCTCTTTGACCTGATCGACCGCGGAGCGGGAGACGGCGCGGATGTTCTCCGGATAGGGAACAACGGACTGTTCGACAGCGAGCCGGTCCAGTTCGGCTTTGAGCGAGCCCTGGCGGGCCTGGAGTGCGAGGAAGCGGGCGACACGGGCGCGGCGCTCTGCTGGGGGCGGCGCAACCTCGGGGTACCGCTCCTCTACGACGATGAGATGGAGGCCGAACTCGGTCTCGACGGGTCCGAGGAGTTCGCCGACTTTGGCGTTGAAGCAGGCGTCTGCAAAGGGGTCGACGACGCGGGCCACGGCGCCCTGCCAGCGGGGGCGCCCTGAGAAGCGGCGCGGGAAGACCATGCCTTCGTCTTTGTGCAGTTCGATGCCCTGCTCCTTGGCTGCCTCGAGGTGACGCTTGAAGGCGTTGCGGAGGTCGAGCGCGGTGGCGGGGTGGTCGAGTTTGCGGAGGTCAGCGAGGATGTCTTCGGCGAGTTTGCGGCGTGCGGCGCTCGCAGCGGAGGTATCTGCCGGCGGGACTGCAGCGGCCGGCGCATTGGCCGGCGGCGCGGGCGGGGCCATGACGAGGAGGTGGGTTGCGCGGATACGTTCGGGCAGTCCGTAGAAGACGGAGTAGGCGGGGTCGTTGAGCGCCTCGTCGATCTTGGCGTCGCTGACGGCGATAGCCTTGTCGTTGCTGTCGAGGTGAAGGCGGAGATAGGCGAGCGCCCTACCCCGCAGTTCGGCGTCGAGCTTGACGGTCTTCAGTCCGGCGGCGCCTGCTTCGTCTGCGGCGGTCGAGGCGCGGTGGAGGTCGACGAGGTCGTCGACGGCCTGGGCGGTGGTGAGCGCAGGGAAGAGGTCGAGGTAGGCTGCGACCTCTGCTGCGGTGATGGTCTCGGTGCCGACGGTGGCGACGACAAGGTCGGCGTCGACACCACTTCCGAACTGACTGGCGACGAGCGCGCTGGCGCTAGCGGCCTGCACGGCGGGGTCTCCCTCCATCGGCTGCTGGCAGCCCGCGAGGAGTGCGGCGAGCGTGAGGGCGCGCAGCCTCATGGTGCTGCTACAGGCGAGGGGTCGATGACCCAGCGCTTGGTGATAGACTCGGAGCCGCGGAGCAGGTTGACCTCGATGGCTGTGAGCGTGGGGAGGGAGCTCCAGGTCTTCATGAACTCATCGGGGGTGAGGAGCGACGCACCGTTGACGGCGGTGATGATGTCGCCGGGCAGGAGCTGCGCGCGCCGAAGAAAGGCGGCGTCGGGCGCGAGCGAGACGATGCGATGACCAAGCAGTTTGCCGTTGAGGCGGGCGGGCTCGGACTCGAGGGCACGGAGGAGAATGTGCGGCCCGGCCTTGTGAAAGCGGGCGATGACCTCTGCTGCGATGTGTCCCGCGGGGAGGAGATCGTCGAAGGGATCGGCGGGCGACGCTATGACCGGCGCGACCGGGGCGACGGGCGATATCGGAGTCGGTTGCGGCGTGCGGGGCTTAGCCTTGGCGCGTGCGAGGAGCTCTTCGAGGTCTGCGCGGGACTGTTCGCGCTGCTCGTCTTCGGTGCGACGTTCGGCGTCGAGCCTTGCGACCTGACGAGAGGAGGCCGGCGCGGCGCAGTTCGCGAGGAGCAGGAGCGAGAGGAGAGCGAGGCGCATGCATACCGCGGTGGCAGTCGGAGAGAGACCGTGCGTCGAGGATAGATTGCGGCTGCGGGAGCGTCAATTGAAGGGGATGTTGGAGGCTCTGCCGATTGAACTCGCGACCATGCGTGCTAGACGCTGCGCACCTTGAGATGTGTAGCGTTCTTGAAAGCGTGGAGCAGGCAGATGGCTGAGTACCGTCCCGAAGAGATTGAACCGAAGTGGCAGGCCTTCTGGGAGGCGGACAAGACCTTCAAGACGCCCGAGGACTACTCCAAGCCGAAGTACTACGTGCTGGACATGTTCCCCTACCCGTCGGGCGCGGGACTTCATGTGGGCCACCCTGAGGGCTACACGGCGACGGACATCCTCTCGCGCTACAAGCGGATGAAGGGGTTCAATGTGCTGCATCCGATGGGTTGGGATGCGTTCGGGCTGCCGGCGGAGCGTGCCGCGATGCGCGAAGGGCGGCATCCGTCGGACATCACGCAGGAGTACATCGCGAATTTCCGCCGTCAGATCAAGCGTTTGGGATTGGCGTATGACTGGGACCGGGAGATCGATACGACCGACCCGAAGTACTACAAGTGGACGCAGTGGATTCTGCTGAAGCTGTATGAGCGGGGGCTCGCCTACGAGGCGGATGTGCCGGTGAACTGGTGTCCTGCGCAGGGGACCGTTCTGGCAAACGAAGAGGTAGAGGACGGCAAATACAAGGAGACGGGCGACCCGGTGTTCCGGCGGAACATGCGGCAGTGGCTCTTGAAGATCACCGTCTATGCGGAGCGGCTGCTGACCGAGCTCGACGATGTCGATTGGCCGGAGTCGATCAAGGCGATGCAGCGGAACTGGATTGGCCGTTCGGAGGGTGCAGAGCTGAACTTCGCGGTCGAAGGTCACGAAGAGGCGCAGGTGCGGGTCTTCACGACCCGTCCCGATACGCTCTTTGGAGCGACCTACATGGTGCTTGCGCCGGAGCACCCGCTGGTCTCCCGCATCGTCACAGAGACGGAGCGGGCGACTGTGGAGGCCTATGTGCTCGCCACCTCGCGGAAGTCGGAGTTCGACCGGAGCGAGAAGGCGAAGCAGAAGTCGGGCGTCTTCACGGGGGCCTATGCGACGAACCCCGTGAACGGTGCGCGGCTGCCGATCTGGATCGCAGACTATGTGCTGGCGAGCTACGGCACGGGCGCGATCATGGCGGTACCGGGCCACGACGAGCGGGACTGGGAGTTTGCCCGTCAGTTCTCGCTTCCGATTGTCGAGGTCATCTCGGGTGGCGATGTGACGGCGGCGGCCTACGCCGGTGACGGCCAGCTTGTGAACTCTGGCTTCCTCGATGGGCTCGCAGTGGAGGCGGCCAAGCAGCAGATGCTCGGCTGGCTCGAGGAGCGGGGCATCGGCGAGCGTCGGGTGAACTACAAGCTGCGAGATTGGCTCTTCAGCCGGCAGCGGTACTGGGGCGAGCCCTTCCCGCTCATCCACACGAGCGACGGGAAGGTGAAGGCGCTGCCACTCGACCTGCTCCCGCTCACCCTGCCCCATGTGGATGCCTACCGACCCACAGAAGATGGGGAGCCGCCCTTGGCGCGTGCCAAGGAGTGGCTGCATACGACCGACCCCGAAACGGGGCTCGATGCGGTGCGCGAGACCAACACGATGCCGCAGTGGGCTGGTTCCTGCTGGTACTACCTGCGCTACATCGACCCGCACAACGAGACGGCCTTTGTGGACCCCGAGAAGGAGCGGTACTGGATGCCGGTCGACCTCTACGTGGGCGGCGCGGAGCATGCGGTGCTTCACCTGCTCTACGCTCGGTTCTGGCACAAGGTGCTCTACGATTGCGGGCTGGTGTCGACGCGGGAGCCCTTCAAGCGGCTGTTCAACCAGGGGATGATTCTGGCCTTCTCCTACAAGGATGAGGCGGGGCGGTACCTCTACCCCGAGCAGACGGAGCTGCGCGACGGCAAGCCCTTCTCGAAGGCCGATGGCGCGCCCCTGCAGATGCAGGTCGAGAAGATGTCGAAGTCGCGGTACAATGTGGTCAATCCAGACGACGTCGTGGCGGAGTTCGGAGCCGACACGCTGCGGCTCTACGAGATGTACATGGGGCCGCTCGAGGCGACGAAGCCGTGGCAGACCGACGGAGCGCGCGGCATGTACCGCTTCTTGGGCCGCGCCTATCGTTTGGTGACGGACGAGGAGGGCGGGCTGTCGCCGAAGGTGGTCGACGGAGCCGCGTCGGCGGCCGAGACGAAGCTGCTGCACGCGACCATCAAGAAGGTGGGCGAAGACATCGAAGGGATGCGGTTCAACACGGCCGTTGCTGCGATGATTGAGCTGGTGAATGCGCTGTCGAAGCAGGAGAGCATCGCGCGTTCGACGGCAGAGCAGTTCGCGCTGCTTCTCTCGCCCTTCGCGCCTCACCTGGGCGAGGAGATCTGGGCATTGCTAGGCCATGGTCCTACGCTGGCCTACGCGCCTTGGCCGACCTACGACCCGAGCGTATTGGTGGAGTCTTCCGTTGAGATTGCCGTGCAGGTGAACGGCAAACTTCGCGGCACGATTGAGGCCGCGGTGGGGGCTGCAGAGGCTGAGGTCATCGCGCTGGCGAAGGCGAACGAGCGGGTGATTCCCTTCCTCGACGGCAAGCAGGTGGTGAAGGAGATCTACATCGTCGGAAAGATCGTAAATCTGATTGTGCGGTAGGCTGGCGTTCGTGGCGCGGTGCGTTGTCTAAAGCCGGATAGGTCGAGGTGCGCGCTGCTTCCCAAAGCTGGGAGCAGTAGATAGACGGCGGCGCAACGAAGAGACGGGTTCGAGCAGATGGCAGAGGCCGGCTCGGGCCGAGGAGCGAGGTCGAGATGGCTGTCACGAAGAACGCGAAGAGGCAGGATACGACGGCGGGCAACAGCACTGGGTTTGCGGCGGAGGCTGCGAAGCTGGGGCTGTCGGCGCAGACGGTGGTCGGGATGTACCGGACGATGTACACCTCGCGGCGGCTGGACGATCGCGAGATCGCGATGAAGCGGCAGAACCAGATCTACTTCCAGATCTCGGGCGCCGGTCATGAGGTGCCGCTCGTCTGCGCGGGTCACCTCCTGCGTCCGAGCTACGACTACTTCTTCCCTTACTACCGAGACCGGGCGCTGATGCTTGCGCTCGGCATGACGCCCGAAGAGGTGCTCTATCAGGCGGTTGGTGCCGAGGCGGATCCGAACTCGGGTGGTCGTCAGATGCCCTGCCACTGGGGTCACCGTCCGCTACATGTTGTGACGAAGAGTTCGTGCACGGGCACGCAGTTCCTGCACGCCGTAGGCGCGGCGCAGGTAGGTTCGATTGTGGAGGCGGTCGCGGCGCTTTCGGACGGCTCCATCCCCTCGCATTCGGACGAGGTGATGTATGTGTCGTCGGGTGACGGCACGACGAGCCAGGGCGAGTTCTGGGAGTCGCTGAACAGCGCCTGCATGCTCAAGCTGCCCGTGCTCTACATGATTGAGGACAACGGGTATGCCATCAGCGTTCCTGTTGAGGCTCAGACGGCCGGCGGCTCGATCAGCGCGCTGGTTGCCAGCTTCCCGGACCTCTACATCGAGGAGGTGGACGGTTGCGATCTGCTTGCTTCGTATGCGGCGGTGGAGCGGGCCGTGAACTATGTGCGGGAGCGCAAGGGTCCCGCGATGGTGCATGCGCATGTCATCCGGCCCTACTCGCACTCGCTGTCGGACAGCGAGGAGCTCTACCGACCCGCAGAGGAGCTTGCGGCCGACCTGCTTCGCGACCCGATTGTGACGGTGGCGAAGAAGCTGGTGGAGAGCGGGATACTGACGGAGGCGGAGCTTGCGACGCTGAAGTCGGAGGTGGATGCGAAGGTGCTTGCGGCGGCCGACACGGCGATGGCGGCAGCGCGCCCCGGGACCGATACGGTGCTGCACCACATGTACTCGCCGACGGTCGACCCGACGAGCGAGGCCTTTGCGACGGAGCCGCAGTTCTCGGGCATCGAAGGGACGATGGTTGATTCCATCAACAACTGTCTTCAATCGGAGATGGCACGGGACCCGAGGATTGTGGTGTTCGGCGAGGATGTGGCTGATGTGAGCCGCGTGGCGAATGTTGGCAAGGTGAAGGGCAAGGGCGGCGTCTTCAAGGCGACGCATGGCCTGCAGACGCGGCATGGCGGAGACCGGGTCTTCAACAGCCCGCTGGCGGAGGCGAACATCATCGGCCGGGCCATCGGCATGGCTGCGCGTGGGCTCAAGCCGGTCGTCGAGATTCAGTTCTTCGACTACATCTGGCCCGCCTACATGCAGCTTCGGAATGAGCTTTCGAACTTCCGGTGGCGGTCGAATGGCACATGGAGCGCGCCCGTCGTGGTGCGCGTTCCGATCGGCGGATACCTCAAGGGCGGCGCGCCCTATCACAGCCAGTCGGGCGAGGTGCTCTTCACCCACATTCCGGGCCTCCGGGTGGTGATGCCGAGCAATGCGCAGGATGCTGCTGGGCTGTTGCGGACGGCGATTCGGTGCGACGATCCGGTGATGTTCCTGGAGCCGAAGCACCTCTACCGGCAGACCTACAACAAGTCGCAGGACCCGGGCGACGACTACATGATCCCGTTCGGCAAGGCGCGGACGGTTCGTAGCGGCAGCGATCTCACGGTCATCACCTACGGCTGCCTCGTGCAGCGGGCCTACAAGGCGGCGCAGGACCTTGCAGAGAGCGAGGGCATCGAGGTGGAGGTCATCGACCTTCGCTCGCTGGCGCCCTACGACTGGGAGGCCATCCGCGAGTCTGTGATGCGGACAAACAAGGTGATTGTGGCGCATGAGGACCACATGTCGTTCGGCTACGGCGCGGAGATTGCGGCGCGGATTTCGGACGAGCTGTTCGAGTACCTCGACGGACCGGTGCGACGGGTTGCGGGCATGGACACTTTTGTGGCCTACGAGCCGAGCCTGGAAGATGTGATTCTGCCGCAGACCGATGACTTGGCGCGGGCGATGCGTGAGCTGCACGCCTACTGAGGCGGCGGGACAAGGGGCTACAACGATGAGCGAACTTACGTTTCGAGCGGTTGTGCTGGCTGCGGGTCTGGGCACGCGGATGCGTTCTTCGCTTCCGAAGGTGATGCACAAGGTACGCGGCCTTCCGATGGTGACCTACCCTGTCGCTCATGCGCTTGCGCTGGGTGCGGAAGAGGTCGCTGTGGTGGTGGGCCACGGACGAGAGTTGGTGGAGGGTTGGCTTGCGGAGCGGTTTGCCGGCAAGCGGGTCTCGACCCATGTGCAGCACAACATGGTGGGCACGGCCGACGCGGTGAAGAGCGCGCAGGCAGCCTTTGAGGGTTACGCCGGCGCGGTGATGATTCTCTACGGCGACGTGCCCAATGTGGCCGCCGAGGACATCGAGGCACTCGTAGCACTGCACCAGACTTCGGGTGGGATGCTGAGCTTCCTGACGGCGCATGCAGAGGGCCCGACCGACTACGGTCGCATCGTGCGCGATGCCGAAGGGCGGGCACGGGCGATTGTGGAGCACAAGGATTGCACGGCGGAGCAGCGGCTCATCACCGAGGTGAACATCGGCATCTACCTGGTGGATGCTGGCTTCCTGGTGGAGGGGCTGTCGCGGCTCGACGCGAGCAACGCGCAGGGTGAGTTCTATCTGACCGACCTGGTGTCGCTGGCCTACGACCGCGGCTCGCCCCCAGCCGTGGTGGTGTCGGACGACATCGAGGCGCTGCATGGCGTGAACAACCGAGAGCAGCTGTCCCGCGCAGAGCGTTATGCACAGCAGCATGCGAACCGTGCGCTGATGCTGGCTGGGGTGACGCTGCTGGACCCTGCGACGACCTACATCGAGCACGACTGCGTGGTAGAGCAAGACGCCGTGCTCGAGCCGTTTGTGGCGCTGCTCGGCAGCACACGGGTGGGGAGCGGAGCGCGGGTAGAGAGTTTCTGCCGGCTTGAGAACGCGACGGTGGCGGCGGGTAGCCGCGCAGTGGCGGGAAGTCGCTGATCTCGTAGCCGCAAGCGACGGTTCGTTGTTGGAAGAGGGACGCAGGTGTTGCTAGGATGCCGAGCCTGTTCGTTCTATCGCTGAGGTCGCGTCATGTGCGGAATTGTGGGTTATGTTGGCCATCAGCCGTGCGGCTCTATCCTCATCGAAGGGCTTCGGCGCCTAGAGTACCGCGGGTACGATTCGGCCGGCCTTGCCATCTACAACGGGGAGGAGCTGGTTCGCGTGCGGTCGGAGGGCAAGCTGGCGAACCTCGAGCGGGCCTTCATGGCGGCTCCCGTGGTGGGGACAGTCGGCATCGCGCACACGCGTTGGGCGACGCACGGCCGGCCCGTTGAGAAGAATGCGCACCCCCATCGGGTGGGCGACATTGTGGTTGTCCACAACGGCATCATCGAGAACTACGCAGAGCTCCGGGCGGAGCTGATCGCGGGCGGCGCCGTGTTTGAGTCGGAGACCGACACCGAGGTTGCGGCGCAGCTGATTGCGAAGCATCGGGGTTCGTTCGGGTCGCTGCACGAGACGGTGCGCTTCGCCATTTCGCTCATTCGCGGCTCCTATGCGCTGGTGGTGCTCGACGGCGGAAATCCGGACGAGATCGTGGCCGCGCGGCAGGCCTCTCCGCTGGTGCTGGGCCTTGGCGAAGGCGAGCAGTTCGCGGCGAGCGATGTGCCGGCCATCATGGCGCACACGCGGAATGTCATCTTCCTGATGGACGGCGACAGCGCGATTCTGCGGCGCGAGGGGATCAGCGTCTTTGATGAGTCGGGTGCCGCTGTGGAGCGCCCCGTCAAGCGGATTGCCTGGGACCCGATCTCGGCAGAGAAGCAGGGCTACAAGCACTTCATGCTCAAGGAGATCCACGAGCAGCCCGCACGGATCGTAGACACGCTGCGCGGGCGGATCGCGGCCGGAACCAACATGGTGGAGATTCCGGAGCTCAACTTGGAGCCGGCCTTCCTGCGCGACATCGATCGCATCATCATCATCGCCTGCGGTACCTCGTATCACTCGGGCATGGTGGCGCGTTACACGATCGAGTCGCTCGCGCGGGTGCCGGTGGAGCTCGAACTGGCCAGTGAGTTCCGTTACCGCGACCCTGTGGTGACGGAGCGGACGCTGGCGATCGCGATTTCGCAGAGCGGCGAGACGGCCGACACGCTTGCCGCCATCCGCGAGGCGAAACGGCTTGGCGCGAAGACAGCTGCGGTCTGCAATGTGATGGAGTCGACGATTGCGCGTGAGTGTGGCTCGGTCATCTACACGCAGGCGGGGCCGGAGATTGGTGTGGCATCGACGAAGGCCTTCACGACGCAGTTAACGGCGCTCTACCTGTTTGCGCTCTGGCTTGCGCAGCACCGTGGTCTGTTGGACGATGCGGAGAGGCGGGCTGAGCTGGTGGGCGCCTTCCGTCAGATTCCAGGGATGGTGGAGCAGGCGATCGCGCTTGAGCCGCAGATCAGGGCGATGGCGAAGGAGCTGGTGCATGCGACGAGCTGCCTCTTCCTGGGCCGCGGGGCGCAGTTCCCGATCGCGCTCGAAGGGGCGCTGAAGCTCAAGGAGATCTCCTACATTCACGCCGAAGGTTATGCTGCCGGCGAGATGAAGCATGGGCCGATCGCGCTCATCGACGAGACGCTGCCTGTGGTGGTCATCGCGCCCGAGAACGGCCACTTCGAGAAGGTGATGTCGAATGTGGAGGAGGTGAAGGCGCGTGGCGGCCGGCTGATCGTCGTGACGACGGCGGGCGCGCATGGGCCGGAGCGTTTTGCCGACCATGTCTTCGTCGTTCCAAAGGCGCACCCGCTGTTCGAGTCGATCGTGACGGTGATTCCGCTGCAGCTGCTCTCCTACTGCGTGGCGGATGCGAAGGGGACCGATGTGGACCAGCCCCGGAACCTCGCCAAGAGCGTCACCGTCGAGTGATCGGATGGGTGGGCCAGTGATGTCACAACGGGGCGGGTTGAACGACAACCAGCGCGCGGCGGTGGAGCATCGCGGCGAGTCGCTGCTCATCCTTGCCGGAGCGGGCAGCGGCAAGACGCGGGTGATTACGACCCGCATCGCGAAGCTGATTCTGGAAGATGGCGTCGCCTCGGGCAGCATCCTTGCGGTCACCTTCACGAACAAGGCTGCCGCGGAGATGCGGGAGAGGGTTCAACAGCTGGCCGGTGCCCGGGCAGCAGGGGTGACCATCGGCACCTTTCACGCGGTCTGTGCTCGGCTGCTGCGGCAGTATGGTGGCCGGCTCGGTCTGACGCCGCGGTTTGCGATTTATGATGAGGAGGATGCGATGAGCATGCTCCGGCGCGCCGCAGAGAAGCTGCAGCTCGGATACGACAGCGGAGCGCTCAAGGCTGCGTTCGGGGCGATCCAGACGGCGAAGCACCAGGGCGCGACAGCGCGGGCCTTTTCGGACGAGAGCCGCGGGCGGCTGGGCGAGGAGACCGCGACGCTCTACGAGGCCTACCAGCGTGAGCTGATTGGCTCGAACGCCTGCGATTTTGCCGATCTGATTCTGCAGACGGTGACGCTGCTGCGCGAGGCGCCGGAGCTCCGCGCGGAGGTGAATCGGCGGTGGCAGCACCTGCTTGTGGATGAGTTTCAGGACACCGATGGCGTACAGTTTGCGCTGCTCGAGATGCTGGTCGGGCCGGGCTGCGAGGTGGTGGTGGTGGGCGACGACGACCAGTCCATCTACGGGTGGCGGGGCGCGACGGTGGCCAACGTGCGACGCTACACGGAGGTGTTTGCGCCTGTACGGATTGTGAATCTGGCGGAGAACTACCGGTCGACGCGCGACATCCTGCGGGTGGCGACGAGCGTGGTGGAGCGGCTACCCGAGCGGATGGAGAAGCAGAGCATCGCGGTGCGCGCTGGCGGCACTCCAGTGCGCTGTTTTGTGGCGGTGGACGACCGTGACGAGGCGGAGCGGATCTGCCGCGTGCTGGAGGGCTGGCATGCAACGCGTGGCTGGCGGTGGCGTGATTGCGCAGTGCTGTGCCGGACGAACGGGCAGATGCGGGTGGTGGAGGAGGCGCTGCGGCGGCGTGGCGTGGACTATGCGCTGGTGGGCGGCACCTCGTTCTTCGAGCGGGCCGAGATCAAGGATGCGATGGCCTGGCTGCGGCTGTCGGTGAACGACCGCGACACCGTCGCCCTGGCGCGGGTGGCGACCTTCCCCTCGAAGGGGATCGGGGCGACGACGATTCGCGCGATCGAGCAGTGGCGGTTGGCGCATGCGAAGGTGCCGCTGACGGAGGCACTCTCACGCATCGTATCCGAGAAGGCAGTGACGAAGCGGGCGCTGGATGGCGTGGCTTCGCTGGGGCGCATCCTCGAAGAGGTGGTGCAGATGGCGCAGAGCGCCGGGGCTTCGGCGACACTGGAGCAGGCGCTGGCGGCCTCTCAGTTTGAGGAGGCGCTGGCGGAGAAGGAGGATGGCGAGGAGCGGTGCCGCAACCTCGACGATCTCCGGGCGATGCTGCGGGAACACGATGCGCTGCCTGAGAGCGGTGGCATCGCGGGGTTCTTGGAGCGGACGGTGCTGCGGCAGGCTTCGGACGGGCTGAGCAGCGACGACAAGGTGGTCCTGACCACGGTGCATGCTGCCAAGGGTCTGGAGTTTCTGGGTGTGGTGGTGGCCGGGTTGGAGGAGGGGCTCTTTCCGATGCGTCGTCGCGACGCGGCGGAGGCGGGCGCCGACGATGAGGAGCGGCGTCTCTTCTATGTGGCTGTGACCCGGGCGCAGGATGAGCTGGTGCTGTTGGCGGCGATGCGGCGGCGGCTGCACGGGCAGACGCGCGAGACCAATGCATCGCCCTTCCTCATCGAGGTGTCGGAGCAGCTGTCGTGGCTGGAGGGTAGCGCGTCGCGCTCGCTGCCGTGGCGGGGCCGCGATCCCATTGGACCTCCGCTGGATCGCCGCTCGAGTTACGACTTTGATCAGCGAAGCGGAGACGACTGGGCGGAGCCCGCGCGCGGCATCGGCCGGAAGGTCCCGGAGGAGGGCATCATCTTTGACGATGGCTACGTGGCGAATGCGCCCGTTACCAAGGTGACAGCCGTGGCAGCGCAGCGGGTGAGGCATGCGCTGTTCGGCGACGGCACGGTGGTGCAGAGCGAGCAGTCTGCCGGCAAGACGCGGCAGACGGTGGAGTTCGACTCGGGCGAGCGGCGGACAGTTCTTGCGAACTACCTGCAGCCGCTGCGAGGCGGCCGCTGAGCCTAGGCGCGGTTCTTGAAGAACTCGGCGTTGAGCGCCGCGTAGTTGCTCCACTTGGCGGGGAGCTCCTCGTCTTCGAAGATGGCGTCGACGGGGCACTCGGGCTCGCATGCGCCGCAGGAGATGCACTCGTTGGGGTCGATGTAGAGCTGGAGCTTGAGCTCGCCGCCGGAGGCCTTGGTTGCGCGGACCTGATCGAGCGGGATGGGCCCGTGGATGCAGTCGACCGGACAGACATCAACGCAGGCGGTGTCACAGGTTCCGTGGCAGGATTCGGCGATTACGTAGATCATCCCATACTCTTCGCAAATGGGGGTGGCAGACCGCCCCGAGTGAGGGATAGAGTGTAACCGAAACCGCTGCCTTCTTGCAACGGTTCGAATTGGGATAGCTGCTGCCGGACGGGCTGCAGCGAAGTCGCGGCGGAGTAAGAAGATGGCTGAGGTGTTGCCCCTGCGAGGCGTTCGGTATGACACAACGGTGAGCGGCCCGCTGGAGCAGCTTGTGAGCCCTCCTTACGATGTCATCGATGGCCCGATGCGCGCGCGGTTGGCAGCGCGCAGCCCCTACGCATTCGTGGAGCTCGACCTTCCCGAGAATGGGTCGGCAGACAGGTATGCGCATGCAGCAACGCTCTACCGCTCCTGGCTGGCGACCGGCGTGATGAAGCAGGATGAGGCGCCCTCGTTCTACATCTACTGGCAGCGCTTTGCCGGTCCCGACGGGCGGGAGGTGCTCCGGAAGGGGTTTCTCGGCCTGACCCGCCTGCACGCGTATTCCGACAAGGTGGTTCTTCCGCACGAACGGACGCTCTCCGGTCCCAAGGCCGATCGGCTGGCGCTGATGGAGGCGACCGAGGCGCAGCTGTCGCAGATCTTTCTGCTCTACAGCGACCCTGCAGGCGTTGTGGATGCCGCGCTGGCTGCGGCAACAGCGGCGGCGCCGCTTCTGGACACGCGGACCGATGATGGTGTGCACCATCAGGTGTGGTCCATCAGCGACCCTGCCGCCATCGCAACGGTGTCTGCGCGGCTGGCCGACGAGCGGCTACTCATTGCCGATGGTCACCACCGCTACGAGACTGCGCTGGGCTACGCCCGCAACCAAGGCGCGCTCGGCACCGATGGGCCGGCTGCCTTCACGCTGGCCTTCTTCGCCAATGCAGATGACCCAGGCTTGGTGGTTCTGCCGACCCATCGCGGACTCCACGATGTGTCAGAGTTTGATGCCGCGGCCTGGCTGTCGCGGACTGCGGAGCTGTTCGACTTCACTGCGGTCGACGCGGCAACGGCGCCTCCGGACTGGCTCGCAGCGCTGCGGCGCGCGGGAGAGGCCGGGCCATCGTTCGTGTTGGCGACGGCGCCACATGGTGAGCTCTCGCTGACGCTCGCGACGCTGAATCCTGTTCGTGCTGCAGCAGAGCAGGCGACCATGCAGGGTGTGGCGGAGATGGCAGCGCTCGACGTGGCGATTTTGCACGAGCTGCTGCTCGAGCGTCGAGCCGGGATCTCGCGGGAAGCACAGGCGGCCAAGACCAACATCTTTTACTACAAAGAGGCGGGTGAGGCGCTGGCGGATCTCGCAGCCGGTCGGACCCAAGCTGCCATCTTCATGAACGGCACGCCCGTGGCGAAGGTGCGGGCGATCTGCGAGGCGGGCGACTTCATGCCGCAGAAGTCGACCTTCTTCTTCCCCAAGGTGTTGAGCGGCGTTGTGCTTTACGACCTGACCGGCGCACGCTG
Organism: Myxococcales bacterium; assembly: GCA_947496715.1. Lineage (GTDB taxonomy): Bacteria > Myxococcota_A > Bradymonadia > REDH01 > REDH01 > CAIWGR01. The sequence goes on from CANMDT010000018.1 coordinate 18,477, forward strand.
AAGATGACCGCGCCGGAGGATCAGGAGCGGACCGACGACGCCATGTACCGGGGCGGGGTACGCATCTTGCAACACCGGCGGGGCTACCGCTTTTCGTTCGACGCTGTGCTGCTGGCGCACGAGGTGGCGCGGCTCCGTCCACGGCGCGGCGCGGAGTTTGGCGCGGGGTCGGGCGTGGTCTCACTCTGCCTCGCGACGATGCTGCCGGAGTACCGAGGCAAGGCATTCGAGATTCAGCCGTCGCTGGCGCACCTGGCACGGGAGAATGCGGTTCGCAACGGCCTCGCGGAGCGGATCGCGGTGGTCGAGGGCGATGTGCGGCGGCTCCCACAGGAGGTCGATGCGCCAGAGGTTGTCTTCATGAACCCGCCCTATTTTGGCGCGCGGGAGGGGACGCCGAGCCCGAACCAGGAGCGGGCGCTGGCGCGTCATCAGGCGAACGGCTCGCTGGTGGAGCTGCTGCAGGCGGCGAAGCGGATGGTCGCGGGCGGCGCGGTGGTCTTTGTCTATCCGGGCGCGCGGGAGGAGATGGCCGTTGCGGCGCTCGCGGCGGCCGGCCTTGGGGGAGCTTCGGTGCGACGGGTTGTTGCGAGCGAAGGCGCTGCGCCCGCCTTTGTGGTGCTGACGGCGCGCGAGCAGGGAGCGGAGGGGCTGCGGCTGCTGGAGCCGATTGTGCTTGCCGATGCGGGAGGCAGCGCGACCGCTGCGCACCTTGCGATTGTGGACGGGTTGCTGCCGCCGGCTGAAGTGGGCTAGTCGGAACGGCATGAAGCCTTCTCTTCGTCTTGTCTGCCTGATCGCGCTGTTCGCGTGGGCCTGCGGTTGTGCTCCGAACGCCGTGCGGCGGATGTCGGGCGTAGGCCGGCTGCCGTCGGACGAGGCGCGGTTGCGACTGGCTGCTGCGACATCACAAGCGGAGCTCGCGGCGAATGCGACGACGCCGTTCTGGGTGGTCGCGCGGGTGAACCGGGCTGCCTGCGACTGCCCCGTCTGGGAGGTTCAGGTGTGGGGGCAGTGGCGTCGCACGGCACTCATCTGGCCAGGCTCGAAGCCCGATTCGCCGGTGGATTCGGAGAATGCTCCTGACGGGACGCGGCTCTGGGTGGAGGTCGAAGAGTCGGAGGTGGAGACGGCGGGCAACGATGGACGACTGTATCCACAGTTTGCGGTTCTGCGCACCAGCGCGGCGCCACCGGCACCCTAGGCCGGAATCATCGCGTAGCCGGTTTGGAGCATGGTGGGAGCAGGCTGCCGGTAGATCACGCCGGCGCGGGCCAGCTCCTCGAGCGCGGAGCGGAGGCGGACAAGGCGGAGTGCAGACTCCGCGATGGCGTCGGGCCAGTAGCCGAGGTCGCGTTCGAAGAGCTGCTGCAGGGTGGCGGGGCGGGCGAGCGCGAGCGGGAGATTGGAGATGAGGTTGTTGGCCGACAGCGCCATGGCGCGGAAGGCGACCTGGCCGGTGGCCTCGATGCGTCCGCGTGCGGGGTAGAGCGTCTGCGGGAGCGCGCCCTGCGTGATGGCGCCGAGGGAGTCGGCAAAGGCCTGCCAGTCGCCGACAGGGAGATCGTCGTCGAGGAGTCCGAACTCTCCGGCAAAGAGGGCCTCGCCATCGAGAGAGGCGAAGACCATGCCGGTGTCGGAGAAGGCGGGGCGACGAGCGGCGACCAGGGTGGAGTCGCCTGCGAGGAGCAGCGCTCCATCTACGAGCGGTCGCAGGTTGGCGAGGGTGACGGGGAGGGCCGGGTGTCGGGCCTGCCAGCGCTCCCAACAGGTGCGCGCAGCGGGCGTTGGCTGGGTGACCTGCGCAACCTCTTCGCCCAGGCTGCGGGCGCATTCGCGGTGGGTGCGGAGGAGGCGGTCATCGGCGGTATGCGGCGCCGCGAAGAGGGTTGCGGCGGGGAACCGGTGGGCACTGCCTGCGATCTCTGCGGCGTGCGAGGTGAGGAGGATCTGACCGACGTCTGCGGGGGCGAACCCGCTGTCGGCGAGTGCGGTCAGCAGCGCATCGCCTAGGTGGTCAGGCCCCGGGTCGATGAGGGTCGGGAGCGCGCCCGGCAGGAGATAGGCGATGTGCTCCCAGTCATACGAGGCGTCGCCGTCTGCCGGTGCCGGTAGGCGGAGCGGCGTGACGGTCTGCGCCGTTGCGCTAGGCAGCACCGAGATCCCGGTAGGTGAAGGTGAGTTGGTGTTCGCAGATCTCGAAGCGGTCGCCCTCTACGATGCGGCGCGTGTCTACGCGGCTGCCCTCGATGCGGACGCCGTTGGTGGAGCCGAGATCCTGGATGAAGAAGAAGCCCTGATGGAGCACAACTTGGGCGTGACGCCGGGAGACATTGGTGTCGACGATGAGGAGATCGGTCTCGTTGGCGCCCCTGCCGATAACAAACTGGGCCTTGTTCACCGCGTAGCGCTTGCCGTCGAGGATGACCCAGAGCTTGGGCATCGGCGGATCTGCCGGGGGCTCCGGGATGGCGGCTGCGGCGATAGGAACCGTGGTCTGCACGGGGGGGACGGCCGGCGGGACGAGACCCACGGGCGGCGCCGTCGCAACGAGGTCGGGGCTGGTCATGGCAGCGGCGAGCGCCTGCCCGATGAGCTGATCGATGGTGACGCCCTGCTCCTTGGCGAGGTGCTCATAGGCGGACCAGAGCTGCTCGTCGCAGAAGAAGCTACGGAGTTGCTTTCGTCGAGGTTCGGTCATGGTGACACCGTGGAGAGAGGGGGGCTCGTTAGCACACCCGCGTCAGCTGAGGGAAGGATCGGCGAAGTCGGGCTCGTCCGGCTCGAGGGGGGCTGCTGCGGCAGTTTCGCGCCAGGCAGCCAACCGGTCGTAGACGACGGGGATGATAACAAGGGTGAGCAGCGTGGAGCCTGCGAGGCCGGCGCCGAGCACCCAGCCGAGGGGCTGACGAATCTCTGCGCCTGCGCCCTGAGCGACCATCATGGGGACGACGCCGACGATGGTGGTGAGCGCGGTCATGACGACGGGTCGGAGCCGGATCTGGCAGGCCTCCTGAACGGCCTGCGTGCGCTCCATGCCCTGGCTCCTAAGAAGCGAGACGGCATCGAGGAGGACGATGGCATTTTTGACGACGATGCCGGCGAGGATGATGGCACCGAGTCCGACGACTGCGGAGACGGGTTCATCTAGGAGGCGGAGGGTGTAGGCAACGCTGACACCTGCGAGCGGGATGGTGAGCATGATGATGAGCGGCCCGACGAAGCTCTCAAAGGTCGCTGCCATGACGGCGTAGACGAGGAAGAGCGCGAGGAGCATGGAGAAGATGATGCTCCGTGTTGCGCCATCGAGTTCGGCCGATTGCCCGCGGAGGCGGGCCGTTACGCCTGGCTCGAGGGGGGTGGTGCGGAGGATGGAGGCGAGGCGCTCACGGAGCTCACCGAGGGAGCGCCAGTCGCCATCAACGGGCAGCCGGACGACACGCTCGCCATCGCTGTGTTGGACCTCGACGGGCCCCTTTCCGAGCTCTACCTCGGCGACGGCGCCAAGGGGGATGGAACGGGGAGCGGCGGGGGCGCTGGAGGCCGCGGAGGCTCCCGCGTTGGAGCCCATGGAGGGTAGGCCTGTGAGGCCGCGGAGGAGGGCCTGGATTCCCCCCTGCGGTAGCGAGAGGCCGCCGCCGGTGTTCTCGACGCGCAGGGGGAGCGCGCGGAGGTCTTCGATGCGGGAGAGCTGGTCAGGATTCACTTGAACGAGGACATCGGTCGAGCGGTCGGTCTCACGAACCTCGGCGGCGACGACGCCCTGCACGGAGCGGCGGATGGACTCCGCGGCAGAGCGCGGGTCGATGCCGTAGGCGGCGAGTCGATCGCGATCGAAACGGACGCGGATTTCGGGGAGACCCTCGCGGGTAGGAGCCTCGACCCGGGCGCCTGGTGCCCTCTTCTCGACGGCGGTAGCGAGGGTCTGCGCACTGCGCGAGAGGGCATCGAGGCGGCGGCCTGTGACCTCGATGATCATGGGGGCTTCAAAGGCCAAGAGCGAGGGTGGTCGAATCTCACCAACACGGAGGTCGTCGACCTGGGCAACAGCCTTACGGATTGCGCTCTCGGCAGCCTTCTCAGCAACCTCGAGCGAGTCTTGAGGGGCAGCTTCTACGAGGAGCGCTGCACGGTGCGGACCTCTGTCCTGCAGGTTGGTGTCGTCGGAGGCCGCCCCGATGCTTGTGCCGACACCGGCGATGGCGGGCGAGCGGAGCAGGCGTGTCTCGAGGGCTGCGATGCGCTCGGAGGTGCGCTCGATGGGGGTTCCGGCCGGCAGTTCGATGTCGACGGCGAGCACGCCTTGGCGCATCTCCGGCAGCAGCGAGAGGCCGAGTCCGCTGGCGGCCCAGACGCCCGTAACTGCGAGGAGCGCGGAGACCGCAAAGACAGCCGAGGGCTGTCGGAGCGAAGCGGCAAGGACCGAGCGGTAGCCTGCGGCGGCCGCATCGTAACCGAGGTGGAAGAGGTAGGTGAAGGGGCGTAGGAGGAGGCCCATGGTGCGCGAGACAAGCCACCAGATGACGAAACCGAGGGCGCCCATGATGCCTATTGCGGCAGCGAGCAGCGACAGGAGCAGGCCGAAGACCAGCCCCACGATGAGGCGCAGAAGCGCGAGGGGGAAGAGAACCGGCGAGGCGAGGCGGAGCGCGGTCCGAAGTGGGCCTGCGGGCAGCGCTCCGAAGGCGCGCCACTCTGCCGCGGCGCTGTGCCAGGCGGTCACGATTGGCGAGAGCGAGAAGGCGCCGCGGAGCCGGTCGGAGAGCGAGGCGACGGCCTTGGTCTCGTCGTCATTTCCAGCCAGCGCGAGCCCTTCGTCTGCGGCGAGCTGCTGGCTGAACTGGCCGAGCATCCCGCGCCCCACCGTGGCGGCAAACATGGGGACGAAGACGAGGGAGAAGATGAGCGAGGCGGTGAGCGAGATGACGACGGTCCAGGCGAGATCTCCGAAGATCTGGCCTGCGACACCCTCGATGAAACCCATGGGGGCGAAGACGGCGACGGTGGTCATGGTGGAGGCGAAGACGGCCGCGCCGACCTCTTCTGCGCCTCGGATGGCGGCGGTGCGGGGGCTATCGCCGAGTGCCTGTCTTCGGGCGATGGACTCGAGCACGACGATGGCGTCGTCGACGACCATGCCGGTGCCGAGCGCGAGGCCGCCGAGCGACATGATGTTGAGGCTGATGCCGAGCATCTTCATGCCGGCGAAGGTGACCAGCGCGGAGACGGGGATGGCGAGGCCGACGGCGACGGTGGAGAGACCGGAGCGGAGGAAGAGGAAGATGACGACGATGGCCCAGAAGGAGCCCATGACTGCGGCATCTGTGACCTCTTTGATGGAGGCGCGGACGAAGACCGCCTGGTCGCCGACGATGCGGAGTTTGACGCCGGCCGGCGCCTCGTCCTGAAGCGTCGATGCGCGTTCGGCGTCGCCGCTGCCGTCGGGGGGCTGCTGCTGCTCGCCGGGGAGGCGGCCAAAGAGGCGCTGATGCACCGCGTTGGAGACGGAGACGAGGTTGGCGTCGCCATCTTTGAAGACCGAGACCTCGACGGCGGCGGTGCCGTCGAGACGGGTGATGACCTCGACGGGCCGGAGCTCGCGCGTGATGGTCGCGACGTCGCCAACACGGACCGTCGCGGAGCCCGAGCGGAGCGGGAGGTCGGCGAGCTCGGAGGCGGTGGTGACCTCGTTGACGGAGCGGACGAGGTAGTCGACGCCTTCGTTGCGGAGCTGTCCGCCCGCGACATTGATGGTCTGGCTGCGCAGTGCGGTTTCGACCTCGCTGATCTGCACGCCGGCGGCGCTGAGTCGGTCACGGTCGAGGGCGACGCGGATGAGTTCGTCGCGGCTTCCGCGGGTGCGGACGGAGGCGACCCCTGCGACGCGCTGGAGCTCAGGCTCGATGAACTCCTTGGCGTATCGAGCAAGCTCAGTCGGAGGTTGGTCACCGGAGATGGCGACGCGCAGGACAGGATCGAGCGCCGGGTCGTAGCGCAGGAGCGAGGGCTTGCCCGCCGCGCTGTCGAGTTCGAGGACATCGAGGCGCTCACGGACCCGCTGCGAGGCGAGATCGAGCCGGGTTCCCCATCGGAACTTGAGGGTCACATCGGAGACGCCTGGCCGCGAGACGCTCTGCACGCCCACCACGTTTTCCACCGTGCCGACCACCTTCTCGATGGGGTCTGTGACGGCCTGCTCCACCTCTTCCGGCGCGGCCCCGTCAAAGGTCGTGCGGACAGTGATGGTGGGGTAACTCAGGTCGGGGAGCAGCGCGAGCGGGAGCTGGCCGAGCGAGACAAGGCCGAAGACCACGATTGCGACGGTTGCCATCCAGGTCGCGACGGGGCGGTCTGCGGCAATGGCAGACCAGCTTCGCGCCTTCATCGCCCTGCCCCGGAGGCCTCAGCGGGGAGCGCAGCGCCGCTGCCAACAGGCGCAGATGCAGGCTCCGCATGGGCGATGACCTTGGCGCCCGCGTCGAGACCGCTCTGGCCTACGACCACAACCTCGGCGCCCTCGACGAGACCTGAGGTGACCTCGACGAAGCCGCGGTACTCGAAGCCGAGCTTGATGGACTGACGCTCTGCGACCGACTCTTTGCCCTTGGCGCGGAGGATGAAGACCGAGGTCTCTTGGCCGCGGTAGAGCACCGCACGGGCGGGGATGCGGAGAGCGTCGGCGTGGGCGTCTACGACGAACTCGGCGCGGACGAACATGCCTGGCCGGAGCCCTTGGGTCTGGTCGGCTGGGATGGCGACCTGGATGCCTGCGGTGCCGGTGGAAGCGTCGACGGTTGCGTCGATGCGGGTGACCGTGGTCTCGAGTTCCCAGCCTGTGCGCGCGTCGGCGCGGAGGCGGACTTTGGAGCCGACGGTGAGGCTCTGGAGCCAGCGCTCCGGGAGCAGGAAGCGGGCGGACAGGGCCTTGGGGTCTGCGAACTGACAGATGGGCATGCCGGGCGTGACGAGCGCGCCAGGCTGTGCTTCGCGGCGGAGCAACAAGCCGTCGAAGGGCGCGCGGATCTCGCCGTCGCCGGCACGGAGCGCAGCTCGTTCGCGCGCCGATGCGGCGGAGGAGAGGCGGGCCTCGAGCTCGGTGAGGATCTGGCGGGCAACGAAGCCCTTTTCGACGAGCGGGCGGACGCGCACAATCTCGCGTTCCACCTGCGCGTGCAGGCGGCCGGCCTCTTCTGCGGCCATCGCGGCATCCTGCGCGTCGACGCGGGCGAGCAGCGCGCCCTTGGCGACGGTTGCGCCCTCCTCGACCTCGAAGGAGAGGAGCTTTCCGGAGGCCATCGTGGAGAGGGTCACCGAGGCTTCGCTGGCAAGCGTCGCAGTTGCCGTGACCACCTGCTCCATGGCGCCCCGAGCCACCTTGGCGACCTCGACTGGCACGGGGGCGGCGCTTCCTTCGGCGGTCTCCGTTGGGGCCTCGCCTGCCGGCTTGTTACAGGCGGCGACAAACATCAGCCCGAAGAACGCGAATCGCACGAGAGGCGATGCGGTTCGTTTGCCGTGGCTCGCAGCAGGTTCTACAAGGAGGTCCATCGATGGTCCGAGCGAGGGTGTCTGAGAGATGAAGATGGAGCCCGCAATCGCAGCAGCGAGCCCGACAGCCCCGTGGTGGCGGCGCGTGCCTTGGCTGACCGTAGCGGTGCTCAGCCTGCTCGTCGTCTATAACATCCATTGGTACCGTTCGCACCCTCAGTCAGCGTCAGGAACGGGGCCGCAGAGCGCACTGATCGGCCAGCCCGCACCCGGCTTTTCGCTTCGGACGATGGACAGCGAGACCGTGACTTCGCTCGCGGCCAGCAACGGCCAGGTTCGGCTCATCGACTTCTGGTCCACCGGTTGCGGCCCCTGCAAGCGTGAGCTGCCCTCGTTGGCGGTGTTGGCGCACGACCTTGGCAGCGAGCCCTTCACACTGCTGTCGGTCAACATCGACGACGATATGGCCGACCGGGGCGCTGCGATCCGCCGCGCGCTGGGTGGCGCAGCGGGAGCCTTCCCGATCCTGTTGGATGATGGGTCGGCGTCCAGCCGTTACGCGGTCTATCGCATCCCGTTCAAGGTGCTGGTGGACCGTGAGGGCGTAGTTCGCCGCGTCTACACGGGCGGCACCGATCCGGACGAGCTTCGCGCCCACATCCAGGAAGTCCTCGCCACGAAGGGGTAGAGGCTCAAGGGTTAGCGCGGACCTTGGAGAGCGCCTGGAGCCGTCCATTGGGAAGCGCTGCAAAGCCGCTCCAGCGCCGGTTGTGGACAACGATGTTGTCTTCGTTCCAGAGGAAGGCGTAGGGCAGTTCGGCGACCAGGCGCTGCTGCAACAGGGCGTAGGCGCTGCGGCGCTCTTCAGGGCTCTTGGCGGCCTCGGCAGCCTCGATGAGCCTGTCGGTGTCGGGGTCGACGAAACGACCGCGGTTGGCACCGGACCAGCCGTTGGCCTCGGTGGGGATCGAGGCGGAGTGGAAGACCCAGCGGAAGATTCCGGGCTCCTGCACCGACGGCCACTGCAGCGTGGCGAGCTCGAAGTTGCCCCGCTTGAGGTCGTCGAAGAAGGTGCCCCACTCGAGGCTCTGCACCTCGGTGCAGAGGCCGACGCGGGTGAGGTCGGCAGCGATGAGCGTTGCGATGCTCCGTCGCAGCTTGTTGGTGGAGGTCTTGATGGTGAGATTGGCGCGGCAGCCGTCGGCGGCCTTGGGGAGTGAGGCTTCGTCAAGCAACCTCGAAGCCTGAGCGGGGTCGAAGCCGAGCGGTCGGAGCGAGGCGTCGTGGAGCGCGTTTCGAGGCGGGAGAAAGCCGTCTGCGACGTTGGCCGTCCCTGCGAGCCGACTGTCGATGATGCCCTGCCGATCGATCGCGAGGCTGATGGCCTCGCGCACCCGCCGATTGCCCAAGGTGGGGTGCTGCGTGGCGATGGCCATGTAGGTGAGTTTGAAGGAGTCGGACTGCTCCACGGCGAGAGAGTCGTAGCCTCGAACAACGCTGAGCAGGTTGGGCGGGACGGCGTTCTGCACGAGGTCGACGCGCCCGGTGGCGAGCGCAAAGAGCCGGGCGTTGTCGTCCACCATGGGCTTGAACCAGAGCTCGGAGGGCTGGCCGGGGCGCGGCGCAACGGGCGCGAAGACGATGGTTCCGTCGCTCTCCGTGCGGAGGAGCCGCCAGTGGCCTGCGCCGATGGTTGCCTCGGCCTTGTCTGCGCCGGCGGAGCGGAGCCAGGCTGCGGGCAGCACACCCATCTCGAGTTCGTAGCGGAGCGATGGTTTGGCAGGGTTGGCTGTGAGGCGCAGGCTGCGCGGACCGAGCACCTCGGTGGAGATGGTGCTGAAGAGGGCCCGATAGGGGCTCGGCGAGGCAGGGTCTGCCATCGATGCGTAGGTCGCAGCGACATCGGCGGCGAGCACGGGGCTGCCGTCGGAGAAGCGTGCGTCGGCGCGGAGCTCGACGCGGAGGCGACCGGAGCCTTCGTCATCGATGCTGGCAGCGAGGTCGAGTTCGGTCTCGCCGGACGGCGTGTCGTTGGTGGTAAGACCCGGGAAGAGGAGCCGCGAGAGTTTGCCGTCGTAGTCGCTGGCGGCGAAGCGGGGGTCGATGTTTTTGGGCGCCGCTTCGAGCGCCACGACGAGGCGTTCGCGCGGGCCTTCAGCGCAGCCGGCGCTCAGCAGAGCGAGAAGGAGCGCAACAAGGCGGATCATGGTCCGGCGAGGAGCCGGCGCGCAGCGGCCGCCACTGCGCCCACTTCGCTCCGCGCTGCGCGCTGCAGCAGCGGCGTGGCATCGGCCCGACGAGCGGCCGCACGGAGGGCACCCGCGCCGAGCGCAGCACCATCGCAGAGGCGGGTATCTGCGCCGCAGGAGGCAAGGAGTGCTTCGAATCCGCGAAGCGACGAGGCCGTGGCAGCAGCGCGAAGTTGTGACCAGCCCTCTGCGCCCACCCCGCCAGCCCGGAGCAGCGTGTCGAGCGCGGCGCGCGTTGCAGGGTCGAGGGCAGGGAGGGAAGCTGGCTGCGAGCCCCCAACCACCACAGGCGCGGGGGGCGCGGCAGCAGCAGCGCGGGCCTCTCGAACCGCAGCCCGGCCTTCGGGAGCGGCGGCGCGGACCGCGGGGGCAGCGGCCTCATCCTCATCAGGAGCAGCGGCAATGCCGGCTACGCTGTCGGGTCCTGCACCCGCCTCGGCCGGCATCGGCTCCTCCTGCCTGGTGTCCGAGCGGAGGCGAGGCGCGCGCGACAATGCAGAGGCAGCCGTCTTTGGTGCCTCGGTGGCGGATTGCGCGGTCTCGGCCTTCGCCTTCGATACCTCTGCTCGCTCCGTCGCCCCGGGCGGCGCGGCGGGCGGCGGGGCGCCCTCCCCTGCGCGCGGGGCCGGCTTCTCGTCAGCCTCGAACACCACCTCCGCTGCTGCCCTCGGGCTCGGAGCGGTGACCTCTTCCGCAGCGACCGAGCGGGCGGCCGCTTCGGCGTTCGGCAGCGGCTCACGCGCCGCGGCCGGTGCGGGCTCGACCTGCGCCATCTTGGGAGCCTCTGGCGGCGCAGCGCGGGTAGGCTCGGGCACCGAACCGACCTTCCAGACGACGACCGCCAGCGCGACGGCGAAGGCGGCCCAGAACCAGCGCCCGATCGGCCTGCTGGGAGCAGACTCGGTCACCCGCTGCACCCCGGGAGCGTGCGCCGCAGCGTAGGCGAGCACCCGGGCCTGCGCCTCGGCCGAGAGCGCCAAGCCCTCCGGCCGGAGCACGCTCCAGGCCTGCTGCAGCTGCAACCAGGCCGCGGCGCACTCGGTGCATTCCGCGAGATGGGCCGCGAGGTCACCCGTCGGCTGCGTCTCCGCATCGAGGCAGTCGGCCAGCGCATCCTGGCAGTTTGTGCAGTCGAACTTGGTCATGGAGCCACTGGGGCGCGCGAGCAGGCGCAGCGCAAGGAACGGCCGTGTGGCAGAATGGGTCTAGGCGCGCGTTGCATAGGGCGCATCAAGCACCCCTCTCGCCAGCGCCAGGGGCATCGAACGAAAAGCCGGCGTAGTCGCCGAAGGTCTCCCGCAGACGACGGCAGGCATAACGGAAGCGCGCCTTGATGGTATCCTCGTTCGCGCTCAGGATGGAGGCGATTTCGGGGAAGCGGAGCTCCGCGACGACCCGCAGTTCGAAGACTTCGCGCTGCTCTGCCGGCATCTCTGCAAGCGCCGTCGCCAGCCGCGCGTTGAACTCGGCTCGGACGGGGCCCTGATCGGCAGGCAGCTGGGAGGTATCGGCAAAGAGGTCGATGCGCCGAAGGTTGCCCGAATCGCCGATCGGCTCGTCGAGCGAGTCGACCCTTCCCTTCTCCGCCCGCCGCGACTCGTCGATGCAGAGGTTACGGGCCATGGTAAAGAGCCAGGTGCGAAACTTGGCGCGAGGCTCGTAGTTCGGTGCCATGCGCACCACGCGGAAGAAGACCTCTTGGGTGAGTTCTTCGGACTTGGCGGCAGAGCGGGTGCTCCGAAGCATGAAGCGGAGCACAGAGCCCTGATGGCGAGCGAAGAGCTTGTTGAAGGCCCCTTCGTTCCCCTCCTGGTATCGGAGCATGAGCTCCTCGTCTGATGGCTCCGATGCGAGCGCCGCCGCCGCTGCAAAGAGCAGGGCTACGAGGAGCGCGGCCACCACGCTGGCTGCCTACTTGCCGCCCGTGCGGGTCTTGATGGCTGTCACACTCTCGGCCAGGAGGGCGCCGAACTTCATGCCGCCCCAGGCAGGGATCTCGGTCTTGGCGTGGGGGCCGCTCTTGGCGCCCTCCAGCTTGGCGATTGTGCTCGCGTCGCCGAGCTCCTGCAGGCAGCGCACTGAGAGCGCGGCGGCATGGATATTGGCGTCACCGATGTGGGCCTCGAAGACGCGGCGAGCGTTGTCACCCATCTCAGCCAGCTTGGAGAGGCTGCAGACCGACTTGCCTGCCTCCGAAAAGCCGTTCGGGACAATGCCACGGTCCCATGCGCCATACTCTCCCGAGACGGGCAGTTTGGAGAGCGCAAGTTCGAGACCTTCAGAGTTCTTCGCCTCGACCAGCTTCTGGAAGGCGGCCCAGCGCGAGACGGACTCCTTCTGGAGCATGTTGGTGTAGCTGGCGATGAGCGAGTCGTTGACGACCATGCCCTTGAGCATGTCCATCATGACGTTGGCGAAGATGGGGTCGGTCTTGGGGTCAGCAGCACGAGCAACGAGCCAGCCCTGAAGCGCAGCAGACTCCTTGAAGGCCGCGAGGTCGTCGAGGAAGTCGACGCGCAGCTGTGGGTCGTTGGGGATGTCGGAGCGGTCCCAGACGGGCAGCAGGGCCGCAGCGAGGGCGTCAGCCTTGGGGAGCCAGGCAGTTCGGTTGAGCTGGGTCTGCAGGCCGCGGACCTGGGCGAAGGTGAGCTCCTTGCTGCTCAGAATCTTGATGAGAATCGGCGACACCTTTTCGGCGCCAAGGATGCCGGCGATGTCGCGGAAGGCGACGGTGCCAACCTCAGCCTCAGGTTTCCAGGACTGGGCCACCCACTCCAAGAGAAGGGCGTCGATAGCCTCCTTGGTGGGGGCATCGGTCACGGCGAGGCGGATCTGGTAGAGGAGGTCTCGCGCCTTGATGCGCTTGGGCCCCTCCTTGTCGAGGAGGTCTGACTTGATGCGTGGCAGCGCGTCTCGGACGGCACGGCTCCGGGTTGCTTCGGGGATCTGCTTGAGGAAACCTCCGCCCATGAGCATTCCAGCGGAATAGTCGGCCTGATCAACGAGGTGGAAGAGCGCTACCTTGCGGAGTTCGTCGTTCGACTTGGGGTCGAGCAAGACCGTCTTGTAGAGCTCCTCGGAGGCCTCCGTGTTTGCCCACTTTTCTAGCTTGCTTGGGGTGTTCTGACAACCGGCCGAGAGCAGGGTCAGCGCGATGAGGCAGGGGAGTCCAAGACGGAGGGGAGAGCGCATTCGGTTGCTCGCTTGCAGAGGGAGAGGCGCGCCCTCCTAAGACGAGGGGGCGGGACGGTCAACCATTCGTCGCTGCGGCGCGGTTTCGTGCAGAAGCCAGCCGGTTCGGGGGCGCGCTGCGAAGTTGACCCACCGCCCTTGTGTGCTAACCGGTGAGCATGGGCAAGACCATCGCAATCGCCAACCAGAAGGGCGGTGTCGGCAAGACGACCACCGCGGTCAACCTCGGAGCCTGCCTTGCGGCGCTCCACTTTCGCACGCTGCTGGTCGACTTCGACCCGCAGGGCAACGCGAGTTCGGGCGTGGGTTGCGAGCGTGATGCTGTCGAGCACTCGGTCTACGATGTGCTCGCCGGAAGGGTCTCTGCGCGAGACGCTATCGTCGGCACGACGGTGCCCATGCTGGATCTCATCGCGGCCAAGACCGACCTTGCGGCGGCCGAGATCGAGCTCGTTGGTGAAGACAACCGAGAGCACATCCTGCGCGATTCGCTCGCCGATGTGGTGGACGACTACGACTTCATCGTGCTCGACTGCCCTCCGTCGCTGAGCCTGATCACGCTCAATGCGCTCTGCGCCGCCAACACCGTGCTCATCCCGATTCAGGCGGAGTACTACGCGCTCGAGGGTCTCGCTCGTCTGCTCGAGACGATCGAGATGCTCAAGAAGTCGCTCAACCCCGGGCTTCGTATTGAGGGCATGCTCATCACGATGCACGATGCCCGAAACAACCTTTCACGCCAGGTGGAGGACGAGGTTCGCTCGCACTTCCCCGCCCACACCTACCAGACCGTCATCCAGCGGAATGTGAGGCTCAGCGAGTCGCCGTCGCACGGCACACCCATCATCACCTACGACATCGATTCGCGCGGCGCCCGGAACTACATGGCGCTTGCCAAGGAGTTCGTGGAGCGCAACCGCACCGAGGAGGGGTTGTGAGCCTGCCGGTGCGCAGGGGGCTGGGGCGTGGCCTGGGCTCGCTGATTCCGCAGGGTGGCCCGCCTGTGCCGCCCGCCGTCGTAGAGCCGACGCCCGCCGAGGCAGCCGCGGCGGCCGACGCAGAGAAGGTACGCCGCGCGGTCATTGATGTCTCCGTCGAGCTGATCGACGCCATGCTCAACCAGCCGCGTATCCGCTTTGACGATGACGGCATCCGCGAACTCGCTGCCTCGATCGTTGAATCAGGGATCATCCAGCCGCTGGTTGTTCGCACCCTGCCGGATGGACGGTACAGCCTCATCGCGGGTGAGCGCCGGCTCCGTGCAAGCAAGCTGGCGGGGCTCAGCCATGTGCCCGTAGTGGTGCACGAGGCTGCCGACGCAGATGCCTTTCTGCTGGCGCTGGTGGAGAATGTGCAGCGGCGCGACCTCGACCCGCTGGAAGAGGCCGACGCATACCATCGTCTCATGACTGCCTACGGCATGACGCAGGAGCAGGTGGCCGACCGCGTGGGCAAGAGTCGGCCCACAGTTGCCAATGCGGTGCGCCTGCTCAAACTGCCCGCTGCCATCCTCAACCTTGTGGCTGAGGGGGCGATTAGCGCAGGGCATGCACGGGCCATCCTGTCGGTCGGTGAGGCCCTGCACGGGCTGCTCGCCGAGCGCATCGTGACCGAAGGGCTCTCCGTACGCGCCGCGGAGGAGCTTGCGCGAGCGCTGCGAGAGGGCCGCGACATGGGCCCCACCGTCGAGCCGGAGGACGACCCCAACAAGCCGCCGACGCCGAAGAAAAAACGGACCGAAGCGCCCGAGCTCCGCCCTGCCCTTCGAGACGTTCAGAGGCGGCTGATGCAGCATCTCGGCACCAAGGTAACGCTCGTTTCGAACGCGGACGGCTCCGGCACCATCCAGATCAGCTTCGCCAGCGACGATGTGCTGCAGGGCGTGCTCGACACGCTCTTCATCTAGCGGCTACACGCGCGCCGCGCGGCTGCGACCTGTGCTACGCTGCCGGCTCCGTCTCCGCGCCCTTCGGCTGAACCTCGTCACGCTTCGGCTCTCCCTCGGCGCCCGGCGGCCGGTACTTGGAGAAGGTGAGGAGCCCCGGCAAGATGCCGATCGCAGCAGCCATGCAGACGCTGATGCTGATGACGGCGAGTTGGCCGAGCGAGCGGATGCCCGCGTGGTCAACGAAGGCGAGGCCGATGAAGCCTGCGACCGTGGTGAGGGCCGCTGCAATGACCGAGTTTCCGGTGGTCTTGAGGATGAACCAGATGCGGTCCGGGCCCTCCTCTTTGAACCGGTGATAGATATGGGTGGCGCCATCGATGCCGATGCCCAGCGCCGTGGGCAACACGACCATGTTGAAGAGCCCGACCTTGAGGTCGTAGGCCCACATGATGCCGAGCGTGATCAAGATGCCTGCGACGAGGCAGGCCAAGCAGACCACGGTGGCAAAGAGATCGCGGAAGTCGAGCAGCAGGATGACGACAAGGCTGAGTATGACAAGCCAGAGCAGCTTCTTGCCGTCGGCCTGCACGTAGCGAACAACATCGGAGAGGATGAAGCCGCTGGTGGAGACCTTCACATCACCCATCGAGGTGGGGATGGAGCCGTAGAGCTTCTGGAACTCTTCGATATCCTTTGAGTCGGCGTCGCGGTACTTTCCGTAGAGGAGTCCGATGTGCCCGAAGGAGCCATCTTTCTCCGTGAGCGAGCGCCGGACCCACTCCGGAAGATCGGCCGCTGTGAAGGGCTCCACATCTGTGAGGTCGAGCAGCGCAGAGATGGCCTCGCCTTCGCGCCCATCGAGCCGCTTCAGCGCCTTCTTGTTGAGGATGTCGTGGATCTCGTCGATGACTCCGAGTCGGGCATCCATGTCAGAGGGCAGGAAGGTCTCGACTGTGAGGAAGGAGGTGAGCCTGGGGTCGCCGGCACGGAGCCGGCTTCGGAGCACCTTGTGGACCTCTCGCATCTGCGCTTCGGAATGGCCGAGGATGATGGCGGGTGTGGAGCTCTTCCCCGAGCCGAGTGCGGCGCCATACTTGATGCCCTGAGCGGGCTTGCTGCCCATGAGTTTGCGCAGGTTGTACTCGAACCCAACCTCGCGGGAGGCGTAGGCGCCCCAGAGGGCGAGCAGGAGGAATACCGCGGAGGAGAGCCGGAGCAGCCAGCGGCTCTTGGCGGTCGGCATGGCGGATTCGGGAGCTGGAGGCCGGCGCTTGGCCAGACTGAACCGCTCGGTTGCGCCGATGAGCGGCGGGATGATGAGGAAGGTGGTCGCGAGGCAGACGGTGACGCCGAGCGTGCAGACGACGCCGAACTCACGGAAGCCCTCAAAATGGGCGAAGATGAGCATGGCAAGCGCGACGACGGTGGTGAGCCAGGCAGAGATGAGGGCTCTGCCCGTCTTCCAGATCGCGTCGAAAATGGCCTCTTCCCAGCTGTGTCCCTCGTTGAACTTCTCGAGCGAGCGACCGTAGACATGGATGGCGAAGTCGATGCCCATGCCGACGAGCATAGCGAAGACGAAGGCGGTGAGGATGTTCAAGCGGCCGTAGGTGATTGCGATGATGCCAAAGGTCCAGGCCTGCCCAACGAAGAGCGCAGGCATGATGATGGGGATGGAGCGAAGATTGCGGAAGAAGAGCACGAGCAGGGCCAGCACGAGCACCACGGAGAGGGTCGTTGCGGAGGAGGCGTCGTTCGAGATCTGTTTGACCTGCTTATAACTGCCGTAGGGGCCCACAACGAGTGCTCGCATCTGCGGATGGAACGACTTGGGGTCGAGCTTGTTGATGGCCTTCTGGCCGCGCTCGAAAACCTGTTTGGCGTAGGCGGTATCGGTGCTGCGCCCCTTCATCCGTGCGGTGAGGACAGCCACCTCGCCGCCGCGTGCGACCATGTAGTCGCGGTACTTTTTGGGCAGATTTCGCAGCGAAGAGGCGGCAGCCTGGTGCTTGGCCTCGGCCTCGGCCTCAGCCTTGACGAGCGCCTCACCGCTGGCCTCGGGTGCTGCTTCGACAGCCGAGCCGTCTGGCTCTCCGACGGCCTCTTCGAAGGCGACGACGCCCTCGTTGATCTGCGCGTCGGTTACGCCGAGTTCGGCAAGTGAGAGCCGGTCGATCCAGGAGAAGGGGTCGCGCCAGTTGACCTCCTCGATGGCCTCTGCAGTGCCAGAGCCGTCGTCGTCCTCTTCGAAGTCGATGAAGAGCGGGTTCTTCTCGGCGAGCTTCTTGCGGACCATGCGCTGCAGGTTGCCCTTGATGCGGCCGAGGTCCTCAACCGGGAGGAAGAGCAGCGCATGGTCGAGCAGGAACTGGCGGTCCTGCTTGTATTCGATGGACTCGGCTGCGTCCCAGTCCTTCAGCTCGGCAGCGAGCGCGTCGATGAAGGCCAGTGTCTTGAGCGGGTCAGGTGAGTCGACGGCGATGACAAACTTGTCGCTGGAACCCTGGCGGGCGCGGGCCTCGCTGAGTGCGACCACGGAGGGTGCGTCGGCGGGGAGCAGGTCTTCGAGGTCGGTCTCGAGCTTCAGGCGGGTAGCGAGAAGAATCGAGGCGACGGTGATGACGGAGTAAACTGCGATGAGCAGCCAAGGCCGCCGCAACGAGAGGAGAACATAGCGGTTCACCAACGCTTCCAGACCTTTCATCCACACCTCCGTCGCAGCGCGCAGGCCGCCGCGCCTGTCAAGCACTGGCACCCTCGCGGGTCAAGCAAGCCCCTCGTCGCGCCGCGCACCCTCTGCTAGGGGGGCGCCACACCCATTTGCTCGTGGCACCATGGATTTAGGATTTCCGCTCGACTCCGCTTCGCTCGTCTCGCTGCTTGTGCTCACCGGCATGGAGCTGGTGCTGGGCATCGACAACATCGTCTTCATCACAATCCTGGCGTCGAAGCTGCCGGCTTCGCAGCAGGAGCGGGCCCGCAAACTTGGATTGGCGGCGGCGCTGCTCTCACGGCTCGCGCTGCTCTTCTCCATCTCATGGGTGATGCGACTGACCGAGCCGCTGTTTGAGTTGGGGCGGACTTGGAACGGCAAGGAGCTCATCCTCGTCGGAGGCGGCCTCTTCCTCATCTACAAGGCGACGCACGAAATCTACGAGAATGTGGAGCGGCCGGCGGAGCACCAACCTGCGGCAGTGGCGCCAGCGATGGGCGACCTCGAGAACGCACGGGGGGTTCGCGCCGCGAAGTCGGCCTTTGCAGGCGTGATCTTTCAGATCATGCTCATCGATCTTGTCTTCTCCATCGACTCCGTCGTCACGGCGGTGGGCATGGTGGACCACATCGGCATCATGGTGCTGGCGATGTTGCTCTCGATGGTGGCGATGGTCCTCTTCGTGGGCCCGGTGGGCGACTTTGTGCAGCGCCACCCGAGCGTTCGTGTGCTTGCGCTTTCCTTCCTTGTCCTCATCGGCGCGACACTGCTGATGGAGGGAACAGGGGTGCATGTGCCGAAGGGTTACACCTATGTCGCGATGGGCTTTGCGCTGCTGATGGAGTTCATCAACATGCGCATGCGGTCGCGGGCAGCGAGAGTCAGGGCTGCTGCACAGCGCGAGCAGCAGTAGCGAGGAGTCACAGATGGCAATCGAACATAGCCTCTCTCACGATCTGAGCCCCGAGCTCGCCAAGCGCTGCCTTGAGAAGGCGCTCGAAGGCTACGCGGCGAAGTTCCCCGACTATCACCCGACCTACACCTGGAAGGGGAACGACGAGGTGGGCATCGCCTTCTCGGCCAAGGGGCTCACGCTCAAGGGCGGGGTGAAGCTGCGGCCGGGCGCGATGCAGATCGATCTCGATGTGCCCTTTCTTCTCCGCCCGCTGAAGGGGACGGCGATCAAGGTCATCGAGGACGAGTTCCGGAAGTGGATGCAGGAGGCCAAGGCGGGGCGGCTGGCATGAGCCTCTCTCCCGACAGCCGGCGCGCGGAGGCAAGATGTCAAAGCTGAAGACCATCCTCGGCTCGGTTACCTACTGGGTCTACTTCTGCATCACGATGTTCCTCTTTTTCATCGCAGTGCTGACCGTCCGGATCGTGACGGCCCCTTTCGATGCAAACCGTCGTACCATCCTCAACATGGTCGGTTGGCATGGACGCTCCTACATCAACATCGTGCCGGGCTGGACGGTGAAGGTCACGGGGCTCGAACGCCTTGACCCGAAACAGACCTACGTCTTCGCCTCCAACCATGCCTCCATGGCCGACGCGGTGCTCATGTTCTACGTCGACCACCCCTTTGTAGCGGTCGCAAAGTTGAGCCTCTTTCAGGTGCCGGTGCTCGGTTGGACACTCTACCTGGCAGGCTTTTTGCCCGTGAAGCGGGGCGACAAGCGGAGCGCCGAGCGGCTCATGGCGGAGGCCAAGCGGGTGCTGCTTCGAGGCACATCGGTCTTTCTCTTCGCGGAAGGGACGCGGTCGGAAGATGGACGGCTGCGCACGTTCAAGCACGGGGCCTTCTCGCTCTCGCGCGAGACCGGCCTGCCGCTGGTGCCCGTGGTCATTCGTGGCAGCCACCTGATCGCCCGCAAGGACTCGAGCTCCATCGCTGCTGCCGAGCGGATTTCCATCGAGATTGAGATCTTGGAGAGCCTCCGGCCGGAACAGTTCGCATCGACCGAGGCCTTCATGGAGGAGACCCGCGAACGCATGCGTATCGCCCTCGGAGCGCAAGGCGAGCCAGCCTCGGACACCCCGCAGGAGAGCGCATGAACAGCCCCCTTCTCCTCGACTCTGCGACCCGTCTTGCCGAGCGTATCCGCACCCGTGAGACGAGTGCGGTGGCGGTGGTCGAGGCCCATATTCAGGCCATCGAGGCCGTCAACCCGACGCTCAACGCTGTGGTGGCGGAACGGTTCGCGGAGGCACGCGCAGAGGCGGTCGCCGCCGATGCCAAGGTCGCATCCGGTGCGACCGAACTGCCCCCCTTCCTCGGTGTCCCCTGCACCATCAAGGAGTCGTTCGAACTCATCGGCATGCCG
>CANMDT010000019.1 GCA_947496715.1 Myxococcales bacterium
CCCCGGCCTCCGGGCAGGCTCCTGCCTATGGCGCGCCCGCTCCGGCCTACGGACAGGCCCCGGCATACGGGGCGCCCGCGCCGGCCTACGGACAGGCTCCGGCCTATGGCGCGCCCGCGCCGGCCTACGGACAGGCTCCGGCCTATGGCGCGCCCGCACCGGCCTACGGACAGGCTCCGGCCTATGGCGCGCCCGCACCGGCCTACGGTCAGGCTCCGGCCTATGGCGCGCCCGCGCCGGCCTACGGACAGGCTCCGGCCTATGGCGCGCCCGCGCCGGCCTACGGACAGGCTCCGGCCTATGGCGCGCCCGCGCCGGCCTACGGTCAGGCTCCGGCCTATGGCGCGCCCGCGCCGGCCTACGGTCAGGCTCCGGCCTACGGACAGGCACCTGCCTATGGCGCGCCCGCACCTGCCTATGGGGCGCCCGCACCTGCCTACGGTCAGGCTCCGGCCTATGGCGCGCCCGCACCCTCCTACAGCGCGCCCGCACCCTCCTACAGCGCGCCCGCACCCTCCTACAGCGCGCCCGCACCCTCCTACAGCGCGCCCGCACCCTCCTACGGCGCGCCCGCACCCTCCTACAGCGCGCCCGCTCCGAACGCAGGATACCCCTCCGCGAACTACACGCCGCCCGGCCAGCTTCCCATGGCGGAGCCCGCGCCTGAGCCGGCGGTGCCTGACATCTACGGCGACCTGATGGAGGAGCCGAGCGAGTCGTTCCTGAACAAGCCCGTCGTCTGGTACTCGGCGGCAGGCGTGGTCGCCGCGACCGTCCTCACGGTGGTCCTGATGCAGCCCGAAGATGCGCCCGCCACAACGGCGCGCCCCATCCTTTCTTGGTAACCGAAGCTCGGAGACTCACGATGGCATCTTTCCAGTCGGCTCCTGCGAGCCGTATCCTCGCGCTGACGCTGTTTGCTGCCGCAACTGCGGCTGGCTGCGGCGAAGAGGCCGCACCGGCCGCGCCCAATCTCTTCATCTACGGTCCGGGTGGCTTCGCCTCGTTTGGAAACGACGCGGTCGTTCCCTCCGAACTCGCAGTTCAGACCTACGACGGCACCGCTCTCCTGCAGTATACGCCCAGCGATTTCTCGGCCGACGATGGAGGCTCGCTCACGATTCCCTCCATCGATCTTTCGGGCAACACCTGGATGAGTGTCGAGGGCTTCAACAGCGATGGTACCGTCTGGCTTGGAAGCTCGCCGTTTATGTCGGTGGATGGTGCGGCGGTGCCAGGCACGATCCCTGTCTTTACCGGGCCGCCGAACCGCTTCTTCTCTGCCTACGATATCGGCTACGGCGACAACTTCGACCCCATCTCTGTCTCGATGAATGGGCAGCTCGTCGGCCGTACAAGCCAGTTTGCAGAGAGCGCCGGTCGTGCAGGCGCAGCCATCGCGCAGGCTCCCGGCGGGAAGGGCTACTACGTTGTCGGCGGCGCCTCCTACAGCGCCGGAGCGCTCAGCAATCTGAGCGGCAACATCGAGTGGTACGATCCCTACGATGGCCGCTTCAAGCTGGTGACGGAGAAGGGCTGCGACGGGGAACCCGTGGACTGCGCGGTCAAGCTCGACAGCCCGCGCGCCTTCCACTCGGCGAACATCATCAGCGGCGGCCGGCTCTTCGTTGCTGGCGGCCTCACGACGGGCGCTTCGGGGCCCGAGGCAACCGCGAGCATCGAGGTCTTCACGGTCTCCGGTGCCACTGCAGAGCGGGTGAATTCTGGCGTTCCGTTCGAGCTCCTGACCCCCAGGGCCTTCCACACGGCGACGCTCTTTGACGACGGCTCGCTCCTCTTTGTGGGTGGCTTCTCGGGCTCCGCCGCGGCGCCTGGAACCTTCCCCACGATGCTTGAGTTCTGGGATCCTCGGAATGCCAGCGACATGCAGGAGTCGGCAACCCCGCTCAACAAGGCGCGCGCGATGCACAGCGCCACCTACATCGCGCAGCGGGGTCACGGCCTGCTGGTGGTCGGCGGCCGGACCAATACCGAAGTGGTGAGCGATGCCGCCATCATCTACAAGCAGAAGAATGCAGAAGACTTTTCTATCCAGATTTGGTCTGTGGGCAGCTGCGCCGAAGGCTCTTCGCTCTGCCGGTGGGGTCATACGGCCACACGTGTGAACTGTTCCACAGAGATGCCGCGGGTCATGTTCACGGGTGGTTATGCTGCGATTGGCACGGGCGCGAACAGCCTGTTTGTGGGCGCCTCGCCCATCGAGACCATAGGCATCTTCGACACGGCTTGGCTCTTGGCTGCGGTGCCGGTGCCCGCTGTCTTCACGCGGAATGCAGTTCTCGCTGCCGACCCCGGGCTCGCCGTCGGCTTCGGTTCGAGTGCGGCGTTTACGCTGAGAAACATTGTGAACGAGCTCTCCGTCACCGACTTTGTCGTCGCGGGCGGTCTCGACGCATCGGGCAACCCTGTCGCCACGGGGCGGCGCATCTCGGTGGACTACGGCACCTGCGAGCCCACCTCTTCTGTTGCTGCCGACCTGACCACGCCGAGGGCCTTTGCAACGGGCCTGCGCAACGAGGGTCAGGCGCTCATCTTCGTCGGAGGAGCGGGCGGCGCCACAGGCGCGGCCGACTGGTTCTACGGCGACAACTTCAAGTTCGCGACGAACTAGGCTCCGCGGCGGAATGTGCTGCCGCCGCAGGAATCTTCGGCACTGGTGCAAAGTGTTGCCGCTCGATCGGCAATACACTACGCGACATAACCCCAACCGAGGGGCGGCATGGCCGCTTGCAGGGCGGGGAAACTTCGCGTTCGCAGCGCTCGGGCAAGGCTCTCAAATGGGGGTCGGAGAATCCCGCGGTGCGGCCCATTCTTGCGCGCAACGAACCCGGGTAACGCCATGCGGTCAAACTTCTCGCTTCGCTCTCACTCTCCTCCGCACGTTTTGCTGAGGGCGCTGGCGATTGTTCTCTTTGTTGCGGGGCTGGTTCCTGCGCAGGCCAACGCAGTTGTCGCGGGCGCCCGTCCGGCCGCCTTCCAGAACTACTCGGTCTTCGGAGATTACAACGTCATCGGCAACACGATGATGTCGAACACCGCTTCGTCGCCGTTGGTCAACAGCGTCCTGCTGACCTCCTCGTCGAGCGATGTCTCGGGTGTGCCGACGAGCGCGGCAATCGAGGGGGCCTACCTCTTCTGGACCGGCAGCACCGACCCGGCGGTCGGAACAGACCAGAGCGTGAGTTTGCAGCTCGCCAACGGCCGGACGGCGACGGTCAACGCCGACACCTGCCGCACGCTGAGCGTCGATGTGGGCGGCGGCACCGTGGACTACTTCTACTGCCGCGCCGACGTTTCGGCGCTGCTCACCGCCAATCCAGGCGCAGCGGGCGGCCCCAACGGCCGCTACACGGTGAGCGGCCTGTCGGCGCTTCGTGGCCAGCTCAACGGCGGCGGCACCTGCATCAATCCCAACTGCCAGGCCTTCTTTGGTGCCTGGTCGATGGTCACCATCTGGTCGAGCGCTTCGGAGACAACGCTCCGCGATGTCAGCCTCTTCGACGGCTTCCGCGCTGTCGACGAGACCAACGCCTCGGCTGGTATCGACACCTATTCACTGACCGGCTTCACGGTCGCCTCGCCCCCCAACGCCCGCTTCACCGTTTTTGCCCTTGAGGGCGATGCGGTGCTCGGCGTTCCGCCGCAGGATGTAGACGGCACGGCGCCCTGCACCACCTGCTTCGATTACATCAAGTTCAACGGAACGAAGCTCTCCAATGCTTCAAATCCCGCGAACAATGCCTTCAACTCAACCATCCCGACGGGTTCGGTACTGGGCGTCGACATCGATACCTACGATGTCAGTTCGCTGGTCACAGCCGGCGCAACCTCGGCGGCCATTGAGATTGGCTCGGGTGATGGCAACACCGCGACGGGGCAGAACAATGGCTCCGGCGGAGGCGAGCTCTTCATCGTCGGCTTCAACATCATCTCGGTGAACCGGGCGGCACCCAGCTTCCGCACCTCGACGACGCGCAAGTCGGTCGTGCCGACGACGGCCGCGCCGGGCGACATCCTCTTCTACACCATCGACGTGACCAACGACGGCTCAGCCAACGGCACCAACGTCATCGTCCGCGACACCATCCCCGCCAACACCACCTACATCGCCGGCTCAACCCTGCTCGATGATGTGCTGGTCCCCGATGTCTCCGGCCGCTCCGCCATCGTTGGCGGCCTCAACGTTGGAACGATTCCTCCGACCGGCGACAACAGCCGACGCATCACCTTCCGCGTCCAGGTCAACGCGGGTGTCACCAGCGGCACCCTCATCAACAACAGCGCAAACATCTCCGCTGCCGAACTCACCGAGGTGCAGCCGACCAACACGGTTACGACCACGATAACGTCGCCCGCAGTTCGGACGCCGACAAAGACCTTCCTCGACCTCAACGGCGGGCAGGTCGAGCCCGGCGATGCCATCACCTACACGGTCTCCATCCTCAAGGATGCGACCCAGTCGGTCACCGGGCTCGTCTTCCAGGACGACATCACCCCCTTCGCCAACCTGCTCACCGTGAGTGCGGGAGGCTTCACCGACGAGAGCCTGCTGGCGGGCGGCACGAACGGCACCGGACTGGTAAAGATCTCGGGCATCAGCAGCCCCATCGGCTCCGACCGGGTGACGCTCTCCTTCACTGTCCGCATCAAGACGGTCGCCGACCTCATCGCGGCGGGCGTGACATCGGCTGCCATCGACGGCCTTCTCATCTCGAACCAGGGCCAGATCACGGCGCCCTTCCTGTCGTCGCCGAAGCTGACCGATGACCCGACGACGGCGGCCGCCATCGATGCCACCAACTTCTCGCTCTCGGCTGCGGTCAACTTCGACAACACCTCGACCTTCAAGACCATCACCGACCTCAACGGCGGCTTTGCGTTGCCCGGCGATGCGGTGCAGTATGTTATCAGCGTGCGAAACGATGGCTCGGTCGCGGGTGAGATAGACATCACCGATGACCTGCCGGCCAACCTCACCGGCGCCTCGCTCGCCGCGGCCGTCGCAGGCGTGACGCTCCGGCCGGCGCCTGTGGGTGCCAACGGCACGGGACGCATCGAGGCCTTCGGGCTCTCCGTCGCCGCCGACTCCACGGTCACCATCCGCATCAACGCCACCATCGCCGCCGCCGCCCCGAACGGTGCCAGCCTGCGCAACACGGCCCAGCTGACGGTCATCGATTTCCCCGACCAGTCGCAGGCGCTGCAGAGCCAGGAGCTCCTCGTTACCTCCGGCCCCGACTTCACCAACGCCACCAAAGCGGTCTCGGGAGGTACGGGTGGATTTGAGCCCGGCGATGTCGCCACCTTTACGATCACGGCCACCAACAACGGTGTCACGGCTGGCGCCAATGTCGTCGTTACGGATCTCATCGACAGCCGCTTCACCGCCATCACGCCGGCCAACGGCGGTACCTACAACGCAGCCACCCGCACCATCACCTGGAACGTGGGCGCGGTTGCCTTGGGCGCCAGTTTCACCGTCGGCTTCACCGCCCGCATCGCTGTTACGGTGCCCAACGGGACCACCATCAGCAACCAGGCCTCGATCACCGCCACCGGCCTGACCGCGCCAGTGCTCACCGACGACCCCGCCACCGTTGCGACCGATGACCCCACCACGCTCCTGGTGCAGGCGGTGCCAGCACTCACACTCACCAAGTCGGTCACCGACCTCAACGGCGGCGCCTTCGAGCCGGGCGACACCGTCCGCTACACGCTGGCCCTCAATAACGCAGGACGGGCGGCGGCAACAGGCGTCATCATCCGTGACCCGCTCCCGGCAGCGACCTTCACCGGCATCTCGGCCTCGTCGGGCGGCACGCTTGCTGGCACCGCCGTCACCTGGAACGCCACCACCACGCCTGCGCTCGCCTCGGTCGACCCCGGCGAGACCGTCACGCTGACCCTCGATGCGACCCTGCTGGCAACGGTCGTCGACGGCTCCACCGTCTCCAACCAGGCGGCACTCACGGGCGCGCCGGCCCAGACACTCTCCAGCGATGATCCGACCACAACGGCTGCCGCAGACCCGACCACCTTCACCATCAACGCCTCGGCCGAGCTGTCGGTCGCAGAGAAGAGCTTCGTTGACGCCAATGGCGGCGAGCCGCAGCCCGGCGACACCATCACCTGGACGATCCGCCTCGTGAACACGGGCAGCGGTCCCGCCCGCGACGTGGTCATCACCGACATTGTCGATGCCAGCCTCACCAACGTGAATGCTGCCCCCGAAGGCTTCTTCGACACAGCGACGCGCACCATCTCATGGACGCTTGCAGACACCATCGCGGCAGGCGCGGAGCGCACCGTCGCCTTCACCTCGGTCATCCGCACAGGCTTGGCAGACGGGACCGTCATCTCGAACCAGGCGACCATTGAGAGTCCCGACCTGACCGCAGCCGTTGTCACGGACGACCCGGCGACTGCCACCGCTGCGGATGCGACAAGGCTCATCGTCGTGAGCCAGCCCGACTTTGCCACCTCCACCAAGGGGGTCGTCTCGGTCTCGGGTGCAGCAGACTTCGAGCCCGGTGACGAGGTACTCTACACCATCACTGTCACCAACACGGGCACCGAAAACGCGGCCAACGTAACCGTCAGGGACGCGGTCGATACGGCGTCGCTTACCTCCTTGGTCATCGGAAATGGCGGCACCCAGTCCGGGAGCACCATCACCTGGACCATCCCCGCACTCGCTGTCGGCGCCTCTACCCAGGTGGGCTTCCGCGCAACCATCGCCTTCCCGCTCGCCGATGGCACCATCGTCAGCAACCAGGCCTTCATCAGCAACGCCGATGTGGCTGCAACCCCGACCGATGACCCGACAACGGCCGACCCCGCCGACCCGACGGTCTTCACCGTCGTTTCACGGCCCGACCTCTCCTTCAGCACCAAGAGCTTCGTCGACGCGAACGGCCTGCCGGCCGTCCCCGGCGACGCCATCGACTACCTCATCGTCATCATCAACAACGGCTCTGCGCCCGCAACCAATGTTGTGGTGACCGACCTCATCAACGCCAACTTCGCGACCGTCGAGCCCGGCTCTGGGGTCTTCAACACCGCGACGCGCACCCTCCGCTGGGACGCCACCACGGTGCCCGCACTCGCCTCCGTGGGCGTGGGCGAAGCCGCTGCGGTTCGCCTCACCTTCCGCGGCATCTTGGCGACCGCCATCGACAACGCCACGGTCATCTCGAACCAGGCGCAGTTCGCGTCGGATCAGGGCAACTTCCTCTCCGACGACCCGACCACGGCGGCCACCGGCGACACCACCAACTTCCAGATTGTCTCGGGCGCCGACTTCGGCAGCTCCATCAAGTTGGTGAGCGCTCCGGGCCCGCTCGGCTACCGGCCCGGCGACACCGTCACCTACTCCATCCGCGTCTCCAACACCGGAACAGCCGCCGCCCGCTCAGCCGTCGTGACCGACTCGCTCCCCGCCAACCTGACCTTCGTCTCGGCGACCCAGGGCGGCCTGCTCCGCGGTGGCGTCGTGACCTGGAACGGCACGACGACCCCTTCGCTCAACAGCGTTGCCGTCGGCGGCGCTGTCGACCTTCAGGTGGTTGCACAGATCAACGCAAATCTGGCCAACGGAACCATCATCGCCAACCAGGCGCAGCTCACGGCGACGAGCTTCGCAGCCCCGCAGCCCACAGACGACCCGACCACCACCCCGGCAGACGATGCCACCGCCTTCACGGTCACCTCGTCGGCCAATCTCTCGACCAGCACCAAGGCGGTTCTCGACGAGGATGGCGACGGCATCTTCGAGCCCGGCGACACCGTTCTCTACTCCATTGTCGTGACCAACACGGGTGACGCTCCGGCCGCCAACGTGGTGGTGCGTGACCCTGTTGCCATCGCCTCGCTCGACAACATCACCGTTCTCAACGGCGGTACCTTCGCCACCAACACCATCACCTGGAGCGGCGCGACGACGCCTGCCCTCGCGAGCGTTGCGGCTGGTCCAGCCGGTGCCGTGACCGTACGTTTCCGCGCCCGGATCAAGGCGGGAACGGTCAACGCCACCGCCATCGCCAACCAGGCCTTCATCGCCGCGGCCGGTACCGCAGAGGTGCCCACCGACGACGCTGCAAACGGCCTCGGCGATGACAACGCCACCATCTTCAACGTGGTTGCGCAGCCCCGCCTCGACACCGCCACCAAGGTCGTTACCGACCTCAACGGCGGCGCGGTTCAGGAGGGCGACACCGTCGAATACACCATCACCATCGCCAACACTGGCACCGAGCCGGCGCAGGGCGTCGTGGTTCGCGACCCGATCCCCACCCAACTCACCGACGTGACCGTTGTGGGCGGCACGCTCGTCGGCTCCGCTGCGGTCTGGACCGTCGGCACGCTCGCGCCCGGAGTCAGCCGCACATTCATCCTGCGTGCGACGATCCGACCCGGCCTGACCGATGGCACCGTCATCTCCAATCAGGCCTTCGTTGAGGTGACCGGCTTCGCGCCCGAGGTGACCGACAACCCCGTGACGCCCACGGCCAACGACGCCACCACCATCATCGTCGATGCCTTCGGAGACCTCAGCGGTTCCGACAAGGTCGTCGAAGACCTTAACGGCGGCTTCATCGAGCCCGGCGATACGCTCCGGTATACGATTACGGTCCGCAACGGCGGCCTCGCCGCGGCAGAGCGGGTTGTCGTCACAGACGCACTCCCCGCAGCGCTGGCAGCAGGCGCCGTGGCCTCGAGCGGCGGCCGCATCGCCGCCGGCACCGTTACCTGGAACGCGGCGACTACGCCCGCCCTCGCCAGCATCGCTGTCGGAGCGCAGGTGCAGCTCACGGTGCAGGTCACCGTGCCAGACACTGCCGTCAGCGGAACCATCTACAGCAACCAGGCCTCGCTCACCGATGCGAGCGGCCGTACCGCGGTCACCGACGACCCCGCCACCGCCGCCATCGACGACGCCACGCTCGTCACCGTCTTCTTCCCCGAACTCGCCCTGGCGACCAAGTCGGTCGTTGACCTCAACGGCGAGGACGTCGAGCCGCTCGACCGCCTCGAATACACCATCGCCTTCGGAGCCGGCACCGGCCCCGCGCTCACCAACGTGCTCGTGACCGATGCCCTCGATGGCCTCCTCACCGACATCGTGGTCGGGCAGGGCGGAACCTTCAACGAGGCCACCCGCACCGTCAGCTGGAGCGCAGCCACCACCTCGGCGCTCGGCCGTGTGAACACGGGGGCATCTGTCGCGCTGACCTTCCAGGCCACCATCGCCGCCAACGCGCCCGACGCAGCCCTGATCCTCAACCAGGCGATCCTCGCCTCCGTCGAGGTGCCGAGCGGCACGCTCTCCGACGACCCCAGTACGGCGGAGGCAGACGATGCCACTGCGGTGCTCATCGTCGCGCCCCCGACGACCGACCTCGGTGCCATAACCAAGGTTGCCACCGACCTCAACGGCGGCCTCCTCGAGCCCGGCGACCGCGTCGCCTACCTCGTCACCATCCCCAACGCCGGCCCCGGCCGCTCGATTGGAGGACTGCTCATCGATCCCTCGCCCGAGTATGGCGCGCTTGTCGCCGGCTCGGTGCAGATCAACGGCGTCGCCATCGCCGATGGCGCGGCACTGCTTGCAACCGGCCTGCCGCTGCCGACAATCGAGCCCGCCGCCCAGGCCACCGTCGCCTTTGAGGTCACCGTCTCGGCCGATGCGCCCCGCGGCGGACTCCTCTCCAACAGCGCCCTCGTCAGCGACCGCACCGGCGTCGTCTGGCGCTCCGACGACCCGGCCACGCCCGAGTTCGACGACCCCACCGACCTCGTCATCGGCGAAGGTGTCGACCTCTCGCGCACCATCAAGGCCTTCACCCTCCAAGACACAGACGGCGACGGCCAGGCCGACGTCGGAGAGGGCGTTCACTATGTCATCGGCCTCATCAACCGTGGCAACATCGCCGCGACCAACCTGGTGCTCAGCGACCTGCTACCGGCCAACCTCGGCTATGTTGCCGGGAGCCTCAAACTCGACACCGTCTCTGCCACCGATGCAGCCGACGGCGACTTCGGCAGCGTGGTCGATGCAGACCTCGAGGTCACCGTCGGCCGCCTTGAGGCAGGCGACACCCGTGCCATCGAGTTCGATGCAACCATCCTCGCCGGCCCCACCGTGGTGAACCAGGCCTCCATCAACAGCGACCAGGTGCGGCTCCTCACCGACGACGACGGCAACCCCGCCAACGGCGTCGCCCCGACCGTCGTCATCGTCGGTGCACCGCTTCAGGACGGTGCCCTGCGCAAGACCGTTTCGGACGCCAACGGCGGCCTTGTCGAGCCCGGCGACACCCTCGTCTACACCATCAACTGGCGCGCCTCGGGCAGCAAGGTGCTCTCCGTCGCTGTCACCGACAGCCTTACCGGCCCCGCCGTCTACGGCGCTGTGCTCACCTCCGACGCAGACACCCTCGTCACGCTCGGTCTGCCTGCCAGCAGCATCACCTTCCCCGGGCTGCAGGCCCGCGAAGAGCGCACCGTCGTCTATGCCGTCCAAGTCGGTGCAGATGCGCAGGTCGGCGACCTGGTCTGCAACAGGCTCGCTGCGGAGGCCGTCACCACGCCCGACCCCGTCTGCGTCACCGTCGGCGGCCAGATCGGCGTCGCCTCTGTGTCGGGAACCCTCTTCTATGAGCCGGGCGAGACCGATGGCCTCTTCAGCGAAGGCGACGAAGTCCTCCCGGGCTACGTCGCAGAACTCGAGCCCCGAGCTGGCGGCACGGGTGTAATCCGCCGCGCGGTCGCAGATGCGGACGGCAAGTTCGACTTCGGCTCCGTCCCCGCCGGCTCCTACAGCATCGGCGTCTTCGCCGAGGGCGGCTCTGCCGTCGGAACGGGGCGCGTCGGCGACCGAGACCTCGACCTCGCCAACGGCGGCTCCTCCGTCGACGGCCTCGCGGCCTCCCCCATGGGTGTCCTCTACGGCGCCAAGACCCTGGCACCCGCTTCGGGCCAGCAGATATTCCTCTACTACGCCGACGATGAGCCCGACTCCCTCCTCGCCGGTCGCAAGATCGACCCTGCACTGCTCGGCCACCCCTCGCAGCAGGGCCAGCGCATCGGCGCGCGCGGCTTCTACCGCTTCGACCCGCCGCAGGGCCACCTCTACCGCATTGAGGTGGCGACCGCCGGGACGGGGACAGCCTTCCCCTCCGAACTCTTCCCGCCCGTCCAGCAGGCGCTCGTGGTCGGCAGCCCCGTGCAGGTAGTAACCGGCTCCGATCCGGCCACCCTCGACGATGCCTCGCGCAGGTATCACACGCTCCTCGACTGGCGCAGCGACGAGGGCGCGGTCACGCGCAACCACCTCCCGCTCGACCCCTCCGACAGCCGCATCGAACTCACCAAACGGGCCGATCGCGTCTCTGCCTATGTCGGCGGAATCGTCACCTACACCCTCCGCGTCATCAACCGGTCCAACACCGACATCACCTACGCGCCCGCGCTCCGTCAGGGCGGCGGTATCCTGCACGACACCCCGCCCGCCGGCTTCCGGCTCGTCGCACGCAGCCCCCACTGGACGCTCCGCCGCGCCGACGGCCGCGTGGTCGAGACGGCCGAGGCCAGCGTCACGGGCGAACGGCTCCTCGACTTCGGCCGCAAGGCCTCGGACGGGCTCCAGGCCCCCTTCGATCTCCCGGCCGGCGGCGAACTCGAACTCAAGTATCAGATGGTCATCGGCAGTTCGATCGAGCCCGGACGCATCTACAAGAACGAGGCAGTCTTCCGCTCCGGCGACGGCGCCACCGCACTCTCGAACAGCGACCGCGCCGAGCTCCGCATCGACTTCGACCCTGTCTTCGACCAGGGCGATCTGCTCGGCAAGGTCTTCTGCGACACGGACGGCGACGGACGGCAGCAGGAGGGCGAGTTCGGCATCTGGTCGGCCCGCCTCTTCCTCGATACGGGCAGCTATGTCGACGCCGACCGCGACGGCCGCTTCCACTTCGGCGAGATCCTCCCCGGTCTCCACCTCGTCAAGCTCGACACCGCCACGCTCCCGCTCGGCAGCAGCCTGACCACCGACGAGCGCCGCCTCTTCAACGTCACCCGCGGTACGCCGAGCGTGGTCAACTTTGGCGTTACCTGCGCCGAGAACTTCGTCGGCCCGACTGCCGTCGAGCCCGGCGAAGCCACCCGCGCCATGGCGGAGAAGATGGCGCAGGCCCGCTTCTTCCAGGTCGTTGCGACCACCAAGCCGCCGCGCGTCACCATCGATGGTCAGCCGCTCCCCACGCTCGACGCATCGCTCGCGCTCTCGCTCGGCCGCTCTCGCTCCGGACAGTCGGGTAGCAGCCGCGGCGATGGCGGCGCCATCATCGTCCGTTGGGACGACACCGTCATCGACACCGCCCTCAACTTCCGCCTCTCGAGCAGCAACGAAGCCAACCGCTGGGTCCTTGAGGTCGTCGAGTTGGAGACCGGCCTCGTCATCTGGCAGTCCTCCAAAGATGGCAAGCCGCCCGCGTCGCTCGACTGGGACGGCACCGACGGCAACGGCAACACGCTTCTCGCGGCGCGCCGCGCCTATGAGGCCCGCTTCCGCGTCTTCGAGGGCAACCGCCGCATGACCGAGGCCCCCGCGATGCCCTTCCTCGTCGCAGGTCAGTCCATCCGCTACCTCGTCGACCAGAAGTTCCAGGGCACCGTCTCCGGCAAGGGCCGCCTGCCCGAGGCCTTCCGCAAGATGGCCAAGGAGCTCGCACCCCGCCTGCTCTCCACCGCGCCCAACCCCATCCGTGTCGAGGTCCATCTGGACGACGATCCGGACAAGGAAGACGAGCAGGCGCAGTCCACCGCGATGGCGCAGAACATCGTGAAGTACCTGACCACCGACCTCAAGCTCCCCAAGGACCGGGTCACCTTCGAGGCCTTCGGCGCCACCAAGCCCATCTACCCCAACATCGGCGACCGCCCCCGCGAGATCAACCGGCGCATCATGCTCCGGGTCCGCGACCCTGCGCCCGCCGCCGTCGAGGTCTCGCTCCCCGCCCGTCCCGCGCCCGTCGCCGAGGTGCTCGTCAACCGCCGCTCGGTCGCACGCGGTGCCGCCGCAGCCTTCACCGATAAGCTGCCCAAGCCGGTCGACGGCATCGTGGTGGTCACGCTCCGCGGAGACGACGGCTCGGTGCGCTCTTCCAGCGCCCGGGTCCGCGATCCCCTCGCCGCCGCCTCCATCGCGACGCCCGCCTTCCCGAGTGTCCCGCTCGAGGTCGACATGACCGCCGGCCGCATCAAGCTAGGCTCCTCCTCCGTCACCATCGACGGGCTGGGGCTCAAGATCGACGCTGCCGAGAAGACCGCTCTCCTCCGGGCGGGCAAGCTCGAGCCTGCCATCGCCGCCACGGTCTCCGGTATCCCGACCGAGGTCGCCTCCTGGCGCGCCGAAATCGCCGACGAGTTCGGCGACCTTGTCTACGAGAAGTCTGGTGACGGCGCGCCGTCGGCCACCTTCACCTGGGCCGGCGAGACCACCGTCGCAGGTGCATCGGTTGCCGTCGGCGAGTATGATCTCCGCCTCTTTGTGAAGCAGAAGAACGGCGCCCAGATCGCCTCCGCTCCGCTTCGCGTCGGCCTCTTCGATGCCAGCAGCCGGGCCTCTGCCCGCAAGGTTGCCGCGGCCGAGCCCGTTGCAGCGCAGGTCCGCGTCAACGGCAAGCGCCTCACAGGAACCACCAAGTTCACCTCCACCGTCGAGGCCGCCACCGGCATGACGGTCTGGGTCGACCTCCTCACGGCCAACAATGCCCGCGCGCTCGTACCCGTTGTGGTGCCCGCTGGCTTCGATGCCACCGTGAAGGGCGCCACCACGCTGGCCCCCTACGTCATCCAGGCAGTCACGCTCAGCGAGGGCAGCGGCGCCGAGGCTGTGCCGGCAGCACCCGCAGCAGCACCCGCTTCTCCGGCAGCACCCGCAGGAACGCCCGCACCCGCAGCGGCACCCGCAGCAGCACCCGCAGCAGCACCCGCAGCAGCACCCGCAGCAGCACCCGCAGCAGCACCCGCAGCAGCACCCGCAGCAGCACCCGCAGCAGCGCCCGGAGCAGCGCCCGGAGCCAACCCCTTCGCACCCCTCCCCGGCGGCGCGTCGCTCCTGCTGCGGCCGCTCCAGCTCCCCACCTTCACCTTCCTGCCCGCCCCGCTTTCGGCGCAGGTCGGTGCGCTCACCACGCCGCCCGAGGCCTTCGACGAGCTCTCCGGCTTCTACTGGAACGCCTTCAACACGGCGCTCGACTCGGAGGAGGGCGCAGACCTCGCGGTGCTGCTCGCCAACTCACCGGCGAGCGACCTGCAGGTCGATCTGCCCGCTGAGGGGCTCATCGTCGAGAGCGAGCAGATCGTCGTTCGCGGCCGTACCGATCTTCGCAACACGCTGACGGTGAACGGTGTGCCGATCGTGCTCGACGAGACCGGTGCCTTCGAGATCGTCGTGCCCATCCCGGCCGGCGAGAGCACGCTCCTCTTCGAGGCCACCGACGAGGCCGGCAACGTGGGTCGCCTCTCCTGGCCCGTGCGCGGCGCCACCTCGCGCTTCTTCGTCATGGCGCTCGCCGACACCGCGCTCGGCACCACCGATGCCCGCATCGAGGGCAGCAACGAAGACAACGCCTTCACCACCGATGGCGGCATGCAGGTCTACGGACAGGGCCGCGTCTACCTCAAGGGCTACGTCCGGGGCAGCGAGCTCCTCGGCGACTTCGCCAAGCGGCTCGATGTCACCGCGCATGCCGACACCGGCAAGCGCAGCCAGTTTGAGTCCTTCGTCAACGAGGTCATCGAGCCCGAGCGCTCCTACCCCGTCTATGGCGACGGCTCCGAGGCGGTCGCCGATGTGAAGGGCCGCGGCAAGGTCTACATCCTCGTCGAAGCCGACAAGAGCCGCGCCGTGCTCGGTAGCTTCCGCACCGGCATGAGCGGCCTCGAACTCTTCAAGTATGACCGTGCCCTCTACGGCGGCCAGCTCGTTGTCGACCACAAGACCGAGGTCACCCACACCGAGCTCCGCACCCATGCGGCCAGCGACGACCAGTCGCTCGTCCACACCTTCAACCTCCTCCGCGGCACCGGCGGCTCGGTCTACTACCTGCAGAACCGCGCCCTCCTCGAAGGCAGCGAGCGGGTCACGCTCGTGGTCCGCGACGCCACCTCGGGCGTCGAGCTCCTCCGCATCCCGCAGTCCCGGAACACGGACTACACCATCCGCTACGGCGAAGGTCGCATCGTCTTCCGTCGTCCGCTCCCCTCCGTGGTCGACGACGCCACCGCCTTCAGCGGCTACCAGTCCACCCGCTCCACGCTCGTCGGCCATCCGCTCTATGTGGAGGTCTCCTACGACCACGAGAACGGCAGCTCTGCCGGCGACACCTCTGCCGGCGTCCAGGGTCGCGAGACCCTCTGGGACACGGTCACCGTGGGCGGCGGCCTGGTCCAGGAGAACCGCCTCTCCGGCCAGGACTACAAGCTCTGGGGCGCCGAGCTCGGCATCGGCAAGACGCAGACGACACGCCTCGACCTCGAGTATGCCGAGAGTGAGGCACAGGACACCTCGACGAGCTACAGCGACGATGGCGGCCTCCGCTTCCGCCCGCTCCGGCTCGGCAGCAGCGACGACGCCTCCGGCAGCGCGATGACGGTGCGCGGTCGCTTCGAACTCGCCGATGTCATGGAGCTTGAACGCGACCGCGTCTGGAGCACCGAGGTCAGCTACCGCAACCAGGACCGCGGCTTCTTCTCCAACGGCTCGCTGCTGACGCAGGGCGAAGAGAAGACCGGCCTCGCCACCACCTGGCTCATCAACGAGCGGCACCAGCTCGGCATCAAGGCCGACAAGATCGACGCGCTTGTCGAGGACCTCACCACGGTGGACCTGAGCGACACCATCCAACTCTCGCACAGCACCACGACTGCGCAGTATGAGTTCAACGACGAAGGCGTCAGCATGCAGCTCGGCTACGAGCACAACACCAACGATGACCCGCGCCTCACCGCCTCGACCTCGACCGACATCGCCAAGGCGGGGCTCGGCTTCAAGTTCAACGACGACTTCCGCGTCGGCGTCGAACAGGAGATCATCGTCGCCGGCGACGACACCCGCCTCATCCGAGGCGCCGACCTCTCCACCGAGACCCGCTTCGACGACCGTTTCATCTCGACCATCTCGGCCGGCTACCAGCTCACCGATTCGACCGAGATCTCCGCCACCGAGCGCTTCCGCTACTCGGGTGAGAACGCTACCTCGCTCGGCCTCCGCACCGAGACCTCCGACAACACCGAGGTCTATGTGCAGCAGCGCATGACCAACTACCGCGACAACCACGGTGCAGCGACCAGCACCGTCGTCGGTGGCGAGCAGAAGTTCGGCGAGGATGCGGGCGGCCGTGCCTACACCGAGATCCAGAACAATGGCGGCATCGGCGTCGACCGGCAGTCGGCGCTCGTCGGCCTTGGCCGCACCTGGAAGGTCACCGACAACATCTCGCTCGACCTCGCCTACGAGCGGAGCCAGACGCTCATCGGTCGCGCCAACGAGAGCGACCATACCCGCGACGCAGGCAGCATCGGCTGGCAGTGGAAGAAGGGCGACGACCTCACGCTCAATGGTCTCGCCGAGCTCCGCCTCGAGAGCGCTTCGCTGGGCTACACGGGCGCCACGCCCTGCCTTGCGACCGCCACCGGGAGCAACCCCTCCAACTGCCGCGACGCGGTCTCCGCGCTCGGTGATCGCCAGCAGCTCACGCTCATGAACACGGCGACCTACAAGCTCGATCAGGACTGGACCCTCTTCGGCCGCTTTGACCTGGTCACCACCGAGAACACCACGCTGCATCTGGAGGAGTCGCGCGATGTAGAGACCGGTGTCGGCGCAGCCTACCGCCCCGTCGACACCGACTGGCTCAACCTGCTCTTCCGCTACACCTACCTCGACGAGATTGCGCCCTACGGGCTGGAGCTCGGCATGCAGTCGCGGGAGTCGAGCCATGTCTTCAGCGTCTCGCCCATCCTCGAGCTTCCGTGGAACCTGCAGTTCGTGGAGAAGGTGGCGCTGCGCAACATCCACCTCGAGGTCGAAGATATGCCCGAGGCCGACAACACGATGACGCTCTGGGTGAACCGGCTGAACTACCACATCGTCGAGAAGTGGGACGCGGGCGTAGAGTACCGGCTGCTCCACCAGAGCCTGACGAAGGACTGGCAGCAGGGCACGCTGCTGGAGCTCAACTACATCATCGCCACCTATGTGCGGCTCGGTGTCGGCTACAACTTCACCAAGTTCGCCGAGGATGAGCTGGGCGACTTCAACCGCGACAGCAGCGGTGTCTTCTTCCGGGTGACGGCGCAGTACTAGTACTGCCACGGGAACTGTTTCGTCGGGCCGTCCGTCCGCCTCGCAGGGGGTGGCTGGGCGGCCCGAGGCGTTTTTGGCTGCCTGTGGGGCCTGCGCGGGGTTTCGAAGATCGACGCCGGGGGTCGCCATGAGACGAGGTCGCGCATTTTGTGGGCTGAAGATCCACTTTTTGCCACTCTGCGATCTTCCGGGTCAACCATTCGCCAATCCATTGAAGTTTATGCAGGTTCTCTGTGCTTCTCCCGCAGTTCCACAGGTTCTCCACAGTTCTCCCCAGCCGGCCGGTCGATGTGGAGAGAGCAGTCGAAAGCGGCCACCTTTCGGACTGTTGGGGGCGAGAAGATGCCGCAAGTTGTTGTGGATTGGTTGGTTTCATTCGACTGCGCGCAAGGTTGGATCGTGATTGACAACCTGCCGGAAAGGAGAGGATAAGTGGCGGTCAGTGGGATTTTGTGGATCCACACCTGCAGAGGCTTTTCATGCGGCTTTACGGCACCGAACAGACGACGATGGACGACAAGGGCCGCACAGCCTTTCCGACCCGTTTCCGCGACGCCGTGCAGAAGATCTACGAGGCGAACGGGCTGGTGGGCGCCCCTCCGACGCTGATGCTGGTGCCCTGGTTCGATGATGGCTGTCTGCGGGCCTACCCGCTGCCTGTCTTCGAGCGGAAGGTGGCGCAGTTTGAGCAGGCGCTGGCGAATGAGAGCGCCTTTGAGCGCGGCCGCAACGAGAGCTGGCTGGTGCGCGCCCTCTATGGCGACGCGCGCGAGATTACGCCCGATGGTGCAGGGCGTGTGCTGCTGGTCGCCGAGATCCGCGAGCCGGCCCGCTTGGAGCGCGAGGTGATGTGGAAGGGGCTGCTCGACTGCATCGAGATCTGGAACCCGCAGATCTACCGTGAGGCGATGTCGCTGCATGCGCCGACGGCGCGCGGTGTGCTTGCGAGCTACGGCCCCCCGCCGGGTCCTGCTGCCATGGCCCCTGTGGGGCCCGCCTCTCCTTCGACCGGGAGCGGTGAAGGACCATGACGGAAGCAGGGGGCAACTTCTCCCACCGGCCTGTTCTGCTCGACGAAGTGTTGGGGCTGACGGGGTCGGCTGGTGAGCGCTATTGGGTGGACTGCACGCTGGGCGGCGCGGGCCACGCGATGGCGATTCTGGAGCTTGCCGGCGACCAGGCACGGCTGCTCGGACTCGACCGCGACGACGCCGCCATTGCTGCCGCTTCGGCCCGCCTGGCGGCTGTTGGCGACCGTGCGATCGTGGTCAGGTCGCGCTTCTCGCAGGTGGACGAGGTGGTCCAGGAGCGCCAATACGGACGCCTCGTGCGCGGCCGCTACCGGGTCGATGGCCTCATCGCCGACATCGGGGTCTCGTCGGAGCAGATCGACAGGGCGGAGCGGGGCTTCTCCTACGGCAGGCCCGGCCCGCTCGACATGCGCATGGGCAGCGAGGGCGAGACAGCCCGCGAGCTGATCGAGCGGCTGAGCGTGAACGATCTTGCGACCGTGCTCTGGCGGTATGGCGAGGTGCCCCGAGCGGTGCGCGTTGCGGCCGCAATGAAGGAGGCGCTCGCCGCGGGCGAGGCCGAGACGACGACCGAACTGGCGCGGGCGATCGAGAAGGCGGTGGGCAGTGGCGCGAAGCGGAGCCACAACCCCGCCACGCTCCCCTTTCAGGCGCTCCGGATTGCCGTCAACGACGAGCTGGGCGAGCTCGAGCGGCTCCTCGCACAGCTCCCCGAGCTGCTCGACATGGGCGGCGTCGGCATTCTGATCACCTTCCACTCGCTCGAAGACAGGATGGTGAAGCGGCGGTTTGCCGAACTCACCCAGGGCCCCGTTCTTCCGCGCGGGCTTCCCGTGACGGGTGGTCGTCGCGCCAACTTCGAGTTGGCGGAGCGTGGCGCTGGTGCGACCGAGCGGGAGAAGGGCGAAAACTCTCGCGCGCGGAGTGCGCGCATCCGGGCGATTCGCCGCATCGCGTGGGAGGCCTAGCTCTATGGCGCAGCAACCATCCAACAAGGCGCCCAAGCTTGTGGGCAATGCAGACCTCCTCTGGGTCACGATCATTGTCGGGGGCTCCGCGCTCTTCATCGGCATCATGCTCAAGCAGTTGCACCTGGAGTTCGACACGCTGCGGCTTGCCCACGAGCACTCGGACGCGGCGCTGGAGATTCGGCGGTTGGAGGAGGAGGGCCGTCGGCTCGACCTCGAGGCACCCGTCCGTAGCAGCGAGTCGGACTCGAGCCGCAAGGCCGCCGAGGGCATGGGGCTCGCTCCTGCAAAGCCGGCGCAGGTCATCAAAGTGAAGGGGCCCTGAGATGCGCGATACCGTAGCAAAGCGCATCCACCAGACGGTGCTCGTCCTGGTCTTCGTCTTCCTCG
Organism: Myxococcales bacterium; assembly: GCA_947496715.1. GTDB lineage: Bacteria > Myxococcota_A > Bradymonadia > REDH01 > REDH01 > CAIWGR01. The sequence goes on from CANMDT010000019.1 coordinate 19,782, forward strand.
CGGTGACGCTCCGGTCCTACTGGATTCAGATTGTCTGCTCCGACGAGTTCCTCGAGCGGCGAGACTGGCGGAGCGAGACCAAGACCCGCTTTCAGGCGGCGCGCGGTGCCATCCTCGATCGCAACGGCCGAGAGCTGGCGCAGAGCGTGCTCGCACCCACGCTCGCCTTCGATGCCCGCCACTTCTTCGCCAACGAGGTGGTCGCCAAGGCGATCGATTCGGATGAAAAGTATCGATGCGGCAAGGCCGATGACGAGGCCAAGACCCTCGACCTGATGGAAGACGGCGAGCCGGTCTGCGTGGCCTACATGCGCGCCCAGTTGAAGAAGCTGGAGGGCTACGACGCGGCCCGCTTCACGGCCTGGTCCAAGTCCGATCCGGCACATCTCCCGCGCTATGTGGTGATGGAGCGCCGCACCTCGCCCAAGCGGGCCAAGGAGATCTCCGACGCCCTGCAGGCGAAGACCATCAGCGCGCTGATTGCAACGCCCGAGTACCGCCGCATCTATCCCTACCGAGCCCTCGCGGGACGGACCATCGGCACCATCCAGGGCGACGGCGTCGAGGGGCAGTCGGGCGTGGAACGCCGCTACAACCGAGACCTCAGCGGCAAGTTCATCGAGTATCCCGTCGGGCGCGACGTCGCCCGCCGTACCTACCTCCTTGGCGACATGCCCGATATGGATGCCGCGCGGGGCGCCGACCTGGTCCTCTCCATCGACATGCCGCTCCAGCAGTTTGTGGAGGAGGCGCTCGCCTCCACGATCGAGAAGTTCGGCGCCGCCAACGGCATTGTGATTGTCTCGCATGTCCCGACGGGTGAGCTCCGCGCGCTCGCCTCCTGGCCCCCCTTCGATCCCAACATCGCCAATACCTACCCCACAGAGGCCTGGCTCGACCCGGTCATCGGAAATGTCTTTGAGCCCGGCTCAACAGCCAAAATCGTCACGGTTGCGGCTGCCATCGACAAGGGCCTCGTCACGCCCGACACGCTCATCGACTGCGGCATGGGCTCCTACCGCATTGGCGGCCACACGGTGAAAGATACCCACGAGGCGGGCGTCATCCCCGTATGGGAGGTCATCCAGTACAGCTCCAACATCGGCTCGCTGAAGATGGGCCTCAAGCTGGCCCAGAAGGACCACTACGACTACCTCCGCGCCTTTGGTTTCGGCTTGAACACCGGGCTCGGCCTCGGCGGAGAATCGGGCGGTATTTTGCGCGCCCCACCCTGGCGCGAGGTGGAGCACGCGACCTTCTCCTACGGCTACGGCTTCTCGGCCTCGCCGCTGCAGATCAACCTTGCGACCGCCGCGATCGCCAATGGCGGAAAGCTCATGCGGCCCATGCTCGTCAAGGAGCTCCGCTCGCATCAAGGTGCACCTCGTGTCATCGCGCCCGAGGTCCGCACGCAGGCCGTGACGGCAGAGACGGCGCAGAAGGTGTCGCTGATGCTCGAGACGGTCACGAGCGAAGCGGGCACGGGCACCAATGGCCGGGTCCCCGGTTTCCGCGTTGCGGGCAAGACGGGAACCGCCAAGCTCTTCAGCAACAAGACCGGCCAGTACGAGAACGAGTACCTCGCCAGCTTCACCGGCTATCTGCCGGTCGAACAGCCTGAGTTCGCCATCACGGTCATGATCCTGCGCCCCGACAAGAGCAAAGGCTACTACGGCGGCGTGGTCGCAGCCCCGCTGTTCCGTGAGGTCGCCTCGCAGGCCCTGGTCATGGCCAACATCTTCCCCGCCGACCACGACGGTAGCGGGTCGGGCGCAGGCCACCGCACCGATGAGGAGTCGGGCATTGGGAGGCTCCGCGCGGCAGAGTCGTCGAAGGCCTCAGCTGCAGCGGTGAAGGAGGAGTCGGAGGGCGATCCTACCGCATCTGCTGCAACCTCCGACCCCACAGAGCGGACGGTTCCGAAGTTGCTTGGGATGAGCGCGTCGCAGGCCATACGAGAACTTGCGGCGCTTCAACTTGAGCCGCGCCTTTCGGGGCGGGGACGGGTCGTTGGACAGGAGCCGTCGCCCGGCGAGCTTGTCGCGGCGGGCGCCTTTGTGACGCTGAATCTCGGCGACCCGCTGCTGTCGGCGCCGGCGGCGCCTCCAGCCAAGGCTGGCAAGGGCGGCGCACCTGCACCTGCAGCGCCTGCAACACCTGCGCCTGCTGCACCTGCGGCGGCTGTTCCCGCCACACCAGCCAAGCCTGCGGCGCCCGCCAAGCCTGCAGCGCCCGCGAAGGCTACGGCGCCTGCAGCCCCCAATGGAGGCACGCATGCGCCTCGCTGAGCTGCAGCGCGGGCTCCGCATGGAGCAGCTCACGCCGGGAAACCCGGCGGTGTTGCATCTGACCCACGACTCGCGAGAGGTTGTGGCTGGGAGCCTTTTTGTGGCCCGCGTCGGCGCCCGCGTCGATGGCCATGCGCGCATCGAAGAGGCGGTCGCGCGTGGCGCGGTTGCGGTCGTCGGCACGCGCCGCGATGCACTCTCTGGCCTGTCGATCCCCGCACTCGTTGTGAGCGAGGAGGGCGAGCGATGGGTGGGCGAACTGGCCGCGGCCTTCTACGGACACCCCTTCGACCACCTCAAGGTGATCGGCGTCACGGGAACCAACGGCAAGACCACCACGGCCTGCATGGTACAGCGGATGCTCGATGCGGTCGGGCTGCCCTGCGGCTACCTGGGCACGGTCGGGTATCGCTTTGGCAGCGAGGAGCTGGAGGCTGCCAACACAACGCCGGACGGCCTGTTGCTCCACAGCATCGCGGCCGGCTGGCTGGCCCGCGGCGCCCGCGCAATTGTGATGGAGGTCTCGAGCCACGGCCTTGCGCTGGGGCGGGTAGGCGGCGTTCACTTTGACCTCACGGGTTTCACCAACCTGACGCCGGACCACCTCGATTTCCATGGCGACATGGAGTCCTACTTCGCCGCCAAGCGAACGCTCTTTGTGGAGGAGCGGGTGCGTTCGATTGCCGCCGGCAAGGTGCCGAGCGGCTTTGTCTGCGCGGTCGATGGCTATGCCGACCGGCTGCTGGCACTCGAGGATGCAGGTCTGGTCGGCCTCACTGCCACTGGCTCCGTCGGCGGGTCCGACGGCAGCTACTGGACCCATGCCGCACCGGGCCTCCTTGGGCAGCCCTTCAGCATCCGGCTCGCCGGCCAGGTTGCCTCGGGCAGGCTCCCCATGCCTGGCGCCTACAACCTCGCCAATGCGGCGCTTGCGGTGGCGCTCGCGCAGGCCGCCAGCGGTGCGCCGCTGCAGGCTATCGTCGACGCGCTCGACGACTTCGCCGGCGTGCCGGGCCGGTTCGAGTTGGTGGCCCGTCCCCGCGCCGGCGAGCCGGCCATCTATCGCGACTATGCCCATACGCCGGATGCAGTCGATCGGGCGGCCTCGCTGCTCGCCGCCTCTGCCACGGCCGCCTCTGTCACCGTGCTGGGCTGCGGTGGAGACCGTGACCGTATCAAGCGCGCCCCCATGCTCGCGGCCGCACTGCGCCACCTTCCGGCGGTGGTCATTACGAGCGACAACCCGCGGAGTGAGTCTGCTGCCGCCATCGCCGCTGAGATGTGCGAGGGGCTCGCGCTCCCCGACGCGCGGGTGACGGTGGAGCTGGACCGCGGCCGCGCGATTGCGGCAGGGCTGGCACTGGCAGCAGGCAGTGGCAGCGGCCTGCTGATCGCGGGGAAGGGGCATGAGGCCTACCAGGAGATCGCGGGTCAGAAGTATCACTTCGACGACGGCGAGGAGGCGCGCCGCGCGCTCGCTGCGCGCCGTCAGGCTCTCTCTTTCGACGAGGTCCCGCTGGTGTCGGGCTGGTCGCCGGAGCGTTGGGTGGCAGCGCTGCGCGGAAGGCTGCTTCGACGCGGTCACGGCGGCCCCTACGCCGCCCTGACGACAGACTCCCGCAAGGTGGAGCGAGACGGCATCTTCGTTGCGCTCCGCGGAGATCGCTTCGATGCCCACGATTTCCTGGGGCAGGTTGTCGCCCAGCAGGCTGGCCTGCTCATCACCGAGCGCGTTGTTGACCTTCCGCAGGGCGCCTTCGATGTCGTGCAGGTGGAGGATACCTCGGCGGCCATGGGCCATCTCGCCGCAGCCGTGGTCGCAGAGGCGCGGGCGCGACAGGGTGGACTCAGGCTGCTCGCAGTGACGGGCAGCAACGGCAAGACGACGAGCAAGGAGCTGCTCGCGCTCATCGTGGGTGTCCTCTCGGCAAGGCCTCCGCTCGCGACGCGCGGCAACCTCAACAACCACCTCGGCCTGCCGCTCACGGTTGCCCGCCTCGCCGCAGCCGATCGGTTCGCCGTCATCGAGATGGGTGCGAGCCAGCCAGGCGACATCGCCGCGCTCGCAGGCTGGGTGGCCCCCGACGTCGGCATGGTGACCAACATCGGTTACGCCCACACCGAAGGCCTCGGTGGCCTCGAGGGCGTGCGGCTGGTCAAGTCTGGCCTGCTGGAGGGTGGCCGCTGCAGCCACCTCTGTCTGCCCGAGGCGGAGCTCGCGCTGCCATGGTGGAGCGAGCGTGCAGCCGCGGTGGGCGCTGCGCTTCACGGGTTCGGATCCGGCGAGGGCTCACAGAGCCGCTTCACCCGCGAGCAGCTCGATGGCCCTGTCACCGTCACGCTCGACGGTCGCAGCTTCACCCTGCCGCTGCCGCTGCCGGGCCTGCACAATGCCGCCAACCTTGCCGGTGCGCTTCACGCCGCCTGGCTGCTAACGGGGCAGCACCCTGCCGACCATGTGCAGGCGCTCGCGACTGCAATCGCCTCGCTGGTGCTGCCCGGCGGCCGGCTGCGCCGCGTGGTTGCCGGTGGCCGCCAGATTGTGGACGATGCCTACAACGCAAATCCCTCGAGCGTAGCAGCCTCTCTCACGCTGCTGGCCGCTGAGACGGCGAACCGCGTTGCCGTGCTCGGCGACATGATGGAGCTGGGCACCGACGAAGAGGCGCAGCACCGCGCTGTGGGCCTGCTCGCCGCGGAGGCCGCAGACTGTGTTGTCGCGGTGGGCCGTCGCGCCGCCTGGATCGCCGAAGGTGCGGCAGGCGCGGCGCGCGTGGTGCATCTCGCCACCAACGAAGAGGCGGCCGCCTGGCTCGCCGCAGAGGTCCCAGCTGGCAGCGTTGTCTGGGTGAAGGGTTCGCGAAGCATGAAGATGGAAGAGATCGTCAGCCGCCTCGAAGCGGCGTGGGGAGTACCGTAGGATGCTGTTTCATCTGGCCCAGTGGCTGCGGAGTGACTTCTCCGCCCTCAATGTCTTCCGTTACCCGAGCTTTCGGATCCTCATCGCGGCCCTCACCGCGATGACCATCACGCTTGTGCTCTTCCCCTGGTTCATCGGCAAGCTGCGCGCCCTCTCGGTCGGCCAGGTCATCCGCGAAGACCTCATGGAGGAGCACCAGAAGAAGCGGAACACGCCGACCATGGGCGGGCTCCTCATCCTCATCGCTCTGACCATCTCCAGCCTCCTCTGGTGCGACCTGACCAACAAGCATGTCTGGATCGCGCTGCTCATCACGCTGGGATACGGCGCGGTCGGCTTTGTGGACGACAAGGCCAAGCTCGGCGCCCGCGGTTCGGCGGGGCTCTCGGAGCGCGGTAAACTGGTCGGTCAGTTCGGGGTCGCTGGCGTCGGTGTTGCGCTGCTCGTTTACGGCATCGGAGGCTTCGACACCTCGCTCTACCTGCCCTTCATCAGTACCAAGAACCTGACCATCGCGCTGCCTGCGCTGGTCTACCTGCCCTTCGCGATGTTCGTCATCGCTGGCGCCAGCAATGCGGTGAACTTCACCGACGGCCTCGACGGTCTGGCGGCCGGTCCCATCGTACTCAGCGCTGCGACGCTCGGCCTGCTCGCCTACGCTTCGGCGACGGTCCTCTCCATGCCCGTGTCGGTGGGCGAGCAGACGGTCATGGCCAACTTCGACATCGCATCCTACCTCCGCATCCCCCGGTTGATCGGCGGTGCCGAGCTTGCAGTCTTCTGTGCTTCGCTCGCGGGGGCCACCATCGGCTTCCTCTGGTACAATGTGAAGCCGGCCCAGGTCTTCATGGGCGATGTGGGCGCGCTGGGCATCGGTGGCGGGCTCGGCGCCGTGGCGGTGATGACCAAGAACGAGGTGCTCAGCGGCCTCATCCTCGGCCTCTTCGTCATGGAGGCCCTCTCGGTCATCATCCAGCGCTACTACTTCAAGATGACGAAGAAGCGGGTCTTCCTCATGGCGCCCATCCACCACCACTTCGAGAAGGCGGGCTGGGCGGAGACGCAGGTGGTGGTCCGCTTCTGGATCATCGCACTCCTCTTTGCGCTGGCTGCGCTCGCCAGCCTGAAGCTTCGCTGAGGCACACGATGAACCACGAACAAGACGAAGAGCAGCCACGCGAAGAGACAGGTCCTGCGGCACCCATCTCGGGGCCCGTACCGTTGCCCTCGCGCATCCAGCGCGGCGCCATCGACGTGGTGCTGCTGGCCGCGGTCTGCGCGCTGGTGAGCATCGGTCTGCTCACCATCTACGGAACCTCGTCGCTCAATGCCTACTTCGATCCGGGGAAGGCCCGCGACAGCTTCCTCTTCTTCGAGAAGCAGGCCTGGGGAGCTATCGCCGGCGTCGTCCTGATGATGCTCGCAATGCGCACCGATTTCTCTGTCTACAGCAAGTATGTGGCCCACATCTGCGTCGGCACCATGGCGCTCGTTGGGCTCACCTACATCGACGGGATCAGCCACGCTGCCAAGGGCGCCAGCCGCTGGGTCCAGATCGGCCCCATCAACTTCCAGCCTTCGGAAATGGTCAAGGTGGCGGTCGTCATCTTCATCGCCAACTCGATCACGAAGAAGGCCGACTCGATGCGCAACCTGTTGGATGCCTTCGGTTCGACAGCCTTGGTCTTGCTCCCCTTTGTCCTGCTGCTCATGGGGCAGCCCGACTTCGGCACCACGCTCATCATCTGCACACTCACCGGGATCATGCTCTACGTGGGCGGCGCCCGCTGGGCGCCCATGGTGGGTGTGTTGCTCATCGGCGTTGCGCTCGCCGTGGCGGCCATCATCCAGAAGCCCTACCGCATGGAGCGGGTACGCACCTGGCTCGATCCCTGGGCCGACGCGAGCGACTCGGGCTATCAGCTCGTGAACAGCTTCGTGGCGCTTGCCAGTGGCGGGCTGTCGGGTGCCGGCTTCGGCGAGGGTCGCGGCAAACTCGGCTACCTGCCCGAACTCTACAACGACTTTGTGGCCTCTTCCGTGGGCGAAGAATTGGGGCTGGTTGGCATGGCGCTGCTCTGCATCCTCTACATCATCATCCTCTGGCGGGGGGTCGTTATCGCCTTCGAGGCGCGCGACTCCTTTGGCGCCTTCCTCGCTTTCGGCATCACGCTGCTCATCACCATCCAAGCAGGCTTCAACCTCTGCGTGGTGACAGGCATCGCGCCGACCAAGGGGCTCACGCTTCCGCTGGTCTCCTACGGCCGCACGAGCCTCATGATTGTGCTCGCCTGCGTCGGCATCCTGCTCAACATCTCGCAGCGGAACCCCGACCTCACCAAGGCCCAATCGACCGCCAAAGAGCAGCAGTATCTGGAGAACACGCTCCGCCATACCGAGCTCCGCTTCCGTCAGCTCCGCGCGCAGCAGTCCACACGGAGGCGCACCTAGATGGCGAAGTCTGCCACCATCATGCTCGCCGGCGGCGGCACGGGAGGACACGTCTATCCCGGGCTCGCGCTCGCCGAGGCGTTGGTCGCGCTGCGGCCCGAGGTGCGGATTGTCTGGGTGGGGTCGAGCGACCGCATGGAGGCCCGCGTGGTCCCGGCCGCCGGCCACCCCTTCGAGCCGCTCACGCTCGGCTTCCTCAAGGGCACCAGCGGCATGAAGCGGCTCTCGAGCATGGCCAAACTGCCGCTCGCGGCGGTACGTGTGGTCCAGCTCTTCGCCCGGTATCGGCCGGCTGCTGTGGTCGGACTTGGCGGCTACGTCGCCGGCCCTCCCTGCCTCATCGGCGCGCTCCTCGGCTGCCCCGTTTTCCTGCTCGAGCAGAACGCCATCCCCGGCCGCACCAACCGCTTCTTGGCCCGCTTCTGCCGCCGCGTCTTCGCCACATTTGCCCAGGCCTCCGCCTACTTCCCCGCAGGTCGCGTGGAGGTCGCCGGCAACCCGCTCCGCGGTGCCGTGCTCGAGGTCGCGGCCCGTGGGCTGACGACCGCACCGGACGGCCCGCTCCGGCTGCTTGTGGTAGGCGGCAGCCAGGGCGCCCGCTCCCTCAACGAAGGGCTGCCGCAGGTTTTCGGGCTGCTCAAGCAGGCCGGCGTCTCGCTCGCCATCACCCATGTGTCGGGCAGCGGCGGGGCAGACAAGGTGCGTTGCGCCTACGAAGCGGCGGGCGCAGAGGCCACTGTGGTTGAGTATGTCGACGGTATGGCTGCGACCTACGCGCAGACCGACCTCGTGGTCTGTCGCGCCGGAGCGACCACCATCTCGGAGCTCACCGCCATCGGATTGCCGGCCGTCTATCTGCCCTTTCCCGCCGCGGCGGACGATCACCAGACTCACAACGCCCGCGCCGTGGTCGAAGCGGGCGGCGGCCTGATGGTCACCGATGCCGAACTACTCGCCGATCCTGCGGCCTTCGCTGCGCAGCTGCGTGCGCTGGTCGAAGACCGTGCTGCACTCGCCGTGATGGGTGCGAGCGCCCGCACGCTCGGTCGCCCGGAGGCCGCCCGTGAGGTGGCCCGCGCCATCCTCCACGCCATCGGACTGCCAGCGCAGGAGCAGCAATGAGGGCGGAAAGTTGCGCGCGATCCCGCGGGGTCCGAGAGTGCGACGCGAGGCTGCGTCAGGCGAAGAGTGAGAGAACAGAGCGGCGGTCCATCCGCCCGAACAGGGAGCAGGCATCATGAGTCGTTGGAACACAAAGCGCGTCTTTGTCGCCTATGGCGGTGAGAGTTCGGAGCGGGAGATCAGCCTGCGAACGGGTCAGGCGTTGGCTGCAGCGCTCACCGAGGCAGGCCTGTCTCCGCAGCTCATCGATGTGACCCGCGCCACCATCGGCGCCCTCATCGACGCCCGCCCCGATGTGGTGCTCGTCGCCATGCACGGCCACCTTGGCGAGGATGGCGCGCTGCAGGGGCTGCTCGAATGGATGGGCGTCCCCTACACGGGCTCGGGCGTGCTGGCCTCCGCGCTCGCGATGGACAAGCTCCGCACCAAGCAGGTGCTGGTCGCCCACAACATCCCGACCCCTGCGTGGGAGGTCTGGACCGAGGCAAAGGGCGACGCGCTCCCCGCGCTCGGCCTCCCCTGCGTGGTCAAGCCCTCTCTGGACGGGAGCTCTGTCGGCATCTCCTTGGTGAAGACCGCCGCCGAGTGGCCTGCTGCCATCGCGGCCTGCCGTGCAGCCCGTGGCGCCGTGCTGGTCGAGGAGCAGATCGTCGGTCGCGAGCTCACCGTCGCCATCCAGCAGGGCAGGGCGATGGGCATCATCGAGGTGATGCCCGCGGAGGAGTTCTACAACTTCGATGCCAAGTATCAGCGCGGCGATACCCGTTACCTCTTCCCCGCGCCGCTCGACGAGGCCATCGCCGCCAGTGTCCGCGATGTCGCAGAGCGCTCCTACGCAGCCGTTGGCTGCCGTGGCGTCGCCCGCGTCGATGTCATGCTCCGCAGCGACGGCGCCCCCTTCGTCCTCGAGGTCAACACGGTGCCGGGCATGACCGCCACCAGCCTCGTCCCGAAGGTTGCCGCAGGCATCGGCATCCCCTTCCCCGCATTTGCAGTTGCCATGCTTGAGTCGGCCACCACCGACGCAGCAGCCCTCGGCCAAGGAGGCCAGCCATGACCACCCGTGAGCGTCTTCGCGTCCTCTCCGACGACACCTCGGGCGCCGACGGCGCAGGTGATTCCGGCGCTGTCCCCACTCCGCCCAAGCCGGTGGTCCGTGCCCGCAAGCCGGGTGTCGCCGGCCAGCGCAGGCTCGTGGTCGATAAGAGCCGACAGACCCCCGGCCCAACCCGTCTCCGGGCGGTCGAAATCGCCAAGATGGTTGGTGGACTCATCGGCGCCCTGCTCATCCCTGCAGCCGTCTTCGTGGTGGCCGACGAGGCCTTCGAGTCGCGCTTCTTCCTCGTTCGCGAGGTGGAGGTCACAGGCCTCAAGCAGGTCGACCGGCTCGCCGTCGAGCGGGCTGCCGGCCTCGAACATCCGCGCAGTGTGCTGACGCTTCGGGCGGAGGAGATGCGGGCGAGCATCGAGACCCTTCCCTGGGTCAAGAGCGCCGCTGTCGATGTTTCGCTCCATGGGCGCGTCGCCATCGCCGTCCAAGAGGCTGAACTCGCTGGCGTCGTCTCGGCGGGAGAACTCTACCTGATGGATAGCGGCGGAGATCCCATCCGCCGCTGGACCCCCGCAGATGGTCTGGCAGGCCCGCTCTTCGTCGGCTTCGACAAACAGAGCGAGGGAGGCACCCGCATCGACCGCGCCGCCTGGCTTCGCGCGCGCAAGGTGCTGCTCGCCTTTGAAGGCAGCGAACTCGGCAAGCGCTTCAAGGTAGCCGAGGTGCAGGCCGCGACGGGCAACTCCTTCCGCCTGCTGCTCTCGACGGGAACGGAGGTCCGCCTCCGCGACGACCGCCTGCCCGAGCGGCTCGCCAGACTGACCGAGGCCTTCGCCCAGCTCGACGCGCGGCATGAGACCCCCGACTACCTCATGCTCGACGGCGACAGCCTCCAGCAGGTTGTCTTCCGAGCCCGGCAGGTCGCGTCGATCGAGACGCCTGTCACCGAAAAGAACTGAAACAGAACAAGCGGAGCGAGCAGATGAGCGACATTCGGGTAGTAGGTTCCATCGACATCGGGCATCAGTCCATCAAGGCTGTCGTCGCCCGCGTCACGGGCGAGGCTGTCGAGGTCAAGGGGGCGGGGAAGGCGCTGACCCGTGGACTCCACGACGGCAAGGTCGTCGACATCGAAGCCCTCGGCAAGGCGGTCCGGCAGGCACTCGACGAGGCCCAGTTCTCGGCCGGCCAGGCCGTCAGCCGCGTGGTCGTCACCATCTCGCCCCGCGCCAAGCGCGGGAGCAGTGTCGAGGTAGAGCTGCCCATCAAGGGCAAGAAGGTAACCCAGTCCGATGTGGCGCAGATCATGCGTCTGGCCCGCCAGATGCCGGCCGGCTCGGCCGAGGCGGTGATGCACACCGAGGTCCATGAGTTCGTGGTCGATGACCAGGGCGGCATCGACAACCCGGTCGACATGACCGCATCGTCACTACGTCTGCGCGGTTACAACATTACCGCGCCGGCGATCGACCTCGACTGCGTCCGGCGCGCGGTCTCGAAGTGCAATGTGGAGATCCTGCGCATCGTCCAGGAGGTGCACGCCTCCGGCTTCAGCGTGCTCGACCCCGCAGAGCGCGACCTCGGCGTCGTCCTCGTCTCGTTCGGTGCCGACACCACCAAGATTGCCATCTGGGCCGGCGGTGTCCTGGTCCGCAACGCGACCATCCCCGAAGGTGGCCGCGCGATGACCGACTCACTCGCGGTCGCAGGCCCCTTCACGACCGGTGTCGCGGAGCGGGTGAAGACGGAGTACGGCGTCGCCTCGGTTGCCGCCGGCAGCAACGAGAACGGCGTGCAGGTGCCCTCCCGCGGGCGCGGCCAGATATCTGTCACGACATCGTTCGTTGCGAGCATCCTTGAACCCCATCTCTTCGAGATCCTCCGCGTCGTCCGCCGCGAGCTCGAGCTCTCCGGCTACAGCGACATGGTCAAGGCCGGCACAGTCCTGACGGGCGGAGCCGCGGCCCTGCCCCACATCGACGAGGTCGCTCACCAGGTCCTCGGTGGACTCGTCCGGATCGGCCATCCGCACAGCGTGACCGGCATCTCCGACCTCGTTCGCAACCCTGAGTTCGCGGCGGCGACCGGCGCACTCCAGATGCTCTGCGAGAGTGACGCAAGTCACCTCTATGACCCCGACGCAGAGAATGCCCGCACGCTCGGCGCCCGGGTGCGGCAGCTCCTCAACTGGCTCTTCTGACACCGTCAGGCGCGGCCCCTGCGCCTTCCAAAAGAATACTCCCAACCCCGCCCCGAGACACGCTGTCCGGGCATCCATCAAGAGGTCTCCCGTTGTTCCCGCAGGAGGCGATCCAAAAGGATCGCTGAATCAAAGAGTTGGATCTTTTGCCCGCATCAAGTGTGCGGGAAGAAGAGCACCAAAGGCCCCGTTTTTCTTCGTTGTCGCTCGATCTTCGCGGTGGTACACGCCGCCGCGGCTCGGGTGAAAGTGTTGCAAAAGCAACCAAGTGGACGGGCCTCTTCGACAGGCACCCCCGTGGGGTTCGTGTCGTGCTCGGCGACTGTTTGCTTGGCTCCGGCCCGTTGATTTGAACCAGATTTGCCCCCCCTTGACTTCTACCGCAGGCTGCTTCCCGCCGCGGAGACCATCGCCCCCAAACTGCCGCTCCTGTCTGTCCGTTCGAGAGGTTTTCAATGTTCATGTTCGATGAGAAGCCGTCCAATCGTGGTGCCCGTCTCAAGGTCTTCGGCGTGGGTGGAGGCGGCGGAAACGCGCTCAACACCATGATCGCTGCCGGTCTCGAGGGCATCGAGTTCATCGCGGCCAACACCGACATGCAGGCGCTCGAGCGCAACCTCGCCCCCGTGAAGATTCAGCTCGGTGCTGACCTCACAAAGGGCCTCGGCGCAGGTGCCAATCCCAACGTCGGCCGCGAGGCCGCGCTCGCCGATGAGGCCCAGATCCGCGCCGCCCTCGAAGGCTCCGACATGGTCTTCGTGACCGCTGGCATGGGCGGAGGCACCGGCACGGGCGCAGCCCCCGTTGTCGCCCGCATCGCCCGCGAACTCGGCGCGCTCACGGTCGGCGTCGTCACCAAGCCCTTCCAGTTCGAAGGCAATCGCCGCGCACGCGCTGCCGCCGAAGGCCTCACCGCCCTCCGCAAGGAGGTCGACACCCTCATCGTCGTCCCCAACTACCGACTCCTCTCCACGGTCGGCCCCAACGCAACGCTGCTTGAGGCCTTCCAGCAGGTCGACGCGGTGCTTCTCAATGCGGTTCAGGGCATCTCCGACCTCATCGCGGTCGGCGGCTACATCAACGTCGACTTCGCCGACGTCCGCTCCGTCATGAGCAACATGGGACTTGCGCTCATGGGCACCGGCCGTGCCTCCGGCCCCGGCCGCGCCACCGAGGCCGCCTCCATCGCTATCTCGAGCCCGCTCCTCGAGGGTGCCTCGATCGACGGCGCCACGGGCGTCCTCATCAATGTCACTGGCGGCCTCAACCTCGGTATCCACGAGGTCAACGCGGCAGCGGAGATCATCAACAACGCAGCCGACCCCGACGCCAACATCATCTTCGGCGCTGTCATCGACGAGTCCATGGAGGACGAGATCAAGGTGACGGTCATCGCCACCGGCTTCGACCGCCCCGACATTGTCACGGGCACGCCTACCCGCCTCGCAACGGTCACCCAGCCTGCGGCCCCCGCGACCGGCGTTCCCGACACGGGTCCGCAGCGCATCCTCAACCAGAGCGAGATGGCGCCCGCCTCGGGCCAGTATGCAGCCGTGGCCCAGGCTGCGCCCGTCATCCAGCCCCCGCCGCTGCACCGCGCCCCGCGCTCCGAGATGGCGCCCCAGCAGGTTGCTGCGCAGGTCTTCACCGCGCAGCCGCTCCCTGCCTCGCCCCGCATTGCCCGCGTCACCGCCCCCACACAGGCGGTCGCCGACGACGCCGCGCTCCGCGCCCTGTACGCCGAGGCTACGGTGCAGGACGATCATGAGTTGGGTGTCGTCCTCCGTGGTCGCGATTACTCTGGCAAGAAGTAGCGCCGCCCGGTGACAGCCTCTCCACAAGTCGCCGTCCTGCTCTACGAGCCGCAGGACCCCATCAACATCGGATCGGTCGTCCGAGCCTGCAACAACTGCGGCTGCGACGACCTGCGCCTGCTTCGGCCACGCACTGCCGAGGCCCGTGCCGTCCTCATCTCCGCGCCGCACGGTGAGTCCTTCTTCCGCGCCTCCGTCGCCGTATATCACGACTGGGAGCCGGCGGCCGAGGGGCTACATCGCGTCATCGCGGTCTCGGGCCGAAGCCACGCCACCCGAACCCCCGTCATGACGCTCGACGCAGCCTTCACCATGCTCGAACAGGCCCCCGAGCACCGCGTCGGTTTCGTCTTCGGCCGCGAAGATGCTGGCCTGCCCAACCATGTCGTCGACCGCTGCGACGCCATCGTCACCCTCGAGGCGGTCGAGGAGCACTACTCCTACAACCTCGCACAGGCGGTCCTCCTGGTGCTCCACCGCGCCATGCTCCGGTGGCCACATGGCGAAGGCGCCGTGCTCCGCGCCGCCCTTCGGGCCGCCTCCCTCGCCAAGCCCCGAACCTCCACCTCCGGTAGCCGCGAGCGCTACATGGGCGAGGTGGAGCGGATGCTCGACCAGATCGGCTTCTTCAAGGGCGACCAGCATGAAAATGTGGTCCGGACCCTGCGCCACCTCATCCGGAAGGCCGACCCCGACGAGCAGGAGCTCGCCACCCTCTGGGGCATCCTCTCGCAGGTCGAGCGCGTCGCCTTGGGTCCGGGATAGCCGGACCACCGTTGCGGCCTAGCCGCTCCATGTGATACCCACGCAGCGAGCGTCTTGCTCTATCGGGTAGAGGTCTGCGTGGAATCGCTGGAGCAATATCGAGATGTCGCCTGGCTGAGCCCCGCGAACCTTCGGAACGCAGTTCTCGAGGCACTCATCGCCCACCCTGTTACCGCCTACCATGGCCGGCTGGTGCTCCGCGCGACCGTCGACCTCCTCGTACGCGAGGGAATCGGCGTGCTCCCCGAGCCCATCGAGGGAGAGCTCCATGCCTATCGGCAGGCTACCTCGCTCCTCATCGGCGCCCTGCTCAAGATCAACGGAGCCAACAACGCCGGCATCAAAGCCGAGGTGGCTAGCCGTGATGCCGCGCGGCTCGAGGCGGTGGCTCGAGCACTCGTAGCCCGCATGAGCGCCCGCCCCTCCAACATCATCCCCGAGGCGCCGGACGAACATCGAAATACGCCTTCCTATGAGAGCAGCCAAGCGGAGTCGCGCCCCATGCACGCCGCGGTCCCGACCCCCATGGTCCATGAGCCCGCAAACGATGCGCTCCTCTTTCGCTCCCCCGAGTTCGAAGCGCTGGCACACGATCACTTCACCCCACCGCCGGTCGCGCCTCAGCACGAGGCTGCGGTCGAGGTCGGCATGTGGGCCAATGTTGCTGTCCTCGATGGGGTTCAGCTCTCCATCCGCGGCGACGTCTACGGCCGCCTGGTCGCAACCCGGCGGCCGGAAGAGATCCTCCATGCGGTCCGCGCAGCACTTGAAGCCGTCACAGCAGGTCGCGTCCGGCAGTAGCGGCGTGATGGGTTAGGGCGCGGTCGCCGGTTCGAAGCAGAACTTCGGGCCAGCAAGGTCCGCGCGGCAGACGTAGCCCTCGTCGCTCCGGCAGTCGTCGTTCGAGCTGCAGGGTCTCATGCAGGCGCTCAATCCGCCGAAGTCGGCACAGACCGAGTCGCTCGGGCACTCAGCCGACGAGGTGCAGTCATACAGCGTGCAATAGCCCGCTTCTGCCGTCGTGTCGCAAACCTGGCCCACGCCGCACTCCGCTGAGGCCGTGCAGGCGTCGCCCACCTCCGGCGTGCAGCCGTAGAGAGCGAGCATCAGAGAGAGAGCGAAAATCAGGCGACCCAACATGCCGCTCCCTTGCCCAATGTCACATCAAACCGCAAGCGCCGCATTGACGGATGAGCCCGAATCTCGCAGACGGTGCGCTCTCTCTCGGGATGCCGATGACCCTCTCCCTTCAACTCCACCGCTCCCTCAGCAGCCTCGCGCTGCTGCTCTGCTGGACCGCCTCGCTGCTCACCGCCGCCTGCAGTGTGGAGCAGCCTTCACGCCCCGCCGATACCTTTGCCTTCGCGCTCGGCTCCGACCCCGAGACCTTCGACCCGGGCTCCATGTCGGGTTCGGTGGAGGGCGACGTAGCCTACCAGCTCTTTGAGGGCCTCCTCTCGCCCGCAGCCGACGACGGACCGCCCGAGCCCGGCGTCGCCGAACGGTTCGACCTCTCCGCCGATGGCCGCACCTACACCTTCCACCTCCGCCCTGACGCCCGCTGGTCCAACGGCGATCCCGTCGCCGCCGCCGACTTCGACTATTCGTGGCGCCGCGTTCTCAAACACAAGGTGGCGGCCGACTACATCAACCTCTTCCGACTGGTGCGCGGTGCTGCCGAGTATGAGGCCACGCCGACAAACGAGGGCCTGCTCGGACTGCGTGTCGAAGGCCCCTCCACCTTCGTCGTTGAGCTCGCCCAGCCCGTGGCCTACTTCCCCGAACTGGTCTCCTTCTATCCCATGTTCCCGGTCCACCGCGGCTCGGTCGAGAAGTGGGGCGAACAGGAGGCCTTCAAGCCAGAGCACATCGTCAGCAACGGAGCCTACAAGATGGAGGCCTACCTCCGACGGCTACGCATCGATGCCACCTTGAACCCCCACTACTGGGGCCGCGCCGACGTCGCGATGAAGCAGCTCTCCCTGCTCATCATCGAAGACGAGGCCGCACGGGTGAACGCCTTCGACGATGGCCGCCTCGACTGGGTCAATCAGCTCCCCAGCAACCAGATCCTCTCGCTCCGTACCCGCGATACATTCCGGCGCACCGAGATGCTCGGCACCTACTTCCTCCGCTTCAATGTCACGAAGCCCCCCTTCAACGACCCACGCGTCCGCCACGCACTCTCGCTCGCCGTCGACCGCGAGCTCCTCTGCCGCTGCACCCTCTCCGACCTCTACAAGCCGGCGACCGGCATGGTCCCGAGCCTCCCCGGCTACCCCGCCAGCGACGCGGTTCGATACGACCCCGCCGAGGCGCGGCGCCTCCTCGCGGCGGCCGGTTTCCCTGGCGGAAAGGGCTTCCCCACCGTCGCCTATCTCTACAACACGAGTGAGAACCACAAGATCGTGGCCGAGGGGCTCCAAGACATCTGGAAGTCCGAACTCGGCATCGAGGTCCAGCTCGTGAACCAGGAGTGGAAGGTCTATCTCGATGCCATGGAGCGGCTTGACTTCGACATCGCCCGCGGCGGTTGGATCGGCGACTATGTCGACCCCAACACCTTCCTCGACCTCTGGCGGACGGGCGACGAGAACAACCACACGGGCTGGTCCAACGCAGGCTTCGATGGCCTCATCGACAAGGCGGCGCAGACACCCGACCCCGCTGCGCGCCTGACCGTCCTCCGCGCCGCGGAGGGCATCCTGCTTCACGACATGCCCGTCATGCCCATCTACAACTACGCGGAGTTCCATCTCCTTCGAGGCGAGATCGACGGCTGGCAGGCCAACCTGCGGGATGTCCACCTCGCTCGCCACATCCGCAAGCGGCCGCAGGCCGGGGCAGGGCGCTAACATGCTTCGCTCCCTTGGCGCACGCCTCCTGCAGAACCTCGCAGTCCTCTTCGTGGTCCTCTCGCTCTCCTTCCTCGTCATGAAGCTGGCGCCCGGAAGCCCGCTCTCCAAAGACCGCGACCTGCCCCCCGAGATCGAGGCCATGCTCGAGGAGCAGTATGGCCTCAACAAGCCCCTCCCAGAGCAGTACTTCGACTACATCGCCCGCCTCGCCCACGGCGACCTCGGCCCCTCCATCAAGCAGGAGGCGCCGGTCGCCGACATCCTCCTCGCCGCGCTCCCCTATTCGCTCATCACCGGCCTGCAGGCCATGGCCTTCGCGCTGCTCGTCGGCATCCCCCTCGGCATCCTCGCCGCCATGCGCCCGAGGACCTTCTGGGACCACGCGACGATGGCCATCTCCACCCTCGCCATCTCGGTGCCCAACTTCGTGCTCGGGCCGCTCCTGATTCTCGTCTTCGCCCTCGGTCTCGGCTGGACCCGTACCGGAGGCTGGGCCGGCTGGAGCGACTCCATCCTGCCGAGCATCAGCCTCGGCTGCTTCTACATGGCCTACGTCTCACGCCTTGCGCGCTCGGGCATGCTTGAGGTCTCACGACTCGACCATGTCCGAACTGCCCGTGCCAAGGGAGCAAGCGAAACGCGCGTTGTGCTCGTCCACATCCTGCGCGCCGGACTGCTCCCGGTCGTCAGCTTCCTCGGCCCCGCCTTCGCCGCAGTCCTTACCGGCTCGGTCGTGGTGGAGCGGGTCTTCAATGTACCGGGCATCGGCACCTTCTTCGTCGATGCGGCCTTCAACCGCGACTACTTCCTCGTCCTGGGCGCCATCCTCGTCTACTCGGTGCTCCTGGTCATGCTCAACCTTGCGGTAGACCTCGTCTATTCGGTCATCGACCCCCGCATCACCCTCGACGGCAAGCAGGCATGAGCGGCACCGCGCAGTCACAGC
>CANMDT010000020.1 GCA_947496715.1 Myxococcales bacterium
TGGCTCCTCTACCTGCGGCTCCGGCGGCCGTGGTGGCAATGGCGGCGCGGGCGGCGCGGGTGGCTGCGGCGGTGGCGGCGCGGGCGGCCCCTCGGTGGGCATCCTTGGCGTCGACGGCGCTTCGGTGCAGCTCATCGATACCTCCTTCGCCGTCGGTGGCCCAGGCTCGGGCGGCACCTCTCCCTGCGGCAACAACGGGCAGGACGGCCTCAATGCCGAGACAGTCCGCCTGACCCTGCTCTAACTCCAGCCGATTCCTCTGCGCCCCACGAGGCGACACGATGTCCCAACATGAACACATCCTGGCCGACTGCTGGCTCACCGCCGGTCTGACCGTCGACGAAGCCGAGCAGCTCCTCACGCGCTGCACCCTGCGCCTGCTCCAGGCGGGCGACCTCCTTTTTGAGGCCGGCGCGGCGTCGAGCGAACTCTGGTTTGTGCGCTCCGGCGCCATCGAGTTGACCGCCGACGGCGTGACGACCACCAAGCCGGTACGGGTGCAGTGCCCTGCCACGCTCTGTGACATGAGCCTGCTCTCGCCCGGACCCCACAGCGTGACCGCCAAGGCGGTCGAGCCGACGCGACTCTACGGCCTGAGCCACGAGGCCTTTCTTGCCCTCAAGCATGAGGCTCCAAACTGCACAGCAAAGCTGCTGCGAGCCATCGCACCGACCCTCGCGGCACGGCTGCGCTCCTGCAATGACCGCACCGAGTCGGCCACCATGGAGCGCCAGCTCAACCTCGCATCGGCCGGCACAACGCTGGGCGGGGGCGGTGGCGGACACCTGCAGGCGATGGCCGACCAGCTCATCGCCGAAGGCAGCCGCGCCCCCTCGACGACCCGCATGCCGAGCCAGAGCCAAGAGGCGCGAGGCAGCGACCGAACCCGGCCCGTGACGAAGGAGCTCGAGGCCGATCCGGAGAAGCCGGGCATGTTCGGACGCTTCAAACAGGTGCTCGCCGGCAAGCCCGACACCAAGGGGCGCCCATGAACGAGCTCACGCCCCAGACACTTCGGCGGGTGGAACTGCTCCGTGACCTTGACGAGCGGGAACTCTCGACCCTCTGCACGGTCCTGGTCCGGGAGCCGGCGATCGAGCCAGGCTCCGTCATCTGTGCCGAAGGGGAGCAGGGCCGCTGCTGCTACCTGCTCCTGTCGGGCTCGGTCGATGTGGTGAAGCGGCTGCCAAACGGCACAACCCGTGTCATCGCAAACCTCCGGCAGCACCAGTTCTTTGGCGAGGTGGCGCTCATCGATGGCGCTCCCCGCTCCGCCAGCTGCGTTGCCCACGACGCCTGCGAGGTGGCCCGTTTCGAGCGGGCAGAGTTCGACCGGCTCATGCAGAGCGGCTCGGTCTTCGCGGTCCGCTTTGCGAGCAGCATCGCGACCAGCCTCGCAGGACAGCTTCGCAACGCCCACCGCCGGCTCGGCATGTCGCTGCAGGCCCTCAACCGGGCCATGGTCTCGTCGCGCACAGCAGAGAGCCGCGGCTACTACCTGGGCTTGGAAGCACAGGGCGAAGGGAGCGGTCACGCGGCCGATTGATGCGCCCTCTGCAGATTTGGAATAGAGGCGGGGGCGCAGCGTCTTGTCCCCACGCCGCTCCCGTTCGAACCAAGGTGCACCATGTGGTCGCTCTGTCACGCTCTGCTCGCAGCCTCCTTCCTGACCGCGCCCAACCCCGCACCGGTTAACGTCGGCTGCCTGGCGCAGGTAGGGCAGCAGCCGGCAGCAGCCGCAGCCGTGCCGCCCCGGTTGGCCACGCCCGCCGAGGTGGTCGACGCGCTGCAGCGCTCCTACGAGGGCGTCCGAGACTACACCGCCAGCTTCACGCAGGAGCTGACGAACACGGCGGCCGGCGAGACGACCCGTTCGCAGGGGACCCTCTACTTCAAGAAGCCGGGCAAGATGCGGTGGGACTATCGCACGCCGGAGGCCAAGGCGCTCATCAGCGACGGCACGACGCTCTGGATCTGGGAGCCGGCCTTCAAGCAGTATGCCGCGCAGCCCGTGTCGCAGAGCAGCGCACCGCTGGCGCTCCGCTTCCTCATGGGCCAGGGGAAGCTCTCCGATGACTTCACCGCCGAGGTCAAGGCGGTGAAGGAGGGCTCGGTGGCGCTGGAGCTCACGCCCAAGAGTGCTGTCTCGGGCGTCGACAAACTCCGCTTTGTCATCACGACGGCCGACTGGAAGGTGCAGGAGGCGGTGCTCTACGACCCGCTCGGCAACCGCAACCGGCTGGTCTTCTCGGGGGCCAAGTGGAACAGCAACCTGCCCGATGCCGGCTTTGTCTTCGCACCGCCCGCAGGCGCGCGGGAGATCAAGGCACCGGGTCGCTAGGCCTTCTCGGGGGGTAGCCGCTCGAGGAGAGGGCGCAGCTTCTCGTCGGTGAGAGGGCCCACGGTGATGGTCTTGGTATCGGAGAGGTAGACGCGGCCCGGCGGTCCATCCTTGGCCCGTCGCACGTTTTTGCGGAGGGTGTGGTGGACTGCCACATGGGTGTCGTCCTTGGCGACCGAGAACCAGACCGCCAGCTCTGCCGCCTCGCGGAGGGCGACGGGGCCTGCCTGACGGCCGCGGGTTCGGAGGATGACGTGGGGGCCGGGGTGGTCGGCGACATGGAGCCAGAGGTCGGTGCCGCGGGCTAGCCCGAAGGTGAGTTTGTCGTTGTCGCGACCTCCGCGGCCGACCAGGATCTCTTCGCCCGTGGAGGCGATGAAGAGCCGGTAGGGAAGCCGGACCTCGGCCTGTCGTTCGACGGGCGGCAGCTGCTTGCGGGGGAGGAGGCCTGCGTTGCGGGCAGCGGAGGCGAGGCGGGCGAGCGCGACGATGTCGGTGGCCGCCGCGGCGTCGCGGGCGAGGCGGGCGAGCTGCTCGAGTTGCTGATCGGCCTCGGCGAGGCGGGTACGGGCATGGGCCTCGCCCCGCTCGAACTTGCGGGCACGGGCGTAGCGCGAGGCGATGTTTTCGGCGAAGTCGAGGCGGGGGTCGAGCTCGATGAGGGTGATGGGGGCGCCCTCTTCGAACCAGTCCTGGACGGCGACGCGATCGGCGGGGAGATGGGGCTGGCCGCGGAGGGTCTGCAGGAGGTCGGCCTCACGGCGCAGGCGTGGCGCGGCGTGGCTGCGGTCTGCATCGGCGGCGATGGCGACGGCGCGCTGTGCGAGCCGCTTCCGTGCGCGGGTGAGGCCTGCGAGGAGCTCGGCACGGCGCTGGTCGAGGGCCTCCGATGCATCGAAGTCGCGATACCAGGCTTCGGCGAAGGCGTCGGCGGAGGCGTCGCGGGGGAAGCCGTCGCGGAAGGCGGGGGCACCGCCGTCGGGGCGGGTGGCGGGGGGCTCATAGGTATCACCGACGGTGACGGTGCGGTCGCGCGAGGTCCGTCCGTGGAAGCTGCCCTCGATCAGTCCCTCTTTGAGCAGCAGGAGATTGGCGGTACCGCCAAGCTCGGCGACGAGGTCGTAGGAGATGCCGCCGCAGACCAGCTCCCACTGGACGATGCGGTCGTCTTCAGCGACAGCGAGTTGTCGGATGAGCCCACCGACAACCCGCGCGCGCAGGAGCATGACAAAGGTGGGTGGCGCGGGAGGGGACGGCGGCCGCTGCGTGATGCGATGGAGCCTCGCGGATCGGGCGGCGAGTGAGACGAGCAGCAGGGTGGTCTGTCCGGGCCGGTAGCACTCGAGGACGAGGGCATGTTGGTCTGCAACGGCATGAACTGCGCGGAGCCGCGCGCCCTCGATGAGGGGCCGATGGAGGCCGACGAGGTGGCTGAGTTCGGCCTGCGAGAGTTTCATGGGGGGCGCTTCGACCTCTTTTTTGGGCAAGTTGCAAGGATCACGGGGCGCGGCGTTGACCATAGGCCTAGGGAGCGAGTATCCTACCCGCTCCCTGAACGAGGGCGCGGAGACTACCCTCCTGCCCGAATGAGGCCGACTTTGAGCAAGCAAACCTCGGGAGCAGTCATTCACCGGAATGTGGCAGTTATCGCGTGCGATACTGCGGCAACGCTGGCGGAGACTTCGAAAAAAATCGGCGAGCTCGGACTGGACCTCGTGATGATTGGCGATCGCCACATCGTGATTCCGGCCCGGTTCATCCCCATGGTGCTCGGCCGATTCAAGGAGCTCGGGCAGTTCCCGCGGCTCCTGGGCGAGCCTCTCTTCGACCATGTCGATGAGCCGGCCGAAGCAGAAATCTCCTCCACGGAGAACGGTTGATGTCGAACCCCGCTGAAGAGCTCCTCAAGATCTACGGACAGGCCTCCCTCGCAAAGATTGCGGCGGTGCACGACCTGCCCGGCGTGGATCCCTTCTTGGAGCTGACCGACCACCTCGCCGCTAAGACCACCCGCCAGAAGATGGTGGATACCCTGCCCGACGATGTGCGCGGCTTCTTGGGCTTTCTCGATGAGATCGGCCGCCGTCTGCGCGGAGAGCGGCTGAAGAAGCGCTGGTTCCTGCATGGCTACGACGGCTTCGAGGAGCTCGTCGACCCGCTGCTCAAGCAGGGAATTGCGCTGGCAGGCAACCTCGGGGCCCGCGAGGCGCTCTCGCTCGAGACAGTCTACGAGCAGGGGTTGATGCAGCATTGGATTCAGGTCACGCCCGGCTTCGAAGGGCTGGCCGGCAACCCGCCCCCCGCCCGCGAGGTGCTGGAGAAGGTGGTCGACCCGACAGAGTCGACGCTGCTGCGCCGCGTACTGTTGGTGGAGCTCAACCTGCTGTCGGTGACCCGGTTTGTGGAGCGCAACGCTGTGCGGCTCAACCGTGACGGTTCGCCCCACCGGACCGATCTCAAGGCGATGGCACCGCTCATTGTCGAGCGCCCCAAGCATGGCGACCGGGGCGAGACCATCGTCGATCCTCTCGCGGTGGACGGCTGGGACCTCATCACCTTCCTGCTGTCGACAGCCGTCGCGCTCGGCCTCGTGGAGCGCCGCGGCGACCTGCTCCGCACCGCCAACACCTGCAACGACTATTTTGGAAAGTCGGCGACCGACCGTTGGCCGCTGCTCGAGCGGGCTGCAGAGCAGCAGCGGACCTGGAGCGAGATCGATGCGATGGGCTGGTTTGGCGCGGGCGAGCCGCCGCTGACCGGCCAGGGCCACGGCGGCTTTGCCCCCGACGGCGGACGGGCGGCGATCCTCACCGGCCCGCGCGGCAGTGTCATCGCGGCCCTCCGGCGCCTCAACCTCGAGGACTGGTTCGACGTCGAAGAGACCACCCGAACCATCGCCTCGTTGGAGCAGACCTACCTTCGCAATGTGCTGCCTGTTGTGCCCATGGACGACAAGGCCATCGAGGGCTTTGTCGCCTCGGTCATCTCGCTGCTTCTGCCCCACATCGGTGCTGTCGAGCTCGGAAAGTCGCAGTCGAACGGCACGCCGCGCGCCCGCATCACCGAGGTCGGCAAGGCCATGCTCGGCATCCCCTCGACCGCCGAAGAGCCCTCGGGCAAGGGCGCGATCCTGGTCGAGCCCACCTTCGAGATCACCTGCTTCCTCGACCTCGCCTCGCTTCAGCTCCTCTACGACCTCTCCCGCTTCGCGGAGATCATCAAGACGAGCGAGCGGGTGGTGCGTTACCGGCTCACAGGCGAGTCTGTGCAGTGGGGTTACGCCAAGGGCTACAACGCCGACAGCATCTTCAAGTCGCTGACCCGCTACTCCAGCCAGCCCGTGCCGCCTGCCGTCAAGTTCGCGCTTCAGGATTGGGAGCGGCTCCATCGCCGCGTCACCGTCTTCCTTCATGGCGATCTGGTCGCCGCCACCGGCAAGGCCGATCCTGAGGTTGTGCAGTCGGGCGTCATCTTCGCGGTCGACAACCGCGACCATGCCGACCGCATCGATGCCATCCACACCTTTGTCTTGGGTGCCTACTCGGAGGGCGTCGACAGGGCGCTGACGGCCTTCAAGCCCCGCGTCATCGACTACAACGGCCCGATTGTCCCCTCGCTGGTATGGGCCGAGGCCGACCGGCTCCGCGCACCGAACGGCGCGACCGACCTGCGCATCCTCTCTACGCTGCAGTCTGTGGCGACCTACGAGGACGACGACCAGTACCGGCTCGACATCAAGAAGGTGAACGCGGTCCTTGGCGACGACGATGGCTATGCCTCCCTCATCGACTTCCTCCGCAGCTCCATGGCGAGCGGCTTCACGCCCGAGCGGGAGCTCCACCTCAAGAAGGCCCTCGGCCAGCCTGCGAAGGCGAAGGTGGAGACCATGGAGGTGCTCACGCTGCTATCGGCCGAAGATGGCGACCGCGTCGCGCGCATCGCAGACCTGCAGCCCTTCATCGTGACGCGGCTCGGACCGTCGGCCTTCCGCGTTGTGCCCGGCACCATCGCCAAGATGGTGACCGTGCTGACCAAGCTGGGCGTTCAGACCACGAAGTAACGGCCGCGCCGCCTACTGCGGGCGGGTCGGATAGGGGTTGTCGCCATAGCCTTCGGCACCGACTGTTGTGGCAGGCGGCGAACCGAGTCGCGCGCAGGCCAGCACGGGGGGCTCGCGGTGCCAGCGACAGACCCCCTCGATGCAGCCGCAGCCCTTGCCGTCGAGCGCAGAGAGACAGTCGCCGACGGGCGAGGAGGCACAGAGCGGCGCCTCGTTGGCGGGCGCGCAGGTGGCGCCACCGCAGGCCTCTGTAACGCAGTCGGCGTCGGTGGCGCACTGACCTACCTCGTAGGCCACAACCAGCGTCCGGTCGGGGAGCTGGCGATAGGGGTCGGACTCGGCCCTACCCTCAAAGGGACGAGAGGAGAAGCCATTCACGAGCGGCTTCTGGTTGAGTTGGCAGCCGCCGAACATGGCGAACCCGAGCAGCAGCGCGAGCGCATGAACGCGTTTTGACCTCGTCGGGGCCCACTGATAGCACGCACGGACCATTCTACCGCTCCACGAAGCAGACTGCCCGACGCATGACCGAGCCTGTCCCCCATACCGCAAACGGCAGGCGAAAGCGACGGGCCGCGCTGGCCTTGCTGCTTCTGTCTGCGGCGGCGGTGGCTTGGTGGCTGCTCCGCCCGCGCGATGAGCTCGGCGAGCGAATGGCGCGGCAGCTGGAGCAGTATGCCGCGGCCAAGGGCGTGCCGCTGTCGCTCGACCGGGTCGACTCCTCGCTGCTGCTCGGTGAGGGCGACCTAACGGGGCTGGTGCTGGGCCCGGTGCGGCTTCCGAGTACGCCCTACGAGGTTACTGCGAAGGTGAAGCGGGCCCATGTCCGGCTTGAGCCGGCCGGCCTGATTCGCGGTCTGGTGGACCTGCGCGAGCTGGTGCTGTCGGGCGTAGAGCTGAGCGTGACGCAGGCCGCTGCACCGCCCTCGCCGCGGCCACAACGGGCGACGGTGGCGGCGAAGGCTGCCGCCACGAGCGAGCAGCGCGGTGGCGCGACCCCGACGCTGCGGCTCGATGGCCTGATCGTGCGACTCGACGACGCGACCTGGAGCTTCGATGCGATGCTGCCCACAGCGGAGCAGAAGACGAAGCGGTCGGGGAAGGTAACCTTTGCCCAGTTCACAGGGCCGGCGACAGGCGCGGGGCAGCCGGGTTGGCAGGGCCATGTGCGCATCGAAGACAGCGACGGCTGGGCCGCCGATGGCAAGCTCGCGCAGAGCGATGCGGAGGCCACGCGGCTGGTCGGCGCCCTCTTTGCGCCAGGGCAGACTCGACCGCTGATGCAACTGTCGACCGGGCTGGCGCGCACCGATGGCGGCTTGGCGCTCGATGGCGTGCGTTGGTCTTTGCAGCCACCGAAGGCGGAGCAGCCCGAAGCATGGGCGACGGTCGCCTCGATGACGGCCTCCTGCGAGCGGTCCGACTGCACGGTGGCCGTGCGCGATCTGGAGCTGGTGGCCGAGGGCCGCGGCCACATGCGCATGCGCGAGGCACGGGTGCACCGGAGCGGCGGAGATCTGGATGGCCTGCTCCGCTGGGGGACAGCGGAGCGCGGCATCGACCTGCAGGGAAGCTGGCTGGCAAAGGGCGACTTTACCGCGAAGCTGTCGGCGCTGCGGGCCGACCCGGCCGACTTTTTCTCGCGCGACACCAAGGCACTGCGCTGCCCGCCGGCCATCCTCGACGGAGCGCGCGGGGCAGGCTGCGGCTCCGAGAATTGGACCCGCTCGCTGCCCATCGGCGGCACGCTCAACGGCACGCTGAAGGTGCTCGGCAACCGCGATGGCGCAGAGGCAGATGGCGCCGGTTCGCTGACGGACGGCAGACTCGCTTGGAAGAGCCTGGCGGCGAAGCCCATCGAGAAGTTCGACGGCCGGCTCAAGCTGGCCGGAGGCTGGAGCTGGCGCGACCATAAGTTCTGGCTGGAGGAGGCGACGGTGACGACGGGCGCCGCCGTGGTGGTGATCAAGGGCTTCGGCGACCTCCCAGGCAAGGGTGCAACGGGCGAGCTGAGCATGCACATGGAGCCAGTGGCCGT
This sequence comes from Myxococcales bacterium, assembly GCA_947496715.1. Taxonomy (GTDB): domain Bacteria; phylum Myxococcota_A; class Bradymonadia; order REDH01; family REDH01; genus CAIWGR01. Next base: position 8,440 of record CANMDT010000020.1, read on the forward strand.
TACTGCGTTGCGCGACTCGCTTCCGGAGGGGATGATGCCGTGGCTCGAAGGGGCGACGATGTCGGGCAAGGTTGGCTTTGAGGCGCTGATGCGGCTCGATGCAGCGTCGCCGGGACTTGCTGCGAGCCAGTTTGAACTGCTGGAAGAGGGGCTCACGCTTTCGGGTCTTGCGGGCATCAGCATGCCGCTCTTTGAAGAGGGCCGAATCGTCGCCCTGCCCCGTCCCGCGGGGAGCGCCTTTCCCGCGTTGGGCGAGGGGAGTTGGACCCCGCTTCGTCGGCTCCCGCGGTATGTAGCAAGGACGATCCTGGCGGCGGAGGATGACGGCTTCTTCAACCACCGCGGCTTTGACTGGCGTGGCATCCAGCGGGCGATGGCGAAGGACTACGCGGCGGGCGCCTTTGTGGCGGGCGGCAGCACCATCACGCAGCAGGTGGCGAAGAACCTCTTTCTCTCTTCGGAGCGGTCGCTCTCGCGCAAGCTGCAGGAGATGCTCCTTACCTACCTGCTCGAGAAGCAGCTGACGAAGGAAGAGGTGCTCGAGATCTATCTCAACACCGCCCGGTTCGGCCGCGACCTGGTTGGCTTGGAGGCTGCCGCCCGCCACTATTTTGGCCACCCCGCAGCAGCGTTGACGCAGGCGGAGTCGCTCGCGCTCGCAGTGTTGCTGCCGGCCCCTGCGCGGTTCGGCGAGCAGCTGGAGAAGCGGGCCTTCGACGACTCGCGCATGGAGAAGTTGGAGCACATCGTCGCCAACCTCGAGCGCGACGGCTCGGTCAGCGAGCGCGATGCGGCCTACCTGCGCGGCATCATCGAGCGGCAACAGTTCTCGCGGCAGATCGTGGCTCCGGCGGAGCCTGTGAGCCAGCGCGACACCAAGACCAACGCACTTCCATAAAGGCGGAGGTAACGCGCTGCGCCTTGAAGCGGGGGGCGCGGGACGATAAGCGGCGGCCGCAAACAGATTCGGAAGTAACAGACCACAGGTAGCAACGAAGGAGCAGTCATGCGCATTGGAGTCCCCAAAGAGGTGAAGGTTCATGAGTACCGCGTGGGCCTGGTGCCGGGCGGCGCGCAGGTGCTGGTGCGCGACGGCCACACGGTCTTTGTGCAGGCCGGCGCGGGCCTGGGCTGCGGCATCACAGACGAGGCCTACGAGGCGGTCGGCTGCACCATGCTGCAGACGGCCGACGAGGTCTGGGCCGCGGCCGAGATGATCATCAAGGTGAAGGAGCCGCTGGCCGAGGAGTATGGCCGGATTCAGCGCAAGCAGACCATCTACACCTACTTCCACCTTGCGGCAGTCCCGGAGCTCGCCCCGGTGCTGCTGGAGAAGGAGGTGACCGCGATCGCCTACGAGACCATCCAGCTCCCCGACGGCAGCCTGCCGCTGCTGCAGCCCATGAGCGAAGTGGCGGGCCGGATGTCGATCCAGGTGGGCGCCCGCTGCCTCGAGAAGGAGTATGGCGGCCGCGGCGTGCTGCTCGGCGGCGTGCCGGGCGTTCCGCAGGCCAAGGTGGTCATTGTGGGCGGCGGCACCGTGGGCACAGAGGCCGCGAAGGTGGCGGTCGGCATGGGTGCCCGCGTGACGGTGCTCGATGTGAACGTGAACCGGCTCCGCTACCTCGACGACATCTTCCAGAACCGGCTCCAGACCGTCTACTCCAACCCGCAGACGCTGCTCGAAGAGGTGTCGGCAGCCGACCTCGTCATCGGCTCAGTGCTGATCCCCGGGGCGCGCGCCCCCAAGCTGGTGAGCGAGGCGGTCATCCGTCAGATGCTGCCCGGCTCGGTGGTGGTGGATGTGGCAGTGGACCAGGGCGGCTGCTTCGAGACCTGCCGGCCGACGACCCACAGCAACCCGACCTACACGGTGCACGGCGTGGTCCATTACTGCGTGACCAACATGCCGGGAGCTGTCTCCCGGACGAGCACCTACGCGCTGACCAACGTGACCATCCGTTACGCGCGGGCGCTGGCGGGCAAGGGGCCCGAGGAGGCTGCGCGCACCGACAAGGCGCTGTCGCTGGGCTTCAACACCTTCGGCGGCCATGTGACCTACGAGGCGGTCGCGCGCGACCTCGAACTCGGCTACCGCTCGCTTGAGAGCCTGCTGAAGTAGCCTGCCTAGCGCGCGGCGGAAGAGATTCGTCGCGCCTGTTGAAATAAGGCGGGTCGCCCTTAGGTTCTACCCTTCCGAGGGCCGGTCGTTCCGGTCTTGATTCGTCGAGGAGTTCGCGATGTTCGGACGCTCCAAGCCCAACCCCATTGATGCCGTCTTCCGCAAGGAGGCCATGGTGCATGCGCCCGCCCTCTTCGGCGCGGCGGTTCGCTTCACCCGTTCGTCGGCCGACGCCGAAGACCTGGTGCAGGAGACGATGCTGAAGGCCTACACGCACTTCCACCGGTATGAGCCGGGGACCAACTGCCGTGCCTGGCTGTTCAAGATCCTTACCAACACCTTCATCAACCGCTTCCGGTCGAAGCAGCGGGAGCCCATCCTGCTGGGCGACAGCGAAGAGGGTGCCTCCCTCATCGAGAACATCGCAGCGTCGCAGGAGCCGTCGGAGCTCGATGGCCGCTCGACGGACGACGGCACGCTGCAGGAGCTGTTCGGCGACGAGGTGAGCCGTTCTCTGCTCCGCCTCCCGCTCGACTTCCGCATCGCGGTGATGCTCTGCGACGTCTACGACTTCTCCTACAAGGAGTGCGCCGACATCATGGAGTGCCCGATTGGCACGGTGATGAGCCGGCTCTACCGGGGGCGCCGGCTGCTTCGCGGCATGCTCGCAGGCTTTGCGCTCGAGACGGGTGCCATCCGCGACCTCGACGACGATATGGTCTCTCAGATTGAGAGTGACACGGACAACACTGTCAACCTGGCCGCCTGGCGGCGTGCGAACGGTTAGGAGCGACTCGTGGACTGCAAGGCCTTCACAGAACACCTCGAGTTCTACCTCGACCGCGAGCTGGGCGAGCCAGAGCGGACAGAGGTTCAGGAGCACGCGCTGGCCTGCACAACCTGCGGAGCCGTGATGTCGAAGCAGCGGGAGTTCCGCGGTCGGCTGCGCAGCTCTGGCCAACATGCGGCGCTGCCGAGCGCGATGGCCGCGCGGCTCGAGGCATCGCTGATGAAGCAACAGCCGATTGGAGCAGCGGCGCAACCTGCCCGCAACTACCGCCCCTACCTGCTGGCTGCGGCAGCGCTGCTGCTCGCCTCCGCCGCGCTCCGCATCGCGCTGCGCGACGAGGCCTCCCTACCGGAGAACAGCCTCGCGTCGCGGGGGATTCGGGACTGGGTGGCACCGCAGCGAAGCGACGGCGATCCGCTGGTTGTGCAGTCTGCGGCCTGGCATCAGCGCAACGTTCCCGTGGAGGTCACCGGTCCCAACCAGGCCTCGGTGGAGAACTGGTTTTCGGGCAAGGTCGACTTCCCGCTCCACATGCCGCGGCTGGGTCGCGGCGCGACGCTGCTCGGCGGCCGGATGACGACGGTAGCGAACCGGCCGGCCGCGCTCCTCTTCTACGATGTCGATGGCACGAAGCTCTCGGTGCTGGTGACAGACGAGGCCTCCGGGGAGCGCGGTACACCTCTCCGCGTAGGCAAGAAGCGGTCGCTCTACCTCGACAACACGACGACGCCCTTTGCGGTGGCAACGGAGCGGCGCGACGGGCTTACCTACGCCTACACGAGCAACCTGCCGAGCGAGGATCTCGTGCGGCTGGTTACCTCGGACTAGGGCGCAGTAGGGGGTGCGGGGAGCAGCGTCTCGGTCCAGGCCAGTGCGTGGAGCTCGTTGCGCCGGAAGAGGCCGTGCCCGGCGGGCAGCCGACCCTCCGCGCTGGCGCGCCATTGCAGCGTGAGCTGTGGGACGATGCCGGCATCGAGGTTGGCCGAGAGGTGGCCTGCGCCTGTAAGTTCTGCGGCTGCGGTATCCTCGGCGACCGGGACAGCAACGGAGCCCGAAGGAAGCAAATCGAGTTCGGTGAGGCCCGCTGATGCGCTACCCGCGGTGCGAACCACGAGGCGGGCACGGGACTCGGGCGGCAGCCCGAGCTGGCGGGCGACGCCGCGGACGCGGGTATAGCTGCCATCGTCGCCGAGACGCCCCTCGAACCACCAGGCCGACCACTCAGGCAGGAGCCAGAAGGGGGGCGCGATGGCTCCCTTGACGCCTGTGCAACTCCAACTCTCATCGCCTTGGCAGCGCCAGTGGTCGCCAGCGACCGGGAGCGTGGGGAGACGCGTTGTAGGCGTTGCGCCGGGCTGATTGACGGTGCGAAAGAGCAGGTCGTACTGGCGCGCTCCGCGACGCGACCCCGAGAGCAGGGTTATCTCGACCTCGACCTCGAAGGTGTCGGTCCAGCGGGTGGCGCTCTCGATCTCGCCGCGGACGACAGCAGCATCGGTGGTGAGGCTGTAGGTGAGTTTTCGGAGCCAGCGGCTGCCGGGCGACAGGCGCGGGATGAGGCGGAGTGTGGGCGCGGCAGGCGCGGGAGAAGCGAGGGGCTCTGCGGAACCGTCGGCGGCCTCGGGGCTGCCCTCGTCTGCTGATGTGGGTGCAGCGGGCGACGGCTCCACGGACTGCGCCGCAATGGGTGCCGCGCAAAGGAGCAGCAGCGCCGTGAGGAGGAGTCTGGTGGAGGGCCGATTTGCCATGGTCGAGGGGGTAGCAGATGGAACTGTGACAGCGCTAGGCTTGGCGTGAGACATTGCGCCAATCGACACGACTTCGTAACAATGGGGCGATAAGGCGCGGCTGTACCCACCTGGTACACCGCCCAGATGGCGGCCACTTTTCAGCACCGTGAAGCACATGAGCGAGAAGATTCTCATCGTGGATGACGAGTCAGACCTGTTGAAACTGCTCGATTTCAGCATGCGAGGCGCGGGATTTGAGACGGTGCTCGCGCGCAACGGCAAGGATGCGCTCGCACTTGCGCGGCAGCAGAAGCCCGACCTGATCTTGCTCGATCTGATGCTGCCCGACATCCAGGGCATCGACGTCTGTCGGACGCTGAAGGTAGACCCGATGACACGGAGCATTCCGATCATCATGGTGACAGCCAAGAGCGCGGAGATTGACCGCGTGGTGGGCTTTGAACTTGGCGCGGATGACTATGTCTCCAAGCCCTTCAGCCCGCGTGAGCTCGTGCTCCGCGTGCGGGCGCTTCTCAAGCGGACGACACGGGCCTCGGACCCCGAGGACGACGGCCCCAGCGTGCTGAAGTTTGGCGACGTGACGGTGGATCAGGCGCGCCACCGTGTCTGGGTTCTGGACGAGGAGATCCCGGTCACCGCGCTGGAGTTCCGCCTCTTGCAGACCTTTATCCGTCGGCGGGGTCGCGTGCAGTCGCGCGAGCGTCTGCTGGACGATGTATGGGGCATGGATGTGGAGGTGACGACCCGCACGGTCGACACCCATGTGAAGCGGCTGCGCGAGAAACTCGGCGAGGCGGGTCGCTATGTGGAGACGGTGCGTGGCGTGGGCTACCGCTTCTCGGAGACACCGGACGGCTCTTCGAACTGAGGCAGCTGTGGCGACTCCTCTAACAGCCGTGGGCGCTGCGTGCTGCTGACCGACCCGATTGCCTGGCTTTGCGCAGTTGCGGTTGGCTATGCCGTCTGGCAGCGGTCGGAGCGGAAGCGGGAGCAGGCGGAGACGCGGGATGGGGTAGCCACGCTGCGGCGCCTGCTGGAGAAGGAGCCGGCGGTGGGTGCGTCGCTGCCTTCGGTCGCGCGGGCGTTGGCACGGGAGACCGCGGCGCTGCGTCCTCGCAGCACGCTGCTGGAGCTGATGCTGGCTGAGTCGAGCGCCGGTCTGATGGTGGTGTCGCGAGACCAGACGGTGCTGGCCGTGAACACGGCTTCGCTGCGCATTCTGGCGGCGGCCACGCTGAACGCAGGAGATGCCGCAACGCAGCGGATGAGCCGGCTCGCCCCCCACCCCGCGCTCATCGAGTGCGTGGAGCAGACCTTCGCGACCAACACCGCACGGGAAACGGAGTTTGAGATTCGCAAGGCAAGCGGGCGCAACGCGGTCGCGGTGGCAACGAGGCTGCTCCGGCGGGACGACGCGCCCTACGCCTGCATGCTGACCATCGTCGATGTGACGCAGCTTCGGCAGCTCGAGCGGATGCGGCAGGACTTTGTAGCCAATGTGAGCCACGAGCTGCGCACGCCCATCACGGCGATCGTGGGTTGGGTGGAGACGATGGCGGGCATGGAGCTTGGCCCTGCGGAGCGCGAGGTGCTGGAGACGGTCGATGCGCAGGCGGGACGGCTGGAGTCGCTGGTGAACGACCTGCTGATGCTGGCGCGGCTCGAGAATGTGGGGCTGCAGGAGGCCTTTGTAGAGCTCGACCTTGAGCACCTCTTTGGGGATGTGCTGGACTCGGTGCGGGAGCAGGCCGACGGGCAAGGGGTCACGGTCTCGGTCGCGGTCGATGGTTCGGCCCGTTATGTGATGAGTGAGGCGCGGGCGCTGACCTATGTCATCCGCAACCTGGTGGAGAACGGCATCAAGTATACGGGGCGCGGAGGACGGGTCACGCTCCGGGCCGATGTGGCGGAGACGGGAGAGCTGCGCATCGCGGTGAGCGACACAGGCGTGGGCATCGCGAAACAGCACCTGGGGCGCATCTTTGAGCGGTTCTACCGGGTCGATCCGGGCCGCAGCCGCGACATGGGCGGGACGGGGTTGGGCCTTGCGATCGTGAAGCACTTTGCGACGGCGCTGGGGGGCCAGGTGGAGGTTGCCTCGGAGCCTGGCCAGGGGTCGGTCTTCACGCTGCTGGTGCCGCCTGCGAGCTGGAATGCGCCCGACGAGGATGACCCGACACGCTCGCTTCTCAACGGGTGAGCCGCGAGGCCTCTGCGCGGCGCTAGCGGCGGCGCTTTGGCGGGGCGGCAACCGGGCGGGCGCCTGCCCCGCGGGGAGCGCGTGCACTGCCTCCCATGCCGCTCAGGCGGGCGTCTGGCGATTGCGCGAGGAACTTGGCGGTCCGGGCGGCAGCCGCGGCATCCTTGATCTCCTTCTCCGTGCGCGGAAGCGGCGTGCCGGAGCCCTCTGCTTCGGGGACGATGTCGCCGCCGCCCTCCCCTTCGCCTGCAGGTTCGGGCGCGAGACCCTCTGCAGCGAGCTGTTCATCGCTCAGCGCAGCGATGTCACCCGCAGCAGCGCCATCGCCGATCTGGTTGGCGAATCGGATCCGTTCGCGGAGGCCGCGGGCCACCTCGGCCTCGCTGAGCCTGCCCCGCTTGCCCATGCCGCGGATGGTGTAGTCGACCACCCCTCGGAACCAGACCGGGACACCGGTCTGGCGCTGGTTCTCGCGACGCAACGGCGCAGGCGAGATGCTGCTGATCCAGACGCACTCGGCGAGGGTGAGCTCGTGGGGCCTCTTGTTGAAGTAATACTTGGCTGCGTCGGCGAGGCCGTTGATGCCTTTGCCCCACTCGATCATGTTGAGGTAGACCTCGAGGATGCGCGGCTTGGGAACGACCCGGTTGAGCCAGTAGGTGAGGAAGATCTCCTGGAACTTCCGCTCCACGGCCCGCTCGTGGGAGAGGAAGACATTCTTCACCAGCTGCATGCCGATGGTGGAGGCGCCGCGGCCCAGCTTGCGGCGGTTGATAGCCTCTTCGACGACGCGGCGGAGCTCCGTCATGTTGATGCCGCTGTCGACCTGAAAGAAGGCGCCGTTTTCGCGGTAGAGCTGGGTGGCAACGAGGTAGTAGTTCATCTCTTGGAAGGCGACCCAGCCGTTGCTTACGCTGCCGTCGGCGGCATCGCCCGGGAGGTCGGGGGCATCGGGGGCCTCCGGGTCGGGCTGACCGTACATCCAGCCGCCCGGCGCCCGCATGTAGAGCTCGCGTGTGACCGAGCCCTCGGCACCCGTGAAGGTGAAGCGGAAGTCGCGGTTGAGGCGACGAACATCGACGGCGTCGGGGAGTGAGGTGAGGGCGAGGGAGTCGTCGTGGATGGCGAAGGTGCGGGGCTCCTCGATGGAAACGCGCACCCCCTTTTCGGTCTCTCTGACGGCGACGGAGAGGTCGAAGTCGAGGCCCCACTTTCCTGCCATGCGGGTGCCGTCGAGGTCGGCGCGGAGCGACGGAGGGATGGCGTCGAAGAGGCGCATCGCATCGGCTTCGGGGACCGCCGCGGTGAGGTCGATGCGGTCGGTGATGGGCCACTTGGAGAGGTTGAACTTTCCGAGGGCGAGTTTGAAGGTGAAGGGGATGCCGTTGAAGCTGCCGTCGCCCTTCTCCCAGCGGAGGCTCTTCTTGTCTGCGCCGGCGCGGACAGCCTGCCAGTCGTAGGAGAGATCGCGCACTTCGAAGGGGGCGCGGAGGCCGCGGTGTGAGAGTTTGAGATCGCGCAACGAGGCCTTGCCTGCGAAGGTGATGCCAGGCCCCTTGTCGTCGGAGCGGTAGTTGATGTTGAGGTTTGCGACGCCCTCGTGGGGGCCGTCGTCGTTGCCGACGACGCCGCTCAGGAGCTGGCCTATGCCGACGTCGATGGCGTCGAGTTTGAGGTCGAGTTTGCTGTCTGCATGGTTCCAGGCTGCGGTCATGGAGGCGGTGCCGGCGCTCTGGCCATCGGCGGTGAAGCGGCTCGCGAAGGTGAGGTCGAGTTGCTTGGTCCGGAGCGCGAAGGTGAGTGTGTCGAACTCGAGGGTGATGGGGGGCGCCTTCTGACCGGCGCGGAGGTCGTGGTAGCCGATGGTGAGGCCGGGGAGTTCGAGCTTCTGCGGGAGCTTTTCGTACCATTCACGCTTGGCCCAGAGTCCGGGTGCGGCGCTCTTCTTGGGGGTCTTCGGCATGGGCGTTGCGGCGGGAGCGGAGGGCGGCGCAGCATCCGCTCCGTTGATACCGAGCAGCGCGCCGAGGGGCCCGAAGCCCTGCTCGTCGCGGGTGACCTGGAGGTTGAGGCCGTCGACCCGTGCGGAGGTCATGTAGAGGGCCTCGAGATCCCGGGTGAGTTCGGAGAGGACGAGGAGGCCGCTGTCGAAGCGGAGGAGCGGTTCGGCACCCGGCCGTCCGACCTTCACACCCTCGGCGATGAGGGTGGTGGGCCAGACGCCGCCGACGCCCTCGAAGGAGGCGGAGACGCCGCCGAGCCTGTCGGTGGAGACGATGATGGGTGAGTTGCCGCGGGCGAGGATGCGTGGCCCGGGCTCTTCGATGCTGCGCGAGATGCGGAGGTCGTAGGCCTCGGGGAGTTCGACCTTGGCGGGGAGCGCGGCGAGTGTGGCAAGGCCGACGCGGAAGCGGACCTCGGCGTTGGCTTCGAAGGCCTCGGGGGTGCCGGAGAAACGGCCCGAGTCGACCTCGATGCGTTCGGTGGGGAGGTTCTGGTTGGCGAGATCGACGACGAGGTCGTCGAGGCGGATGGTGAGCTCTTCCGGCGCCCGCTTCGGTGGGGCGGCGGGAGCAGCAGGGTCCTTGGCCTTCTTGGAGCGGAGGAGCTCCTTGAGGCGGTCGGCCTGCTCCTTGGGAGCGCCATGCTCGGCACCGGCGGAGACGACGACGTGAGAGAGCGAGAGCGACTTGAGCGTCGGTCGCCCGGAGAGGAGCGAGAGCCAGCGCGGCGCGGCGGCGACCTTGCCGATGCAGACCCAGTCTGCGGCAGGGGTGAGGGAGGGGTCTTGGAGGCAGACATCGGCGATGACCACATCGCCCCACGGCCGGACAGAGATGTCCCCAAGCCGGAGTGGGATGCCGCGCGCGCCGGCCTTGGAGGCGACGAGGCTTCGGATGGCCGGACCGGCGACGACGGAGGCGATGAGGGAGAGGAGGAGGAGGAGCGTGACAAGTCCGAGCAGGACGAAGGCGGCGCGGCGCCAGCGAGGGCTGAGGCGGGGGGCGGCCTGGCCTTTGGCGACGGGCTTGGAGGTCATGCAGCAGACTTGGGAGCGGGTGCGGAGAGCGGATCACCGCGCGGATGATTGCTTGGCAGAGACAAGGCCCATACCATAGGGGGGAGGACGGGCAAGAATCGCCCGCAGGGAGCAGGCGAGATGGGCAGCATTCGAACTCGAATCAGGGAGCGTTTGGCGCGCGAGGCGAAGGCACGCGGGCTCGATGCGGAGGGCCTGCGCGCCTTTTTTCAGCGGCCCGAGACGCAGCAGGTACTGCGGGCGCTGATGGCGGCGCAGGGACGGTTGTTCCGCGAGCTGGAGGCAGCGCGGGTGGCCTCGCAGCAGGGTGCAGTCGCAGTGCCGGCGGATGACCTCGCGGAGCAGAAGGCGCAGCTCCGGGAGATCACCGAGGCACGACGGAATGGGTCGGCAAACGGGCGCTGATTTGGCCCGTTGCAATGGGATGATTCGGCGCGCATAATCGTTGCCGTCAGGTGGCCGCAGGGGCCCGTCCGAAGTGCGAAGAAGGATGGTGGTTGAGATGGAGAAAGCAGTCTGGGATTACATCCACGCCTACGCATCGCCCGCTCAGCCGGAGCAGATCACCTTCTTCGACAAGTATGACAAGACGCTCTACCGCGACGTGTCGCTGCAGACGATCGGCCAGCATGGCTGGGAGCTGGTGACGGTGCTTCTGGGGCGCGACCCGGAGACGAAGGAGGCTCGGTATGAGTACTTCTTCAAGCGGAACCGGGCGATGGGCTATTCGTCGGGCCTAGGCAATACGGGCGCGAACTAGGCAGATTGACGGACCGTGTGGCGTTGCCAGCGGCCGTCGACCAGGAGCATGCGGGTGGGTCCGGAGACGGGCTGCTCGCTGGGGTAGTCAGCGTCGCCCGGGAGCAGGAGCCTGGGTGCGTCGGCGAGTTCGAGGCGTGGCACGACGGGATGGAGCGGTTGCGCGTCGGCCCAGTCGTGGAGCTGCACACCGGCGGCGAGCTGCTCTGCGAAGTCGGCGAGGAAATAGAAGGTGGGGGGCGAGAGGAGCATCGAGGAGGAGGCATACTCCTGCAGCGCATCGACGGGCCTTCTCCAGCGGTGTTCGACCATCTCGAAGCCGTCGGGCGCCGCCTCCTGGCCGTGGGGATGGGGGGCGAGATAGAAGCGGGTGTCGAAGCGGCGGCGTTCGACGGCGGGGGTGACCCAGCGGGCGAAGGGGCGGAGTGTTTGGAGTCCGGGACGGAGGTCGAGGGCCTGCAGCGCCTCTGCGAAGGGGGCGTCGCTGCTGCGGAGGGCCGCGGCGTGGGCGGGCGTGGCGGGCTGTCCAGCGTGGTCGGTTGCAAGCAGCAACCCCGACTCTTCGAAACACTCGCGGAGCGCGGTCCAGCGGGCTGCCGTATCGAGGTCTCCCGCTGCGGCGTCGAGGTCGGCGGGGTCGAGCCGGCCGCCCGGATAGACGAACATGCCGGCCATGAAACCTGCTGTATCGCCGCGACGGAGGAGAAGGACCTCTGCGCCGGCACCGTCGCCTCGGACCACCACGACGGTGGCTGCGTGACGCACCTCGACCGGCTCGCTCACTGCAGGTCTTCGTCGGGGCCAAGCAGCCAGCCCCGGTCGGAGGGATCGGCGCGGAAGCGGAGCTGGTCGACCGACTCGATGAGCGACAGGGCGCCACCTGCTGCGATGGGGCGGTAGATGCAGGCAAGCTCCGCCAGGCTCGCCTCGACGGCGTGGACGGGGGTCTGGAGTTGGAGCGCGCGGAGCTGCTTGGCCTGCCAGCGGGTGAGGAAGTCGGTGTCGCGGCTGACCCAGCGGGTGAGCATCTCGACGAGGTCGGCAAGGTCGGTTGGGTCGGGCGGGTGGAGGCGGGCAGCGGCAACGAGTGTGGCGAGCCGAGTGGTGCGCTCAAAGCTGGCGAGGGCGGCTCCAAGCTCGGCGGCGGAGCAGTTTGCAGCCAGGAGCGGGAGGAGGTCCTTGGGCTCGGCGACGCGGAGTGCAGCGATGAGGGCACGGAGGCCTGCGGCTTCGGGCGGCATCGGCGGCAGCAGCGTGGTGAGGGCCGCGTCGGGGCGGAGGATGAGGGTGTCTGCGCCGACGGCGAGCATGGTCTCTCCGCTGCCTGCGCTCTCGAGGAGGACCACGCTGATCTCGCGGGCAAACTCTCGGACGAGTGCGAGGATGCGGGAGGCCGCCTCGGCGGTGAGCGCGGGGGCATGGACGAGGAGCTCGAGCCGGTCGACGGGCCGCGAGGGCATCGCGTAGAGTTCGGCCGCAAGCGCGTCGAGCAGGGCGGGCAGGTCGCGGGCGGCGGTCGGAGCGAGCAGGAGCAGCAGTGCGCTGCCCTGCCGGCTCTCCTGCCACTGCCGAAGCAGCGGCCTGCGCGAGGCGCGCCCGGTGAGGAGAGCGCGTCGCCTTTCAGCGATGTTGAGCGCCTCCACGCTATACGCCGTAACGTTCGAAGAGGCGGCCCCAGCGGATGCCGCGGTCGCTGACGCGCACCTCGGTGGCGCCGAGGTGGTCCATGACCGATCGCAGGAGCATGGCTCCGGCGGGGAGGACATCGGCGCGCTTGGCAGGCATGCCAGGCAGGCTCTTTCGCTGGCTGAGGCTGAGCGCAAAGAGGGCGTTCTCGATGCGGCCCACCTCTGCGCGGGAGAGGAGATGGCCATGCACCCGCTCGGCCTCATACTCGTCCATCTCAAGCGAGAGGGCGGCGAGCGTGGTGACCGTGCCGGCGACGCCAACGAGCAGCGGGGCGGGGACGAACCTGCGAACGGAGGCGCGGGAGAGGGCCTCGTCGATCGCTGTCTGCAGGGCGGCCCGCTCGGCGGCCGAGATGGGGTCGGCGGTAACGCAGCGCTCGGTGAGTCGGACGGCTCCGACGTCGAGGCTGACGACGGCGTGGCTGCCGTCGGGGAAGGCGTCGATGAGTTCGGTGGAGGCGCCGCCGATGTCGACGATCTGGGCGCGGCTCAGCTCGGGGAAGGAGCCGCGGGTGGCGAGGAGGCTGAGTTCGGCCTCGTGCTCTCCCGAGACCACATCGATGGGGGTGCCGATGAGCAGCGAGAGTTCCTGCGCAGCCTCGGCGCCGTTGGCGGCCCGCCGGAAGGGGGCGGTGCCGGTTGCGATGCGGTGGTGGACGGCGAAATCCTGCGCGAGTTCATCGAAGCGGATGAGGGCCTCGGCGGTGCGTTCGAGCCCTTCGCGGAAGAGGCTGCCATGCTTGTCGAGCCCTTCGGAGACGCGGGTGATCTCGGCCTCATCTGTGACGACGTGCCAGCCCTCTGCGCCACGTTCTGCGATGAGCATGATGACGGTGTTGGAGCCGATGTCGAAGCTGGCGACGCGGGTGCCGATGGCGAGCGTGGAGGGCTGGGGCGTCATCGGCCCTTTGCCTTGAACTCGGCGCGGCGGTTGAGGTTGTCTTTGTCGCTCGCCAGCATCTCTTCGCCATAGCTGACAACGCGGAGACGGCTGCGGTCGAGTCCGAGCGAGGCGAGGTAGTTCACGACGACGCGGGCGCGGCGCTCGCCGAGGGCGAGGTTATACTCGGTGGAGCCGGCCTCATCGCAGTGGCCTGCAACAGAGATAGAGACCGTGGGGTTCAACTTGAGCCAGGCGGCGTGGTCGCTGAGGATCTGCGCGGCGCTGGTGGAGATCTCGAAGGAGTCGAAGTCGAAGTAGATGGTGGTCCAGGTGTGGGGTCCGCCTTGGCCGTCGGTCGCTGCCTCCTCTGCGCCCACCCCTTCCTCTGTGCCATACTCCTCGGCCGGCGGCTCGGGCTCCACCATGGCGGGCTCATCGCCACCTTCACGGCAGGCGGGGTTCTGGCTGGCGGCCTCACGGGCCTTTTCGGCTTGGGCGCGTGCGGCGTTGGCGAAGCGTTCGGCGGCCTTGTAGTCCTTGGCCTCGTAGGCGGCCTGCGCCTGGTCGACCAGGAGCACAGCGGCACGGTACTCTGCGGGGGCGCAGCGCTCGGCATTGGCGGCGAGCGTGAGCGCGCCATGGGCATCGGTGAGCAGCCCCTCGGGCGGGGGCTTGGGGCAGCCGGCGAGGAGCAGCGCGAGCACGGCGAAGCGGAGGATGCGGAGCGGCGCGAAGCGAGAGAGAGGTGTGCGAAAGGCCATGGTTTTCTCCGGCTGCGCTAGCGCTGCCATGCGGGCTGTTCGAACCCGCTGCCAACGAGAGGGATCTCGGTCTGCGGGAATCCGCTGGCCGGCATGATGTAGAGCTTCTTCTTGCCGCCGCGGCTGGAGGAGAAGACGAGGAACTGGCCGTCCGGGGACCAGCTGGGCTCTTCGTTGTCGCCCTGGTCCTGGGTGAGTCGCTCGATGAAGCCGCTGTCGACCTCGACGGTGAAGATGTCCTGCCGGACGCCATCGCGGCCCGTGAAGGCGATGAGGTCGCCGCGCGGAGACCAGTCGGGCGTGGTGTTGTAGGAGCCGCGGAAGGTGAGGCGGCGCTCGCCGGTGCAGTCGGCGTTCATGACAAAGACCTGGGGGCCGCCGCTGCGGTCGGAGACGAAGGCGATGCGGGAGCCGTCGGGCGACCAGGAGGCGGAGACATCTTCGGCGGCGTTGTTGGTGCAGCGCCGGAGCGCGGTTGTGACGGGGTTGAGGATGTAGATTTCGGCGTTCCCGTCGCGGGTGAGCGTGAGAGCGATCTCGCCTGTTCCGGGCCGCACAGAGGCGCCCGAGTTGAGGCCCGGCTGCCCGGAAAGCGTCCGGAGCGACCTGCCGCCCGTGACCAGGTCTGGGTTGCCGCTGGCGAAGGAGGTGTAGACGAGCTGTGAGCCGTTCCAGGCGGGGAGGATGTTGATGGGGCCAACGCTGGAGATGGGCTCAACATGTGCGCCGTCGATGCCGGTGACGAAGACCTGCTTGGAGCCGCGGGTGCGCGCGACGTAGGCGATGCGGGTCCCGAAGAGGCCTTCGTTGCCGGTGAAATACTTCATCAGGAGGTTGATGAAGCGGTAGACCTCGGGCTCCACTGCATCGAGTCCAACGGTGGTGGACTTGAAGCCGATGTCGACCTCTTTCTGGGTGTTCACATCGAAGAGTTTGATTTCGACGCGGGCCTGGTTGGTGGCCACCTTGAAGGCAGCTTTGACGACAAACTGAGCGCCGACATTGTACCAGTTGGTGAAGTTGGTTGACGGGGCAGTGATGCCTTCACGCGAGCTGTCGAAGAAGTAGCGGTCGGGCGACAGTACGTTGAAGAAGCCCGCGATGCCGAGGCAGGTGCGGATGGTCTTGGCCATGGAGACCTGGAGGCCGCGGGGGTCTGTGTCGCCGAGGTTGTAGGTGTCTGGGACGGCGATTTTGGTGAGTGCGTCGTAGCTGGAGGGGCGGACGACGATGGTGGTGAGCCCTTCTGGCACACGGTCGGGCGTGGCGGTCTGTGCCGCGGCGGGAGTGGCCGCGAGCAGGAGCATCGCGACGAGAGCGGCGAGCAGGAGTCGGGCGGCGGAGCGGGGGTTGTTCATGAATTCACTGGCACTTGATTTGGCTGTTGAAGCCCGACTTCTCGATCTGCGCACGCAGTCCTGCGTCGGTAATGGAGTTGAGGTCGAGTCGGCTCTGCCCCATGGAGTAGCGGGAGCACATGGTACGAACCGCGCCGTCGAACAGGGCATTTCCGCTGGGCGATTTGATGTCGCAGGTGGAGATGCGGCCTTGGACGGTGACGCGGACATAGACGGTGGCGGCGAGGGTCCGGCACTCGCCGGGCGGGATGCCGGCGGGGGCGCGGAGGGCGCGCTGGAGCTGTGCGGTTATGCGGGCCATCTGGTTGGCAACGGCGGTGGCGGAGAGGCTGGTGCCGCCCTGGTGGCCGCTGCTGCTTCCCATGACAGGGAGGTTGTTGGTGGGGCGGAGCGGGTTGCTCTCGCCGCGGTAGGGCGTCGGGGTGGTGACCTTGGGCTTTACCTTCTCCGGCTGCTGCTCCAGCGTCTCCTTCTTTGGCTTCTTGGGCTCGTCGGGCAGCGGCTTGAGCGCGACGGTCTCCTCGTCGGGGGGCGCGACCTCTTTGGGGTCCTCGGGCTTGACGGGCTCGGGTTCTTCGAGCTTCTCGGCGGGGGTCGGATTGGCGATCCAGGGGAGCTGGCCATCCTTGGGCATGAGTTCGCCCCACTTGAGCAGTTCGGCCTCAATGACAACGGATGGGCCCGGTGCCGCAGCCGGCTCGCTCATGGAGCCCACGAGCGCAAAGCCCAGCACAACCGTGTGGGCAAGCAGCGTCAGGACGATGCCTGTGGCAGTCTCGGCGCCGGTACGGCCGTGTCGCTCTGCGGCTGACTTGGGGTGTTCGCTCATCGCTTTGTCGGCTTCTTCGCGGGCGGTGCAGGGGCCTCATCGGCGCCGTAGCCCGGGTTGGTGACCATGCCGAAGTTGGTAACGCCGGCTTTGCGGATTCGGTTCATCACGCCGACAACAAACCCATATCGGATGTCGGCGTCGGCCATGAGGTAGAGGGTCTTGTCTTCTTGGAGCTTGGCGTTCTGCGAGAGTTTGCGTTCGATCTCATCGAAGCAGGGTTCGTAGGTGGCGGGGCCGGGCGCCGTGAGGGCGGCGCTGCAGTCGGTGATCTTCTCCTCACCGATGAAGACCTCCAGTCGGGGGCTGATGGAGAGGATCAGCTTCTTGGCGTCGGCCGGCATCGGCGTGGGGTTGTTGGTGGTCTTGGGGAGGTTCATCTCCACCAGCTTCATCTGGTTCTTGGGGGCCATGAGTGGCGTGGAGATCATGAAGATGACCAGCAGCACGAGCATGACGTCGACGAGCGGCGTGACGTTGATTTCGGCCACCGCGCCGCGCTTTCTTCGAACGGGGTTCATTCCCATGATGCTACCTCCCTTGCTGCCGGAGCAGCCGCCTTTGCCTCACTTGAGGAAGTTGCGCTTGACGATGTTCAGGAAGTCGTTGGTGAAGCTCTCCATCTCCACCGAGAGGTCTTGAATCTTGGCGTTGAGGAAGTTGTAGGCGACGACAGCGGGGATCGCGGCCGCGAGTCCGATGGCTGTTGCGACAAGCGCCTCAGCGATGGGGCCGGCGACAACGTTGATGCCGAGCTGGGTGCCGTCGGCCTGGTTGGAGAGGTTGACGAAGGCCAACATGATTCCCCAGACGGTTCCGAAGAGGCCGACGAAGGGGGCTGCGGAGCCGATGGTGGCCAGGGCGGTGATGAGGCGCTCGAGGTAGGCAATCTCGGAGGCTGCTGCCCGCCGGAGCGCCCGCTCGACATTCTCGATGGCGCCGAGCTGCGCGCCCATGTTGCTGTCGGCCTCCTGCTGGCTGCGGAGCTTTCGGAGTTCGACAAAGCCGGCCTGGAAGACCTGACTGACGGGCGAATGGGGCAGCCGCTCGGCCTCTGCGTAGATGGCGTCGAGCCGCTTGCTATCCCAGAAGATGGCGAGGAAGGCGCGCGTCTGGCTGTTGGCGCGCATCAGCTGGAAGGTCTTGAAGCCGATGACGAACCAGCTCGCGATGGAGGAGAAGATGAGCAGGGCCAGGACGGCGAGGACGATGCCGGAGGCATCACCAAGCAACCCGATGATGCTCACCTGTTTGGCGGCCTCGGGTGCGGCCTGCGCCAGAAGAAGGGAGAGGTGACTGTGCATGGCGTGCTCACTGCGACGGAGAATGGTGGTGGGATACCAACCCGCGGGGGGTGTCGCAAGGAACGGGCGACAGGCGGTTTTGGGGTACTACTGCTGTGGCGCCGAGGCGGGCAGCGCTGCATCCGGGAGCCAACGGAGGCTTAGTCCGAGCCGGAGGCCTGCGCCACGCTCCATGTTCATTTCGAGGCCGACTTTGCGTTGGAGCGGGATGCCGACCCGGGCGGTGAAGTAGCCGCCGAGGGAGGTACGGCCTACGGGACGGCTGTCGCGCTGTTCGTAGCCGAGTCCGATGTTGACGCTGGGGGTGAAGTTGGCGGAGACCTCGCCCCCGACGGGGAGGCGCCAGACGAAGGCCTCTTCGGAGAGGCCAAAGCGGTCTGCGGGGTCGAAGCGGATCTGGGAAACTTCGGCGCCGCCGTGGGCGCGCACCAGGACGTTGGCGAAGTGGGTGGCGATGGAGCCAAGGTCGGCCTCGAGCGAGAGGCGGGGCTCGGCGGCGAGGCGTCCAGCGCCGGCATCGGTGAGTCTCTCGTCGGTGATCGCGACGCCAAGCTCGGTGTCGGTCAGGCCGAGCTTTCCGATGGGGATGCGGGCGGCTGCGTAGAGCCCAAGGAGCTGGTAGCTGCCGGCGGGATCGGCTTCAAAGTCGGCGATCGCAACAAAGTGGCGGAGGCGGAGCGGGAGCATCGCCCCGAGCACCGTGACGCCGTCGCCTTGCAGGACAATGGTTGCGTAGGAGAACTCGGCGGAGAGTCCTTCGCTGCGGGAGTTGTTCTGGGGCAGGGGCGCGCCGGTACCGCGGAGGGTGCCTAGGAGGTCTCCGGCCCAGGTGAGTCCGAAGCCTGCAGCGCCGGCGACGGCCAGCGCCTCTCCGGAGGCGTGGAGCCAGCTGGTGGATGGGTTGGCGTCGACGAGTGCGAGTCCGCCGAGCCCGACGGCGATGCTGGCGATTTCACTGCCGAGGAGGATCCAGGCGGTGGTATCTTCGCCCATGACGAAGTGTCCTGCGCCGTGGACAATGGAGCCGACCGTGAGCGCGGTGAGACGGGCCGTGTTGGAGCCGGCTTGGCCGCGTTCCGCATCGAAGTGCCAGTTGTCGCGGAGGAGCTCTTCGTCTGTGAGTTGCCAGGGCTGCCGTGCGGCCTCGTCGGTGGTGCGCGCGGTCGGTTGGTCGGCTGAGCGGTCGTCCGTTGCGCGCGCAGGGATTTGGTCGCCTGAGCCTTCTCCGGAGCCCTCGGCTGCGTGGGTCGGGTTGGCGGCGAGCAGGAGGCTCAGCGCGAGCGCAGCGTTTCGTGCGGCACGAAAGATCAAGGGAGCGCCTCGAACCGGCCGTTCTTCACGGTCGCCAGCCGCGGCCGAAGTTTGGGGTTGCCGTTGGCGTCGAAGCGGATGGGGCCGACAACGCCCTCCGCGCTCCAGTCGCCGTCCATGCGGCGGCGGAGTTCGGCTGCGCTGTGGAGTCCGTCGGTGAGCATCGCCCGACGCATCAGGGTGATGGCGTCGTGCGAGAAGGCCTCGGCACCGCTCGGCTCGCGCCCGAAGTGAAAGAGAAAGCGGTTGCGGAAGAGGGCGGCCTCGTCGGTCGCCAGCGGCGCGAGGAACCAGAAGGGGATGATGGCGCCCTGCAGGTAGGCCGCGGCGTTGCGCAGGAGATAGTCGTCTGCGGCCATGCTGCTGAGCAGGTAGGTGACGCGGCGGCGGCGGTCGTGGGTCTCGCCGTCGGCCGGGAAGATGTCCCTGGCGGCAAGGTTGGAGACCACAGCGGAGACGACGGTGGAGGTGGCTGCGAAGAGGACCACGTCGGCGCCGCTGCGGGCGATGGCAGCAGCGGCCGAAGAAGCCGAGGTCTGGAGGTTCTTGGAGGCCGTATCGACCTCGACCGTGACGAGCTCTTCGAGGCCGCGCTGTTTGGCTTCGCGGAGTGCGGCGGCGCGGAAGAGGTCGAAGAAGGCGCCATCGGGGCTGCTCTTCTCCGTCACGAAGGCGATGCGACGTGCGCCGCGACGGGTGACCGCTGCTTCGACGGCGCGAGAGGCCTCTGCGGCGGCATCGACGAAGAGGCGGAAGCTGCCCGGCTGGTGGGTCAGGAGTGGCTTGGGGCTTAGTGCCAGGTGCGGGAGCCCGTGGCGGACGGCAGCGGCGCGAGCGACCTCGACCAGTTCGGGCTCGACAGGCCCGACGATGGCGATCGCGCCGGCTGCGGCGAGCTCATCTACGGCGCGTGTGACGGCAGCGGCATCGCTGAAGGTGTCGCGAATGAGGAGTTTGGAGGTGGGCTGTTCGGCGTCAAAGCTGCGCTGCGCGAGGAGGGCGCCACCGAGGAGGGCACGACCGGCGCGGCGCGCAGGGCCGGAGAGCGTGAGCAGGAGGCCGAGCGTGGGTGTGGGGGCGGCAGCGGAGTCAGTGAGGACCAGGCCGCAGGAGGCTGCCGTGAGGGTCTCGGCGCGCTGCGAGAGTTCGGTCGCGAGCGGTCGATTGCCGGACGCGAGCGCAAGGGAGGCGAGTTCGCAGCCGACCCGCTTGCGCGTGGCGTCGCTGGCAGCGTCCCAGACCGCGAGCATGGCGGAGGGCGGCGTGTTGAGAACGAGTGCCGCACGGATGCGGTCTGTTGCGTAGGTGGCGAGCGGACCGGCGTCGGCGCGGAGCTCGAGCGCTGCGAGTGCGTCGAGGGCCGGCGCGATATTGTTCTCCCTGAGCTGTGCCTCGGCAATGAGCGCAAGGGCGAGCGGCGCGTCGGCAGGGAAGACCGAATCGACCATCTTCTGTTGCTCTGCGGGCTGACGCGTCTGTTCGCTGAGCGATTCGAGCGCGCCGTCCACATCTCCCTCGGAGACGCGCTGGTATTCGAGGTAGTAGGAGGCGGCCGCAGCCTCAGTGACGGGGGTTCGAGAGAGCTGACGGAGGCCTTCGCGGGCCCCTTCTGCATCTGCCGTGGCGAGCTGACAGCGGCTAACCATGAGGTCGACCTCGTCGGAGCGGCGGTCGCCGGGATAGCGGCTGGCGAAGAGGCGCAGGGCGTCAAGCGCGGCCTTGAAATCGTTGCGGTCGAAGAGTGCGCGGGCGGTAGCGTAGTCTGCGTCGGCCTCGTCTGCGGTCCAGGTCTGCGGGGGCGGAACGGGTCGCGGAATCTCGATGACGACGGGCTGTGGCGGAGCTCCGCAGCCGGCAGCGAACGCGACGGAGAGCCCTGCCGCAAGGAGCGGGACAACAGCGACGGAGCGCACGATGGCGGAGAGGTTGAAGCGGGTCATGCGGCGCACCGATCGTGAGGCGGGAGCAGGCACGGTCCCGACCCCCGCAGCCTCTCTAACAGCGAAACCCCGCAGGTGGAACCTTCGCGCGGGCGGGGCTCGCTAGCGGGAGACGGTGAGCGTGTATTCGGGTGCGCGCGTCTGGTCGTGGGCGCCGACAAAGAGCTGGTAGAGGCCGCGGTCGAACAGGGCGCGGATGGCTGGCGTCCAGCCCTCGAGGTCGTCGTTGCAGAGCACCCGACCGTTGGGCCCAACGACGACGAGCGTGGTGTCGGCGTCGGCGTCGGCGCGGAGCGTGAGCTCCATGGGTTCGAGGACCTCGAGGAGGTGGTCGGGGCCGTCGGCGATGAAGCCGGCACAGCCCGGACCTACAAGCGCTGCCTCGCGGGGGCCGCCGGCGACGCCTGTGAGCTGGCCCGGCGCGGTACCCTCTGCGAGCCGGAGACCGCCCGAGGAGCCGCCCGCCATCGCCTCGAGCGGGGTTGGCTGCGGGCCGTCGAGCAGGGGCGCCGGAAGCTTCGCGATGCGGGCGGCGGGGCGGCGGTCCCAGAGCCCCGCGAAGAGTGTGAGGCGCACGCGCAGGCTCCCCTCCGCCTGCTGCCGACCGACGAAGAGTTGGTAGCTGCCGGCGGGGAGACGGCCGGAGAAGCGGGGGGCGAGCCCCTCGGTGTCGTCGGCGCAGCGTGCCCAACCGTCTGCGCCTAGGACGACCAGCGAGAGGTCGTGGAGGGGCGAGCCGATGGGCGCTGCCTCGAGCGAGAGGTCGGTGGGTCCATCGAGGCGGAGGACGAGCTGTGGCTCCTGCGAGATGCGCCCAACGCAGCCGGCGCCGAGCGCGGAGGCCTCACGCGTAACGGAGAGCGTCCATTCGCGGCTGATCGGTTCGGCAGCCGGACCGAAGGCGAGCGTCTCACCCGAAGGCGAGTCGACAGGCGTCGGCTTGGGCGCTTCGCCGGGCGATGGCGCCGGCGGCGCAGCACGATCGCAGCCTGTCGCGGCCAGGAGCGCGAGGAGGAGCAGGCCTCTGGTCACGGCTCGTCTTCCGGAGCGCGCGCTGGCGCAAGCGCCTCACGCTGCCGTTGCGCGACCCCCTCCGCCGTGCGCTGCAGGAGGCGGATCTGGTCGTGCGCCTTCTGGAACTCGGCGCCCAGCGCCTCCAGCCGGATGCGGTAGTGATGCTCCTTGCCGGCCTTGGCCATGGCCAGGATGCCCGCGGAGGTGAGCAGCTTGAGGTGGTGCGAGAGGGTGGAGGCGGGCAGCTCCAGGCCGCGGGCAATGTCGCCTGCGGAGAAGGGCTGCATCTCGCCCGCGCCGGGCGTGCAGAGGAACTGCAGCACCCGCACCCGCGTGGGGTCGGAGAGCGCCGCAAAGAAGGCGCTGTTTACGAGCAGCCGCGGTGCGCGGAGACGCGGCTTGGCGCGCGACGATGAGGAGTTGGCCACCGGGTGCTCGGAGCGGGTCAGGGAGTGATGTAGATGGGGTTGATGTCTTCCTGCACGGATACCTTGGGGAGGCCCTTGAGCCGCTTGAGCAGGTCGTCGAAGCTGGTGGCCTCGGCGATGGTGGCCGCAAAGTAGTCTTCGCGCTCTTTGTAGTTCGAGGTCACCGAGAAGTAGGGGCTGGTACCGACAAACCCTGGCGTGGGCTCGTTGCCCGACTCGGAGCTGATCGGGCCCGGCGTCGCGTAGACGCTCAGCGCATGGATGTCCTCGAAGAAGACATACCAGATGAGTTTGGCGCGCGGGTCCTCGGGCTGAGCCGCGGGGCGGGGCCGGTAGTCGGCTACGACGCGGGCCTGTTTGGGCGCGGGTGCCGCAGCCTGCGGGCCGGCGCAGGCGCCGAGGAGGAGAGCGGCGATTGCCAGAGAGACGGGATGTCGAGTCATGGGAATTCCTCACCCTGCAGGGAACCGTGTTCGGTCACAGGCAAGGCTACCCTCGCACGGCGCGCTGTTCAACGCTGACGCAAGATCTCGAGCTGGACAGGCGCCACGCCGTCGCTGACCATCCCGACTTCGTTCGCTGCGCCCCAGGAGAGGTCGATGATGCGACCTGCAACAAAGGGGCCCCGGTCGTTGATGCGGACGATGGTCCAGGCCTTGGTGTCGGTGCGCGTCACCATGACCCAGGTGCCGAAGGGCAGCGTCTTGTGGGCGGCGGTGAAGTCATACATGTTGAAGGGTTCGCCGCTCGCGGTGGTGTTGCCGTGCAGGGCGGCGCCATACCAGGAGGCCTTTCCGCGGGGCGCGTCGAGCCGGTCGGTCGCCGGGCCGTTGACCTCGAACTGGCTCGGGTCGGGGGCGTCGGAGATGTTGTCTGTGTCGTAGCTCGCACGCGCTGCGCAGCCCGACAGCGTGAGGGCAACCGTGAGAGCGGCGAAGAGGAGGCGGAGGTGGCGCATGGTGGTTCTGGCGTGGAGGTTGTTCTGCTTGACGATGGGCGGGGGGCCGCGCCAAGCAGCGGCTCGATGCACCCTACCCTGCCACGCGCCGTTCGCGAAAAACTCAGCCACCGGGCAGCCGAGCTCGGCTTTGCGCGGGCCGGCTTCGTGCGGGCAGCCCCGTCGCCGCGGGGTGCCGTGCTCGACCGCTGGCTGAAGGCCGGCATGCAGGGCGAGATGGGCTGGATGGAGCAGCATGCCGCCATCCGCAAAGATGCCAGCCTGATCGAGCCGTGGGCCCGCTCGGTGATGGTGCTCGCCGTGCCCTACGCCCTGCCCCGCGCCTCCGATCCGGTCATCAGCCACTACGCGCAGGGCGACGACTATCACCACCAGATCCGGCTCCGGCTCCGGGCCCTCGGCGCCTTCGCCGAAGCCGAACTCGGCGCCCGATTCCGGCCGGCCGTCGACTCCGCGCCGCTCTGGGAACGAGACCTCGCAGAACGGGCCGGACTGGGCTGGCTCGGCAAGAGCGGCATGGTCCTCCACCCCGACCTCGGCAGCGCCTTCTTCCTGGCCTCGCTCGTGCTCGACGCGGAGCTCGAGGAGGAGGCTGCGCCGCAACCCGATCGCTGCGGGAGCTGCACCCGCTGCATGACGGCCTGCCCCACGGGCGCCATCGTCGCGCCGGGCGTGGTCGATGCCCGACGCTGCATCGCCTACCTGACCATCGAACTGCGGGGCCCGATCCCGCGCCCGCTGCGGCCGGCGATCGGACACAGGCTCTTTGGCTGCGACATCTGCCAGACGGTCTGCCCCTGGAACCTGCGCTGGGAGCGGGCCGACTCCTGGCCCGAGTTGGCGCCCCGCGCAGAGGTTGCGGAGCTCACAGCGCGCGAGCTCTGTACGATGACGCAGGAGGCCTTCTCGTTGCGCTTCCGCGGCTCGCCGCTCAAGCGGACGAAGCGGGCTGGACTGGTGCGAAACGCCGCGGTGGTGCTGGGCAACTCGGGCGATCGCGGCAACCTTGCGCTCCTCGGCGAGACGCTGCAGAGCCACGACGAACCGCTCGTGCGCGGCCATGCTGCCTGGGCCATCGGGAGGCTTGGCGGAGGCACCGCCGCGCTGCTGCTCGAGCGGGCCCGCGCCATGGAAGAGGACCTCTATGTCCGAGACGAGATCGCAGCTGCGGAGGCAAGCCGATGAGCGGCCATGAGCCCACCGTCATCCGTCCCGCAGCGCCCTCTCCGCTCGTCGTTTCGGTGCCCCATGCAGGCACGCTCATCCCCGACGCAGAGCTGCACCGCTACGCGCTCTCGACGGCGGTGCTCGCTGCTGATGTCGACCTCTTTGTCGACCGCCTCTACGCCGAGGCGCCGGCGCTTGGCGCAACGCTGATCAGCACGCCGGTGAGCCGGTTTGTGGTCGACCTGAACCGGTTCGATGACGACCTCTGCCCCAGCGTGGTGCTGGGCTCAACGCGCAACACGGCGGCCGGCTACTACGGCAACCGCGGGGTCATCTGGGGCGTCTCTACGCGGGGCGAGTCCATCTACCGGATGCCGCTTCCGCGCGAGGTGCATGCGGAGCGCATCGCGGCCTTCTATGCGCCCTATCATGCGCTGTTGGCGGCGGAGTTGGAGCGGGCACGAGCGACCTTCGGCTTTGCGGTGCTGCTCGATGCCCACAGCATGCCGTCGGTTGCAAAGGCGGCGCACACAGACGCCGGAGACCGCCGGGCCGACATCGTACCGGGCGACGTGATGGGGGTCTCCTGCGCGCCGACGCTCACCCGGTGCGTTGTCGACTTCTGGCAGGAGCAGGGCCGCACGGTAGCACTCAACAAGCCCTACCGCGGTGGCGCCATCACGCGACGCTACGGACGGCCCGCGGAGGGCCTTCACGCCATCCAGCTGGAGCTCAACCGTGGGCTCTACATGGACGAGGTTGCCTGCGAGCCCAGCGACGGCTTCGCAGAGGTGGCGGCAGCCTGCTCGGCGCTGGTCGAGCGGCTGGCCGGCTTTCGACCGCAGTAGGCGCCGCGATGCTTCTATGATCGCGGGGAGTTTGCTAGCGCACATTCCCGTCCTATCTCCACCTGTCTGCAAGGTTTGCCCATGGATCGTATCTCCTCGCGGTTGTCTCTCCTCTGTCTGAGCTTTGTGCTCTCCCTCGTGGCCGCCTGTGGCGGCTCCGAAGCGAGCAGCTCCGGCGACTGCGCCTCCGACCTCGAGTGTGCCGGCTCGCTCCGTTGCGTCGCTGGCGCCTGCGTCGAGCCGACCGGGCTCGAGTGCGACGAGGCCAACGCCTGCCCCGAGGGCTACTCCTGCAACGCGGGGAGCTGCGCCGAGGATGCCGTCGTCATCACCGATGCCGACACGGACGGCATCGCCGACAGCAGCGACAACTGCCCGACCGTCGCCAACGCCGACCAGGCCGACGCAGATGCCGACGGACAGGGCGACGCCTGCGAAGGCATCGTCGTCCCCACGGGCTGCACCGCTTCGACCGAGTGCGCCATCGACGAGGTCTGCCGCGAAGGCGCCTGCCGCACGGTGGAGTGCAACAGCAACCGCCAGTGCCCGACCGATGCCTCCTGCGTAGGCACCATCTGCCGCGCCACCCCCGACTGCACCGCCGACGCCGACTGCGCCGCCACGCTGGGCACCTGCGACGCCGGCCGCTGCACCGCCGGCTGCGACACCAACGCAGCCTGCGGCGGCACCGCCGCCACCGACTGCGTCGAGGGCGCCTGCCTCTTCGCCTGCAACAGCGACGCCACCTGCGACCCGACCGAGCAGTGCACCGGCGGCTTCTGCGTCCCCGACGAGTGCACCGGCACCGGCATCGAGGGCTGCCCCACGGGCGAGCGCTGCAACGGCAACGGCGCCTGCGTCGCCTACACCGCCTGCGCGGCCGACACCGACTGCGACGCCACCCAGCTCTGCAGCGCAGGCATCTGCGAGCCCCGCCAGAGCTGCCTGAGCGACCGCAGCTGCAGCAGCGGCGAGATCTGCGAGGCCGGCTTCTGCATCGTGGCGCCCGATTGCGGCGCCGCGACGCCCTGCCCCAACGCCACCGACGACTGCATCGCCGGCATCTGCGTGCCCGGCCTCTGCCGCGGCGACGCCGAGTGTGCCGACGGCGAGTTCTGCAACGCGGGCATCTGCGAGGCGGTCGACACCACCATCGAGATTGGCCGCGTCGTCATCCTCACCCGCCCCGTCCCGCTCCGCCCCGGCGACCAGCTTGCGCTTGAGGCCATCGCCTTTGAGCGGAGCGGCGCAGTGCTCCCCGGCGCCACCTTCACCTTCACCTCGAGCAACCCCGCTGTGGCAGCCTTCGCGGGCAACCTGCTCACCGCAACCGACACCGCCGGCACCACCGATGTGACCGCCATCGTCACCGGCACCGCCACCCCCGTCTCTGCAGCCGTCACCTTCGTCAACCTCGGCGAGGTGGCGACCGGCTCCCGCGTGGTAGTCGTCGACCGCCTCACCGGCGCACCCGTTGCCGACGCCTCGGTCATCGCCGGCGGCAGCACCGTGACCACGGGCGCCAACGGCATCGCGGCCTTCCCCGGCAGCATCGCCGGCGATGTGCATGTCTTCGCAGAGGGCCGCACCTTCCTCTCCGTGGTCGGCGTCTCGGCCGCCACCCCCGACATCCTCGTGACCCTCGACCAGGCCCGCGGCAGCGCCGCCATCGGCGGCTTCACCGGCGCGTTCGACCTCTCCGCCGTCACCAGCCGCGGCGACACTTCCGTCGGCCTCGCAGGCGCCGCCATCCCCGGCAACCTCGTCGACCTCGACCTCAACAACCTGCTCGGCGAAGGCTTCAACACCGAGATCAACATCCCCGGCTTCGGCGGCGCCGCCTTCCCCCTCCCCGGCGGCCTCACCTTCTCCTCCACCTTCTTCGGCATCGGCGACGTCAAGGCCACCTACTACGCCCTCTCCCCCGCCGGCGTGACCTTCGCCTGGGGCCTCGGCGGCAAGATCAACGCGGCCTCGCTCATCGACCTCTTCACGGGCGGCGGCGCCGGCGACCTCGGCAGCATCCTCGGCGCCATCCTGCCCCTCTTCGAGTCCTTCCAGCACGATGTGGCCCCCATCGACATCGCCACCCGTCCCCTCATCACCGACACCCGCGACGTGGACGGCGACGGCAACACCGCGGAGCTGGTCCCCGACTACAACCGGTTCGATGTGCTCGGCCTCACCCCCGAGGTGGCGCAGCGCTACCGCACCGAACTCGCCTTCCCCACCCTGCCCCGCATCGACGGCGCGCCGGCCGAGACCGCGATTGTCGTTGGCGGCGTCTCGGTGGACGGCATCGGCTTTGTGCCGACCGGCATCTCGGCGGTCAACCAGCCCGGCGGCGGCGACCCGGAAAACATCGTGCTCCGCATGGCGCCGTCGCACAGCGGCCTGGGCGTGGGCGACTTCTCGGTGGTCGTGCTTGCCTTCGGCTCTGCCGGCGCGGGCGTTGGCGCCGGCGGCATCTCGCTGCCCTCGAGCATCTCGGCCCGCATCTACTCGGGCGCCACGCTCCCCACGGCCATCAACTTTGCGGAGCGCGGCTTTGCCACCGTGGCCACGGGCGGCAACTTCGACACCGCAACCCGCCAGCTCACCACGACGGGCGCCTCGGGCGACCTGCTCCGCGTGACGCTCGTCGGCGCCACCAACGAGTGGGAGGTCATCTCGGCCGGCGGCGGCGACCTCGCTGCCTCGCT
The DNA here is from genome assembly GCA_947496715.1 of Myxococcales bacterium. GTDB lineage: Bacteria > Myxococcota_A > Bradymonadia > REDH01 > REDH01 > CAIWGR01. Next base: position 36,293 of record CANMDT010000020.1, read on the forward strand.
GCCCGCTGTGCCCCGCCGCTTCACCCCGTTCGACACCAACGCCTTCGTCCGGGTGGAGTCCATCCAGCTGGCGACGGGCGTCGGCTTCGACGAGGTGGTCTCGTCGGGCGGCACCACGCTGTTCGACCTCGACCAGGTGACCACCGGCTTCTCCCGCTTCGAAGCCCGTTAAATCAGGGGTTTGCGCGGGTTCGATCATCGGGCCCGCAACAACCGGCGACAGACGACGATAACCCCTTTGACCGCGAGCATTCAGCCCGCGCTCGAACCGGGTGTCTGTCATGTTCAACCTGTCGCTCTTTGAGTTCATGCTCCAGCTCCGCGCCAACCCGCGCATGCTGGCCCGCTTCTTCCCCGACCTCGCCGGCAAGGTGCTCGAGCCCGAGCCGCGCAACCTCTCGCGCGAGCTCAAGGGGACGCCCATGGAGATGACCGACTTTGTGGTCGTCTACGGCTTCGGCGACCCGCTCAGCCATGTGGTGGCGGTCTCCTTCCAGGACAACCTCGACCCCTTCGTCGAGCCCGCCTGGGCGACCGACCACGAGAACCTGGTGAAGACCTTCGGGCTTACCCCCATCGTGATGGCGCTGGCGACCGAGGATGCGCTCGAGAAGATGGACAAGCTGCCGGCCGCGCTGCAGCCGCCACGCGCCACGCCTCAGGGCTACCGGTTGGAGCCCCGCCGTAGCGGTGGCAGCAACAGGCCGAACTAAGGGGCGCCGGGGCTGGTAGACCGCCGCTGTCTGGTTCTGCAGCGGCACGGACCGGACGAGGCGGAGGCCGAGCCCGTTGTCTTGGTCATTGCTCTTTCTGGCGCATGTGAGGCCTCTTCGACCTGGCCTCCTGCGCATACCATCGCACCGAGGTTTGGGACCCATGCCCTCGTCTGCGTCAACCAGACCTCGCTGCACCGATCGGTGTCACCGGCCTCCTAGCGGCAGCCGCAGTGAGCCCGTGAGACCACTCCCGCGGTGGGTCTCATGTTTCGATCCTCCGGCCCGCAACAATGGCCGACAGACGACGATAACCCCTTTGACCGCGAGCATAAGGCCCGCGCTCGCACAGGGTGTCTGTCATGTCCGAGCTCTCCCTCTTCGAATTCATGCTCCGCCTTCGGGCCAACCCCCGCATGCTCGCGGACTACTTCCCCGACCTCAAGGGCCAGCCGCTCGTGGCCGAACCGCGCAACCTCTCGCGCGAGCTCAAGGGGACGCCCATGGAGATGACCGGCTTCATGGTGGTCTACGGGTTTGGCGACCCGCTGACCCATGTGGTGG
>CANMDT010000021.1 GCA_947496715.1 Myxococcales bacterium
GCCGGCCGGAGTAGCCGGCAGAGCAGCCCTGCAACACGCCGAACACCAGCAGGAGCAGCGCGAGGTGAGCCGTCACGCCTGTCCGCGCTGCTGCGCCGAACGCTCTCGGGGCCGCAGGAGCGGCGTGGCGTCGAAACATCGTCGGCTCCCGATTACTGCTGGACGAGGGCCTTGGTGATGGCTGCCTCGTTCTGCCAGACGATGGCGCCGGTGGCGACGTCGAGGGCCTGCATGAACATGAAGTACTGCACGCGGCGGGCGTCGGCGGTCCGCTCAGCGTTGTCGACGACGCGGCCGGTGACGAAGTAGGCGACGCCGAGCTGGCGACCCATGGTCACGGCGCGGGCCTGGTCGAACTCCTTGCCCTGTTGGGTGCGGAGCTCGGCGAGGAGCTTGTCGCGCAGCGCGGCCGAGACGACGGTGAACTTGCCCGAGTTGACGAGCTGGGTCTCGACCATGCCGAGGAGGGCCTGAAGCTGGGGCTCGATGTGCTCGGAGGTCCAGTTCTCCATGGTCATGATGGCCGCCGTCGGGGGCTGGCCATTCTCGTCTCGGAGGTTGTTGTAGAAGCGGGACTGGACGAAGGAGTCCATGTTCTCGCGGAGCGCCTGCTCGAGGTCGCGGCGGTCGAGCTTGGTGCTCATGGCCGGGTCGTCGAGGCCCTGCACATCGGAGCCGCGGACGAAGACAGGCTGCGGGTGGTGGCAGCCGGTGAGGGAGGCGAGGGAGATGAGGCAGAGCGCGAAGGAGGCGAGGTGACGCATAAAACAGCTCCAAGACGGCGTGGAAGAGTCGGGAATGCGGCGACCATAGCGGTAAAGGCCACCGGACGCACCCTTTGCTGACGGCGGTCTCAGCGGATTGTTCACGCGCTTTTCGACGGGCTTCTTTGACCGTCGGAAGCGGCCCGATTACGCGCTGAGCAGGTCATAACCAACCAGACGGAGCGAGCGATGCAGGCACTGAGAAACTGGCTGGGAGTGGGCATCGTTATGCTGCTGCAGGCCTGCGCGGTTAACGGCGCAGAGGTTGACGGCGCGGGGAGCGGCGACGCGGGTCTGGATGGCTCGTCGGATGGGAGCGGCTCGGGCGCCGGCGGCGAAGCAGGCTTTGCGCAGGCCCGCTTTGAGCCGGAGGGCTCCGGCTTCTTTCGCATGCCCTGGCCGAGCGATGCGCGGCTGCGGGACGATGGCACGGTGGAGTTGGGTGACTTTCCGCGGGCCAAGGTGGGCGTGCTGTCGACCTACCGGCGCGCCATCGAGGGGGTCGTCCATGGCTTTTCGACGATGCCTGTTCTCTATCTTCCACTGACGGCTGGTTTGTCGGGCGCGACGTTGCCATCGGCGCTGGAGACGATGTCGGCTGGGTCGCCGCTGCGGCTGATGCGGCTCGATGCGGCCGGTTGTGGTCCGGCTGTGCCGATCGAGAGCCAGATCGCGGTTCGTGATGACCTCTTCCTGCCAGTCAACACGGTGCAGGCAGCTCCGGTTCCGGGGTTCACACTCGAGCCTGCGACAACCTATGGCGCCTGGGTGCTGCGTGATTGGGGAGGTGGCCGCCGCCTTGATGCGTCGCCAGCCTTTGCGGAGGCAATGGAGGGGAGCGGTGCCGTTGCGGCCTCGCTGTCGCGGCTCGGGCCCTGCCTTGCTGCCCAAGGGCTGACCGCCGCCGATCTCGCGGTGGCGACGGTCTTCACCACGGCCGATCCCGTCTCGGAGACCCGTGCGCTCTATGCCGCGGTGACCGATCCCGCGCAGACCGCGGAGCCTGAGGTAACCGCCTTTGCTCGGTCAGATGCAGAGAGTCGGCCTACCTACGAGGTCTGGCTGGGCAACTACCAGACGCCGATCTTCATGGAGGGGCAGACGCCCTACACGGCGGTGGGCGGCGCGATCTCGTTCGGGCAGGATGGCCGACCGGCGGTGGTCCGGTATGAGTCGGTGCCCTTTTCGATCATGTATCCTGCGGGGCAGCCCGGGCCCTTCCCTGTGCTTGTCTGGATTGACGGAACGGGTGCTGACCAGCTCTCGCACCTGCGCTCCAAGCCGGCGCAGCGGGCGATCGAGCGGGGCTTCGCGGTAGCGAACTTTCAGCCGCAGTTTCACTCCGGGCGCTCCGGGTCGTCGGCCGACGAGGTGTTCAGCACCTTCAACTACACGAACCCGACAGCGGGTCGGAATGTGTTCCGGCAGCAGGTGGCAGACACGAGCTACTTCGTGCGTCTGCTCGAGCAGGCGTCGACGCGGCTGCCGGGGATTCCTGCGCTCGACCTCCGCCGGCTGGTCTACGGTGGTCAGTCGCAGGGGTCGGATGTGGGCGCGCTCGTGGCGGGCATCGATCCGCGCTTTGTGGCCTACGGGCTCAACGGCGTGGGCGCCTATCTGTCGATGACGATTGTGGAGCGGACAGACCCGGTTGACATCGCGCAGCTGATCCAAGGCCTGGTTGGAACGCAGTCGGAGCTCGACCGATTCCACCCGATTGTGCAGCTGGCGCAGCTCGGCGCAGACGTGGTGGACCCGCACAACTATGCGCGCTGGTGGCGAGGTTGGCAGGCTCATCCTGCGGGCACGAGCGTCTACATGACCAACGGTTATCTCGACCATACCACGCCATGGGTGTCGATGAACTCGCTGCTCATCGCGGGCGATGGCGTCCCGATCTCGCCTGCGGGTTGGGACTTCGACCCGTCGCGGGTCTGGCAGACGCTGGAGGGTTCGCTGCCGATGAGCGGAGAGCGGCCTGGCCAGGATGGCACGCCGCAGACCATCGCCATGTATATGGACGGCGCAACCGGCCACTACACGATATACGACAAGGCGCCCGTGATGGCCTCGATGGCCGACTTCTGGCTGTCGGCGCTGAGCGGCACGCCGACGATTCCGGACTTCTAGGCGCGGACGGCAGCGCGTCGGAGGCGGTCGTTGATGGCGCGGCCGAGGCCGTGGTCGTCGCAGGTGAGGATGCGGAGCTCCGAGGCGCCCGAGGCGTCGGCTTCGCGGAGCGCGGCGAAGAGGGCTGCGGCCGCCTGCGTGAGGCTGCCGTTTGGTGACAGCGCTCGTGCCGAGAGGTTGCCCGTGCGTTGGGCAGCGGGGACGGGGCCGGCGACAACGAGGAGGGCGGCGGTCGACGAGGGGGCTGGAAGTCTGCCTGCACTGTCGAACAGGCGGAGCGGGTTGCGGGTTGCGTAGTGGCGCGCGAGTTGGCCGGGCGCGAGCGGTCGTTCGAGGATGCGGGCGCCTTCGCCGACATCGCCGCAGAGCGCGGCGATCTGCTCTCGGGTGATGGCGCCGTGCCGGAGGATGATGGGCCGGTCTGCATCGAAGGCGACCACGGTGCTCTCGAGGCCGTGGGTGCAGAGACCGCCGTCGATGACGGCATCGATGCGGCCGTCGAGGCCGTCGAGGACATGCGCTGCAGAGGTAGGTGAGACAAAGCCAAAGAGGTTGGCGCTGGGGGCGGCGAGGGGCAGGCCGACACGCTCGAGGAGCTGTCGCGCGACGGGATGGGCCGGGACGCGGAGTCCGACCGTGGGCAGTTCCGCGGCGACGATGTCGGGTATGGTTGCGGCGCGCGGCAGCACCAGCGTGAGCGGCCCCGGCCAGAAGGTTGCAGCGAGGAGGCGCGCGGCTTCGGATACCGAGGTTGCGAAGGCAAACGCCTGGTCTGCAGAGGGCAGGTGGACAATGAGCGGGTCGAAGGAGGGGCGCCGCTTGGCCTCGAAGATACGTGCGACAGCGATAGGGTCGAGGGCGTTCGCAGCGAGCCCGTAGACCGTTTCGGTGGGCATGGCGACGAGCCCTCCGCTGCGCAGGATAGCGGCGGCTTCGTCGAGGCCCTGTTGGTCGGGTCCGAGGCGGCGTGTCATGGGCGCGGCTCCTGTTCAGAGCTCGCTGTGACGCGTCGCGAGATGGCGAGCGTCATGGGCTGCAGCACGGGAAGCAGGCCGATGCGCTGGAGCTTCTGGTAGGTGGGCATGAGGAGGGCGGCAGCGAGCGCCTCCTGCTGTGCGTCGATGGCAAGGAGCGCGAGCTCGCCCATGATGCGGACGAAGCGGTGGTGGTCGATGCGCTGTTCGGCGTCTTCGTGGAGTGCTGAGGCAGCGAGCTGCGATGCGAGCGGCCAGTTGTGTTCGCGTGCTGCGAGCAGCGCCTGCTCTACACGCTCGATCGCAGCGGCGGAGCGGTTTCCGATGGCAGCGAAAGCGCCTTCAGCGTTGGCATGGAGCAGGAAGGCCTCGGCAGGGTTGTTGCGTGCCGCCGCGAGGTGGGCTTGGAGCGCGACGACCTCGGCAGCGGCCTGCCGGCTGCCCGTCGCAGCGAAGGCCTCGGCTGCTGCGCCGAGGAGCGCTTCGGCGCGATGCAGCTCTCCGAGCTCGAGCTCTCGCTCGGCGAGCAGGGTCTGGGCGGTGGCGACGGCGACGGGGTCTGCTGCGTCGCGGGCCCTTCGCTCTGCTTCGCTCGCGGCGGCGTCGACCTCGTCCCAGTCGTCGGCCAGGCGGGCAGCGCGGGCGGCCTCGAGGAGCACGCGTGGGAGGAGGTGGTCGAACTGCTGCGCCTGTACGATGGCCTGCGCGAGCCAGTCGCGGGAGGCCTCGAGCCGCGACTCGTGGAGTTCGAGCCCACCGAGCGAGAGCAGGATGTGGATGCGCCCCTCTTCGTCGCCGGCCCGCTCGGCGGAGGCCAGACAGAGTTCGAGGAGCGTCCGCGCCTCACGCGGGGAGGAGGACTGAAGCGCCGAGGTGGCAAGGGTGCGGAGCGCCCGTCGCTGGAGCTCGGTGCCGTCGCCCGCCTGCGGGATCAGGCTCCTGCCGAGCTCGCGCGCAGCGGCATGTTCACCGGTCTGCACGAGGCTTTCGAGGAGCAGTGCGTTGGCCGCGATGCGCCAGCCTTCGGCCTCCGCGATGTCGGAGGCATCGATGGAATCGATGGCATCGAGCGCCTGCTCCGTAAGGGTTCGCACGCGAGCAAAGTTTCGGGCGCGTGCTTGGTGACGAGCGGCGAGGAGGAGCTGGCGGACGGCAGCTTCGTGTTGTCCGGCGGCGAGCAGGTGATTGGCGAGCTCGGCGGCGCGTACGGGCTGGTCTGCACCGAAGTGTTCGAGTTTGGCGCGCGCTGCTCTTGCGTGGAGCGCTCGCAGCTGCGGCTCGGCGCGCTGGAGGAAGAGGGTTGCGAGTGCGCGCGATTCGAAGCGGAAGAGGTCCGGCTCAGGCTCCTGCAGGAGCTGACAATCGAGCAGCTCACCGAGTGCCTCAGCGAGCGACAGAGCATCGGCTTGCCGCGCGTCGCTTTCCGCACGGTGGTCGAGCACCAGGAGGTCGAAGGGTAGCGGTTCGCCGAAGACGGCGATGAGTTCGGCGAGCGCGAGCGACTCGGGCGAGAGTCTGCCGCGCTGTTCGAGGCGTGCGATCCGATCACGGAGCAGCAGTGTGAGCTCGTCGGGGAGGTTCGAGGTCGTTTCGGCAGAGCCGCTGCGGTCGAGCTGGTGTAGGATCAGCGAGGCGATGATGCGCGGGTTGCCCTCGCCACGAAGCGCGACGGTCTGCGCGAATGCGGCCTGGCCGGGGAGCGAGGCCTGAGCCCATCGCCGCGCCTCATCTTCGGTCAGGGGCCGGAGTCGGACGAGGTCGAGGAGGCCGCGCGAGGAGAAGGCCTGTAGAGCGGGCAGCCAGCTCTCACCCTCCGGCATCCGCTCGTGGTCGAGTGTGGCAAGGAAGAACCAGGGGGCGCCCTCTCGATGCTCGCGGAGGAGGTAACTGAGGAGGCGCGGGAGGTAGCCGTCGCGCAGGTGGAGGTCATCGATTGCGAGACAGACCGGGCGATGGACAGCAGCCTTCCGGAGAACCCAGGCGACGATGTGGAACTCCTCGGCCTCGTTCCATGGCGTGTCGTTTGCCCTCTCTCCGGCTCCGTCCAAGAGGCGGAGGAGCTGGTTGGCGTTCCAGGCGTGGCGGTCGCGTTCGGGGAAGAGATCGCAGAGGTGGTCGAACCAGTCCGCCGGCTGCGTGGTGTGGAGTCCGAGCGCGGTTGTGAGCGCGGCGACGAGGGCGGCACGGCCGGAGGTCTCGTGCGGCTCGGAGGCGAGGCTCCAGACCTGCATGGCGCCGCTCTGCTCGAGCGCCTCGCGGGCTGCGCGCAGCAGGCTGCTCTTGCCCATGCCAGCTTCGCCAAGGAGGAGCCCTGCTGCGCCGCGCTGTTTGCGGCAGGCGGCAGCGGCCAGCGTCTTGATGCGTGCGAGCTCGCCGAGCCGTCCGACGAGAGGGGTTTCACGGAGGGCGAATACGCTCCGCGAAGGCTCCGACAGCATGAGCGGTAGCGTCTCCGTTGGCTCCTGCCATGCGCGGGCGAAGAGTGCCGCGATCGGGTCGGGGAGCGGGGGCGACGCGCGGGGAACTGCGAGGGTGAGCACGGGCTCCGCCTGTTCGTCGGCGGGCGGTGCAGCGGGTGCGCTCTCCGCTAGCGTTCCGAAGTGGCTCACCTGGAGCGTGAAGTGGATCTCCTCTTCCTGCTCTTCGCTCACCTTTGCTGCGGCGAGGGGCGCCGCTTGCAGTGGGTGCAGGGCCGGCGGCACCTCCGGTGCGACGACCGGCTCGGCCTTACCGACGATGGTGCATTGCGCGAGCACTGCCGAGACATCGGCGGCATACATGAAGCGGTCTGTCGGGCGCTTCTGCAGGAGCCGCTCGATGGTCACCTTGAGCGGTCCTGCGACTGCGAGGCCGGGACGGATAACGAGTACGGGCGGCTGCGCATGAATCTGCGCAAGGAGCGTGGCAGCGACCGAGCGCTCTCGGAAGGGGAGGTAGCCCGCGAGCATCTCGTGGAGCATGATGCCGAGCGCGTAGAGGTCCGACGCGGGCGTGACGGCTGCGGCGCGTCGCGCCTGTTCAGGGCTCATGTAGGCTGGCGTTCCCACGAAGCCGGCCTCGTCGCTTGCCACTGCGTCCACTACGTCGTGGCGGAGGTGGGCGACGCCGAAGTCCATGAGCTTGATGCGTGGCAGCTCGCCATCGGCACCGAAGATCATGATGTTCTCGGGCTTGAGATCGCGGTGGATGACGCCGCGGGCGTGGGCGTAGGCGAGCGCATCGAGAATCTGGAAGCAGACCGGCAGGAGGTGCTCTCCCGGCGGCGGGTTCTTGCGCCAACTGGAGAGTTGCTGCCCAGGTACAAGTTCCATGACGAGGTAGTTAAGCCCATCGGCCCGCCCGAAGTCCCAGAGCTGCGCGATGTTGGGATGGTCGAGGCGGGCGGCCGCGCGCGCTTCGCGGAGGAAGCGGCGCTGCGTCTCCTCTTCGCTGGTGACCGCCTCTCGGATGACCTTCACGGCAACCTCGGTGCCGCCCGGCGCGCTGCCACGGTAGACGACGCCCATGCCGCCTGCGCCGAGCCGGTCGGTCAGTTGGTAGGTGCCGAGCTGGGCGGGCAACCGGAGGTAGGCGGAGGTGTAGGAGCTGCTCAAGTCTGGCTCACGCGGCATGCAGGTGAGGCCCGATAGATTCGGGATCTCGCCGGGGCAACAATCGGCCGCCAATGGGGCTCAGCCTCGCCGGCCAAGGAAGGGGAGGCGAAGCTTCACGAAGCCGCTGTAGGAGAGGGCGAGGAGGGCGGTGACGGGAGGTCCCCGCGCGATAGCGCGAGCCCCGTCTGGGTGGTGACACCGGAGATGTGAGAGATCGCCTCGTGGCTGAAGCCCATGAGCCCTACGGCGTTGATGAGGCGGGCGTTCCAAGCGAGCAGTCCGGCCCCCCATCCTATCCACGCTGGCATTCGGTTGATCACGGGAGAGGGTCCTCAGCATGGAGTCGGGCTAATCTTGCTGGGCCGGCCGCCGGCCGAAAAATCGCAGGCGCTGGTCGGGCGTTGTGCGCCACTGCACGGGTCGCATTGACCGCGTCCCGAAACGAGGTACAACGCCATCCCTGTTGAGTGAAGAGCGGGCGAGTCGACCGCCGTGCAGCCGGGGCCAAGAGAACATGCGGATCGCGCTGACCTACAACTTGCAGATTCAGGCCACCGAAGAAGAGGCGGAGTTCGACCATCCCGAGACGATCGAGGCGCTCTCCGAGGCGCTCCGGCGGCTTGGCCATGATGTCGAGACGGTGGAGGTCGGCGGCCCTGCCTCGCGCCTCGTCGCACGGCTCGAGGCACTCAATCCCGACATGGTCTTCAACATCGCAGAGGGGCGCAACGAGCGCTTCCGCGTCGGCTTCTACCCGGGCCTCTTCTCGCAGCTCGGCATCCCCTTCACGGGCTCCGATGCCCATGTCTGCACGCTCGCCCTCGACAAGCGCCTCACCAAGCTTGCTTGCGCCCACGTGGGAGTGCCGACGCCGCGCTGGTCCTTCGTGGACGACCTCTCCACCTGGACACCGCCGGCCTTCGACTATCCCGTCATCGTGAAGCCGAACTTCGAGGGCAGCTCGAAGGGCATCACGGAGGAGTCGGTCGTCGAAGAGCCGGGGCTGTTGCTGGCCCGCGTGGCAGAGACGCTCCGGCGCTATCCGCACGGCGTGTTGGTGGAGGAGTATGTCTCGGGCAAGGATGTCTTTGTCGACTTCCTCGAGCGCTCCTCGCCGACCACGGGCGGTGTGCTGCCGGTGGGCGAGTATCAGTATGCGCCCGCCGTGGCAGAGCGCCGCCGCCACCTCTTCTACGACTACGACCTCAAGCACCACCACCCGGGCGCGGTGACGGCCCGTGTGCCTGCCCAGCTCCCTGCTTCGGTCGAGGCGGCGGTGCTCCGCAACGCCCGCATCGCCTTCGATGCGCTTCGCGTGCGTGACTTCGGCCGCATCGACTTCCGCGTCACAGACAGCGGCGGCGTCTATCTGATCGATGTGGATCCGCTGCCCAGCCTGCGCCCCGGCTCTGACCTCTATGTCTCGGCCGCGCAGGTGGGGCTTGGAGCCGTCGAGGCGGTTCTCGATGCCATCCTCCGGAGCGCTGCCACCCGCCAGGGCCTTGCCTGGCCCGTGCCGCGCCGGACTGGCAAGCGGCCGCTCCGCGTCGGCTTCACCTTCAACCTCAAGCGCTCTGCGCCGCAGGCTGCCGGCGACTACGACGCTGAGGCGGAGTATGACTCCCCGAAGACCATCGCGGCCATCCACGACGCCATCGCCTCTTACGGCCACGAGGTTATCGACCTCGAGGCAACGCCGGAGCTGCCGAGCCTGCTCGCGGTCGCCAACGTTGACGTGGTCTTCAACGTTGCTGAAGGGCTCCGCGGCCGCAACCGCGAGTCGCAGGTGCCGGCGCTGCTCGAACTCCTCGACATCCCCTATACCGGCTCCGACCCGGCGACCCTCTCCATCACGCTCGACAAGGTGCTCGCCAAGCGCGTTGTGCGGCAGCACGGTATCTCCACGCCAAACTTCGTGGTTATGGAGACCGGCAAAGAGAAACTGCCCAAGGACCTCCGCTTCCCCGTCATCGTCAAGCCGGCTGCAGAGGGGAGCAGCAAGGGCGTCTTCGCCTCCAGCGTCGTCACCAACGAGGCCGACCTGCGTACCACCGCCCGCGAGCTTGCGACCCGCTACGGCCACCCTGCGCTCGTGGAGGAGTTCCTCACCGGCCGCGAGTTCACCGTCGCGCTCCTCGGCGAGACCCGTCCGAAGGCGCTTCCGGCCATGGAGATCGTCTTCATCAACCCCGATGAGGCCTTCCCCGTCTACACCTTTGAAGACAAACTCGAATGGTCCAAACGGCTCCGTTACGACTGCCCCGCGCAGGTTGATCCGGCACTCGGCCGCGAGATCGAGCGGGTGGCAAAGGAGGCCTTCGCTGCGCTTGGTTGCCGCGATGTTGCACGCATCGACCTGCGGCTCGACGCCGACGGACGGGTCAATTTTATCGAGTGCAACCCGCTCCCTGGGCTCACGCCGGGCTGGTCCGATCTCTGTCTCATCTCAACGGCCGCGGGGCTCACCTATCGCGACCTCATCGGAGAGATCCTGGCGCCTGCCATCCGCCGTCACCGTGAGCGCCAGCGCGAGCGAAAGGCCGAGCTGGCGAAGGCGCGCGGAACCCTCGGGCAGCGATGATGGCGCGGCCTCAACCGCACGCCGGCCGCCGCTGCGTCGTGCTCCACAACAACGACTATCTCGATGCGGGTAGGGAGGCATCCGAGGAGCTCCTCCGTTCACTCGATGCCGATGCTGAGGTGGCGCAGACGGCAGAAGCCGTGCGCGCTGCGTTGTCGGAGCGCGGATGGTCGGTGAGCATCGTCACTGTCTCCGACTCGGTCGCGGCGCTCGGCGAATTGCTCGCGCCCTTCGCGCCAGAGGTTGTCTTCAATCTGGTCGAGTCGCTTGGTGGCGACTCCACGCGGGAGCGCGAGGCGCCGGCTGCGCTGGAGTTGCTCGGGCTGCCCTTCACGGGTGCGGGGTCGAGGGCGCTGGAGATTGCCTATGCGAAGGAGGCCGTACGGAGCCGTCTGCAGGCCGCCGACGTGAGCATCGCTGCGGGTTCGGTGCTGAGGCCCGACGAGGCCTTGGAAGAGCTGCCGCGCGACTATCCGCTGTTTGTAAAACCGGCGCAGACCCACGCCTCGATCGGCATTGATCAGGCCTCCATCGTGCACGACCATGCAGCTCTCGCGGCTCGGGTCATCTGGCTCCGGCAGACCATCGGAGGCCCCATCCTGCTCGAGGCCTATCTGCCCGGCGACGAGATAAATGTGGCCGTGCTGCCGGCGCCCGATCGTGCAATCACCATCCCCACCCGCATCGACTTCTCCGGCTTCCCTGAGGGCTACGCGCCCATCGTGACCTACGACTGCAAGTGGAACGAAGAGTCACCGGAGTATGTCGCGTTGAGCCGCCCTGTTGCCCATCTCCTTGCGCCGGAGCTGCTCGCCGAACTCGACCGTCAGGCCCGCGCCGCGCTCGCCGCCATCGGCTCCACCTCCTATGCTCGCGTCGACCTGCGGCTCGGCGCAGACGGGCTGCCCCGCGTCATCGACCTGAACCCCAACTGCGACCTCCACCCGGAGGCCGGAATGGCCATCGCGGCGGCCTCGGCAGGCCTCTCCTATGCCGACCTGATCGAGACCATCGCCCTTGCTGCCATGGGAGCCGACAGATGAAGATCCGCACCATCGATGCCGCCGACCGGGCGCCGCTGCAGGAGCTCTTGCAGCGCATCGAGAACTTCACCGCAGAAGAGGTCGCGGTCGCGCTTGAACTCATCGACGGCGCCATCGGAGACCCCGTGACGACGGGCTACTTCGTGAAGGTCATCACGTTGTCAGATGACGGGGCCGAGAGGCTCGCCGGCTACATCTGCTGGGGGCCCACGCCGATGACCGCGCGCACCTTCGACCTCTACTGGATCGCGGTCGATGGCGCTGCCCGTGGCAAGGGTCTCGGACGTGCCCTCATCCTCGATCTCGAAGAGCAGCTCTGGGCAGAGGGCGGCGCCAATCTCCGCCTCGAGACCTCCTCCAAGGAGAGCTACGGAAAGACGCTGCAGTTTTACCTCGACCTCGGCTTCGAGGTCTCCGCGAACCTCGCCGACTTCTATGCCCCCGGCGACGCGCTCATCATCCTCTACAAGCAGATTCCGGCCGCCCCGTAGCGCGGCGCGCCTGCTACGGAAGCGTGACCTGAACGCTCTCCCCCGGGCCTACGCGCAGGAGGCGCGGCGCGGTCCCGGAGCAGCCTACACTGTGGCTGCCCGGTGCGATGTTCAGCGGCGTTGCAGCAGCGGCCGGCTCGCCGTCGAGCAGAGCGGGGCAGGTCGCAGCGAGGGTCACGAGCGCCGGCTGCTTGGAGGCCACCTCGTCTGCAGCGGAGAGCAGAAACCGGTAGCCCTGCTCGTGCGGCGGCTTACCGAAGGTCGCGGAGAGCCGCAGCACCGCGGCCGCATCACGCTGGTCCCAGAGCAGCTCCGCGACCGGCAGCACAAGGCGCGGGTCGAGCCTCCGATGCAGCAGCAGACCCTCGCTGGAGGCAAAGGCTGCGAGCGCATCGCGCAGGGCAGGCTGCGTCTTTCCGCCCCGCAGCCGCGAGAGCCCGAAGGCAGTTGACTGCAGCAGCGGCGCCCACTTCTCGTCGCTCTCCGATTTCACCTGGGCGCTCCAGAGCGCAGTCAGCGCGTCGGCGTCGCCATCGCGCCGCCACCGCTCGAGCTTCGCTCCATCATCATCCGCTGCCACCGCAGGTGCTGCATGCAGAGCCGGCGCTGCCGCACCGCGCGTGGCATCTGCCTGCTGACCGCAGGCCGCAACGAGCCCGATCAGCAGCGCCGCGGAGAGAGTTGGACTTGGCCTGTTCGTTGGGTTATCCGAGCGCACGATCGTGAGGTCCTCGCTTGAAAATCTGCGATATCAACAGTCTCTACTCGCCTACGGGCGGCGGCATCCGGACCTACCACGAAGCAAAGCTCCGTTGGTTCTCCGAGCGCACCGATGTGGACTACGCTCTCATCGTACCCGGTCCTGCGCGCAAGGTAGAGCAGTTTGGTCGTGCGACCCGCATCGAGGTTCCCGGCCTGCCGCTTGGAGGCTCGGGCTACCGCTCCATCCTCCATGCCCGCGACCTCACCTGGGCGCTCGGCCTCGTGCAGCCTGATCTCATCGAGATCGGCTCCATCTACACGCTGCCCCGCCATGTGCGCACGGCGCTGCGAAGGCTCGGTCGCCTCGAGGCCACCGCGCTCGTCGGCTTCTATCATGTCGACTATACTGGTTATGTCCGGCCCTATACAAAGCACCTCGGACAGGGCTTCAGCGACTGGGCAACGGGATTCGCCGAGCGCCACTGCGGTCGCGCCTATGGCCAATTCTCCGCGACCTTCGGGGCGAGCCAGTATGTGGTCGACAAGCTCGCGGCGTACGGCGTCACGCGGCTCTTCCGCACTCCGCTCGGCGTCGACATCGAGCGCTTCCACCCGGGCGTCGCTGCGGCCCATTCGGACGGTGCTGCAACCACAGCTCCACGTCGGCTCCTCTACCTCGGACGCCTCGCGCCCGAGAAGGGCATCGACGTCCTGATGCAGGCCTATCCCGCCTTCCGCGACCCGGCTCGCTTCCAACTCATCATCGGCGGTAAAGGGCCGCTCGAAGGCGCGGTGGAGCGCTTCGTCCGGACCTTCCCGGAGGTAGAGCGGCTCCCCTACCAGACCTCGCCGGAGGCCGTCGCCACCGCCTTCCGCAGCGCCGACCTCATCATCCAAGCCGGCCCCTACGAGACCTTCTCACTCGCCACGCTTGAGGCGCTCGCGACAGGCTCTCCCGTTGTCACCGCCGACGCCGGTGCCGCGGCCGAACTTTCGCGCGAGTTCGGCGGAGAGACCTTCGTGAGCGGCTCCGCAGGCTCGCTTGCCGAGGCGATTCTTCGCTGGCACGAGAGCCCGCCGAGCATCACCGCCACCGAGCGCGCTGCGGCCGTTGCTGCGCGCTATAGTTGGGATGCCGTCTTCACCCGCATGCTCCAATACTACCACGACATTTTGGCTGCGGAGGCTGCAGCCCAGCCCGCCAAAATCAGCCCTTGAGGAGTCGCTGTTGAGCCCCTCCGTCATTATCTGACGCCACGCTCTCTCGCCGCGCCACGATGACCGCATCCGCGCCATCCACGCCTTCCCCGCGGAGCTCGGCGTGGGGCGAGTTACAGCATGCTCCTTGTCACCGACTTTGGGGCCAGCGCGCCGCTCGGCAGCCACGCAGGCTCTACAGCGAGGGCGCTCGCGCCACCTGAGCGGCCCGCTCCCCTGAGAGCACCTCGCGTGCATTCCGCGAGAGCAGCCGGTGTAGCTGTTCGGCAGACCATCCCCGCGAAAGCAGCACAGCCACAATCCGCCAGATATCGCGGCAGTCCCGCTGGTCGTTCGGAATCGAAGGAACCCAGCCGTCGTAGTCGCTGCCGAAGGCCACATGCTCGATGCCCACGAGCTCTACGACCCGTTCGATGTGGTCGGCGATGCAGGAGGAGTCTGCGCGCAGCCTCCCAGCGAGGAACATCGGGGCAAAGATGATGCCGATGACGCCGCCCGTCGCTGCGATGGCCTGCACCGCCTCGTCGGAGATGTTGCGGCCATGTTCGTTCACGCTCTTGAGGCCCGTGTGGGTGCAGAGCAGCGGTTTGGTCGCCATCGCAGCAACATCGAGGAGGCCTCGGTTGTTCACGTGGGCCACATCGACGATCAAGCCGCAACGCTCCAGCTCTGCGACCACCTCGCGTCCGTAGCCCGAGAGCCCGTCGCGCTCGTTCGCGCCCACACCGAAGCCATTAGAGGCAGCGCGGCCACTCCGCAGATGCACCAGCGTCATGTAGGCTGCACCTCGCTTCACCAACGTGTCGATGCGCTCAAGTTTTCCGTTGAGCATATGGGCACCCTCGACCCCAGGCGCGGCCAGCGGAGCGCAGTCGGCCTCGCCACGCTCGAGCCAACCGGCCGCCGTCACGGGACGCCGCAGGTGACCGTCCGCAACAAGCCCGTCGTAGATGTCAAACTGCCGGTTGCACTCCGTCCAGGCGCCCTCGTATTCGAAGTTCCACGCATGGATGCCGAGCGTCGCAGCGCGGTAGCCGGCCTCGCGCATGCGGGGCAGGTCGCAGTGCCACATGATGGGCTGGCCGCGGAATCCAGCCCTGTGGCGCTTGCGGATATCATATCCAAAAAGACGCACAGCCAGGAGGCTGTCGACATGCAGGTCGAAGAGTCCCATCTCTCCGATTAGGCGTCGCGCCTCCGCCTCGAACGGCATCTAGTTGCCGTCGTAGAAGACTTCGGTGTCGCCGATCTTGAAGGGGACCTGGGTGCAGGACATGTTCGCGATCGGCAGGTTGCCCGCTGCGTCCGGCGCGTCGTGCGTCCAGCAGAACTGCATGAAGTAGGAGTCACCGGTGGTCAGCTCGACCTCCCACTCGCAGGCCTGTCCGCGGTAGCTGCTGTCTTCCCAGCGGGTCGCCGTCCAGCTCGTGGTGATCTCCTGGCTCGGCCGGAGCTCCTGCACCGTCGGCAGCGCGGCGCCGCAGACGCCGCAGCTCACTTCCGGGCAGTTGCAGGCGGCGCAGGAGTCGTGGATGACGACCGGGTTGCGGTTGCTGTCGAAGAGCCCGTACCAGGTCGGAACGCCGGCCTGGTTGCTCGTCTGTACGTAGATGGTCTCGGTCGGATTGAGGTTGGTGAGGATGATGTTGAGAGGGTGGGTCTCGACGACATCGGTCGGCACATCGCGCCGCGTGTCTTCGGTGACATCGCTGCCCGAACCCGAGCCATCGGTGGCGTCGGTGGCGTCGTCGAGGATGCCGGAGCCGTCGGTTGCAATGCCGGTATCGGTGGTCGTCGTGTCGTCTTCGATGCGCTCCTTCGTGGCGCTGCAGGCGTTGAGCGAGGAGAGGAGCAGTAGGGAAGCGAGCAGGGCGTTCAGGCGCATAGAGGACCTCAAGCGGGACGGTTAATCGAGGAGGTTGAGGTAGACGCTCACCCCTTCCGCATCAAGATCGGCGCGGAAGGTCTCGACAGCCGGCGCTGCGCCCGCCTCGCCGCCGAGCACCTCGCGGTAGTTCGCACCCAGTGCCAGCGTCGCGGCCAGCCTACCCATGTAGGCGGAGGCCAGCGACTGTGACGCCGACAGCAGCAGCCCGCTGCCCTGACCGGCCGTCACCGCCACGTCGCTCACGCCGAAGCGCACGCCGTTCGGGTCGAACGAGAGCGAAAGTGCTGCCGAGATGTCTGCGCTTCCGCAGTAGGAGTCGGTCTTCCAGAGCTTCGCCGCGGTCGCCACGCCGCCCGTCGGTGAACTGCGGAGCGACTCCAGCGTCACGCCGAGCGCCTCCACTGCGTCCCCGCTCGCCTGCGCCGTAGAGCCGAGCGCCTCTTCGCTGCCGATCCGCTTTGCGAGCGCCTCGAGCAGCTCCAGTCGTACAACGACCCCCATCTCTGCTCCTTCCGGGAGCGTGCTCGGAAGCGTGGCCGCCAGCCCGGATGAGGTCGGAAGGTTGCTCTGCATCGCCAGCACAATCGTTCGCGACTCCGGCCGCACGATCGGGCCGCGCGCAGCGAGCTCCACCGCACCCTCGCCCACCGTCCAGCTGCCGAACGAGGCCACGCGGGCGTTGGCAAACCGGGTCCGCGTGTACTGCGTCACCAGTGCCGCCGCGATCGGCTCGACGAGGTCGAGATAGGCGTCCAGCGTCGGGTCGCCGACCTCCAGGTCGATCTGCAGGATGTCGCTCTGCTCAAAACGGGCCAGCAGCGCGGAGCGTCGGTCGCCATCGGCTGCGATACCAATCGGGAGCTGCGCGGAGAGTCGCCCCGTTCCAAAACTCGATGAACTGCCGTTGATCCCGAGGCCGATAGAGAAGGGCATGCTCGCGCTGATGCAGGCCGGGCAGCGGCTGTCGCCTCCGATGGCAAGCAGCGGCAGCGAGGGTCGCACCGACACCTCGAGCGACTGTCCGAGCAGCGAGGTCTCCTGGCTGAGCGTCGGGATCGCCGTGTCTGCCAGCTTGGCGAAGAGCTGGTTCACCGCTGTCTGGCTGAGCACCAGCGCCATCGGGAAGCTCGATGAACTGCTCGAGACCTCGCTCAGCAGCTGGCCGTTGGTCACCAGCCGCGTCTGGTAGGCGCTGTCGTATCTATCGCAGGGGAAGAAACTGTTGAGCTCCTGGCAGCCCGTCAGACTCGTTGCAGCGGCGAGCGCTGTGAACAGGTGAAGCCAACCTCTCTTCATGACATCCTCCAATGGGGTGAAACACTACTCCTACGGCCGGCGACCTACAAACTTCACCGCAGCGCTCGCCTTGCGGCACTATGCCGCAGCGACTAGATGCGGCCATCCTCACGCCGCGATAGCGCGGCAATGCCCAAGAGCACCCCATGAGCATCTCCGTGTTGCCCTTTCAAGCACCCTTCATGACCACCGGGCTCGCGCTCTTCTCCGGCGAGGCCTTCCGCGTCGCGAGCATGGACGCCACCTCCGTCGCTTGGGGCCGCAAAGAGCTCGACCTCGCGCTCCACGAGATGCCCGGCCTCGAGTCGCTCCGTCAGGAGCACAGCGCCTCCAAGCCCCTCAAGGGCGCCCGCATCGTCGGCTCGCTCCACATGACCATCCAGACCGGCGTCCTCATCGAGACGCTCGTCGCGCTCGGCGCCGAGGTGCAGTGGGCCTCCTGCAACATCTTCTCCACGCAGGACCACGCTGCGGCCGCCATCGCCGCCGGCCCCACCGGCTCGGCCATTGCGCCCGCCGGCATCCCCGTCTTCGCCTGGAAGGGCGAGACGCTCGAGGAGTACTGGTGGTGTACGCTGCAGGCCCTCATCTTCCCCGATGGTGCCGGCCCCAACCTCATCGTTGACGACGGCGGCGACGCCACCCTCCTCATCCACCTCGGCGTGCAGCACGAAGAGGCCGGCACCATGCCCGACCCCGCCAAGGCCGGCAACGAGGAGGAGGCCATCATCATGCGCCTGCTCGCCGATGTCCGCCACGCCAAGGGCGACAACTTCTGGCGCCCCTTCGCCAAGGCCGTCCGCGGCGTCTCCGAGGAGACCACCACGGGCGTCCATCGCCTCTACAAGATGATGGCCGAGGGCAAGCTCCTCTTCCCCGCCATCAACGTCAACGACTCGGTCACCAAGTCGAAGTTCGACAACGTCTACGGCTGCCGTCACTCGCTCGTCGACGCCATCTTCCGCGCCACCGATATCATGATCGCCGGCAAGCGCTGCCTCGTCCTCGGCTACGGCGATGTGGGCAAGGGCTCGGTGCAGTCGCTCGCTGGCCAGAACGCCAAGGTCTCCATCACCGAGGTCGACCCCATCTGCGCCCTCCAGGCCTGCATGGCCGGCATCGATGTCATCACCCTCGAAGACGCGCTCCCCACCTTCGACATTTATGTCTCGGCAACGGGCAACGCGAACATCATCACCGCCGCCCACATGGCCGCGATGAAGCACAACGCCATCGTCTGCAACATCGGCCACTTCGACAACGAGATCGACATGGCCGGCCTCGAAGCCCTTCGCGCCACAGGCGAGGTGGAGAAGATTGAGGTCAAGGCGCAGGTCCACGAGTGGCGCTTCACCAAGACCACCCATGGACCCAACGGTGGTGGTCACTCCATCCTCATCCTCGCCGAAGGCCGCCTCGTGAACCTCGGCTGCGCCACCGGCCACCCGAGCCTCGTCATGAGCGCCTCCTTCACCAACCAGGTCCTCGCCCAGCTCGAGCTCCACAAGAACGCAGAGTCGCTCGGCCTCTCGGTTGTCACGCTCCCGAAGGCGCTCGACGAGATGGTTGCTCGGCTCCACCTCGCCAAGTTCGGCGCCAAGCTCACGCAGCTCAGCACCTTCCAGGCCGACTACATCGGCGTGCCCGTCCAAGGCCCCTTCAAGGGCGAAGCCTACCGCTACTAGGCCGCGTGCAACCCGCTGCGGCCAGCCCATCGGAGCGCCCCCTCATCGTGGTGCTCCACTGGGGCGAACTCGCCCACACCTCCGCCTGCATCGCCTCGCTGGCGCTGCAGACGGCGGCCGCAGACCTGCTCCTCATCGACAATGGCGGTGAGCCCGATGCCACCGCCGCTCTCCGAGCGATGGCCCCCTCGGCTGCGGTCCTGCGCAGCGACACCAACCTCGGCGTCGCAGGCGGCCGCAACCTCGGACTCGAGACCGCACTCGCCGAGCAGCGGGGCTGGGTATTCCTCTTCGACAACGACGCCGTCGCCGCACCAGACCTGCTCGAACGGCTCCTCGCTGCCGCCGAACGCCATCCCAATGCGGCACTTTTTGGCCCCAAGATCCTCGACATCGACGACCCCGCCCGCCTCGTCCGCGCAGGCGGCGGCTCCTGGCGCCGCAACTACCTCTCGAGCCTCGGCGAACTCTCACGCAAGTTCGGCCGCCACCTCCCTGCTGAAGTCGCGCTGCTGCTCGACAACGCGCGGGGTGAAGGTCAGCCCGACGACGGCCGTTTCGACGACGCTCCGCAGTCCGGCTTCCTCACCGGCGGCGCTCAGCTCATCCGCGTCGAAGCACTCAAGCAGGTTGGCCTCCTCGACCCCGAGTTCTCCCCCTACGGCGGCGAAGACATCGAGTTCTGCGCCCGCCTCGAACAGGCCGGCTGGCAGCTCCGCTATGTGCCCGAGGCCCGCTGTTTCCACCCCGGCCCCGGCAGCTACCGCGACCCCTACCGCCGCGCCTTCTACAACACCCGCAACATGCTGCTGCTCGCCCGCAAGCGGCTCGGCGCTACCGAGTTCTACGGCCGCTACCTGCCAGACCTGCTCGTGGTAACGCTGCCGATGAAGCTCGCTCACGCGACCTTCGCCGGCAGCCGCGAGCAGCTCCGCGGCATCACCGACGCACTCGCCTGGACGGTGCGTGACGCGGCCGCGCGAGGCATCCGCATCAGCACCCCGCGCGACTAGCCGCGTCCTGCCAGCGTTGCTTCCCGAATGCGGAAGCTCGGTGCCGCCACCGACCGCCGCCGGTCGATGTCGCTGCCGAGCAGATCGATGGTCGAGAAGAGCTCGCGAATGTTGATGGAGATGGTCACCTCCGACACAGGCGCGCCCAGCTTCCCCTGCTCGATCATTCGCCCGAAGGCGCCGCGGCTGAAGTCGCCCGTGGATGCATTGAAGCCGAACCCCATCATCCCTTCGCAGAAGAATCCGTGCGGGGTTGCCGCGATCATCTCCTCCTGGCTCACCGTGCCCGGACGGAGCGACAGGTTGAAGGCTGTCTCGCCCGGCGACCCGCTCGACGGCCGGCTTGCGTGGCCCGTGGGTTGAAGCCCCAGCTTGCGCGCGGAGAAGCTGTTGAGCGCGAACGTGGTCACCCGGCCCGCGTCGATGAAGGTGGTCGGAGCAGTCGCGGCGCCCTCACCATCGTAGGGCTTCGAGCCCGGGCCGCGGAGCAGCAGCGGGTTGTCTTCGAGGAAGATGTTGTCGCCCACCACCACCTCGCCGAGCAGGTCGGCAAGGAAGCTGCTGCGCCGCTCCACCGCGCCGCCCGTCAGCACCGAGAAGAGCAGCCCCGTAAGGCTCCCCGCCGGCAACGAGTCGAAGACCACCGGCAGCTTCTGCGTCGGCACAGGACCGGCGCCGAGCTGTCGCACCGCCCGCTTTGCTGCCGTCTCGCCCACGAACTGCGGCGACTCGAGCGACGAGGCGAAACGGCCGTAGGTAGACCAGGAGCCGTTCCGCTTCTTGCCGCCCTCATCGTCGGCGATGAGCGAGACGCCGAAGCTGGCGAACGACTCGCGATAGCCCACGCAGAGCCCGTGCGAATTCGCCAGCACATGCTCCAGCGCCAGGTCGGAGTAGCTCGCGCCACCCGATACCGTGATGCGGCTGTCGGCCGCGCGGCCCGCCTCTTCCGTCTCACGCGCCAGTGCAATCTTCCGGTCGGCCGGCACCTCTGCGACGGCCGTGTCGAAGAGCTCCAGGTCGGGCACCGAGCTGGTCATCCGCGCCGCATCGGCGAGCGCCAACTCGGGCACAGGGTCGGTCAGCTTCACCAGGTCGAGTGTCCCGCGGATGAGCCCATCGAGCGCCGCCGGCCGGTCGTCGGTGGCGTAGGTCGAGGCCGACCGTTCGCCCACCCAGAGCCGGATGCCAACGCTCTTCGGCTGCCCCTGCTGCAGCGTCTCGATGGCCCCGTTGCGCACAGAGACCTCCGTCTCCACGCCGCGCCGCAGATAGACCTCTACCGCGTCGGCGCCTGCACGCTTCGCACGCTCCACCACATCCGATGCCAAGTTCTTCATGTCGTTCATGTCAGACCTTCGATCCGCCAACTGTCATGGCATCAATTTTTACTGTCGGAATGCCCACGCCAACCGGCACAGACTGGCCATCTTTGCCGCAGGTCCAGCGCCCGTCGCTCAGC
The DNA here is from genome assembly GCA_947496715.1 of Myxococcales bacterium. Classification (GTDB taxonomy): domain Bacteria; phylum Myxococcota_A; class Bradymonadia; order REDH01; family REDH01; genus CAIWGR01. The sequence continues at coordinate 20,841 of CANMDT010000021.1, forward strand.
ATGAAGTCGCTGCCGACCATCGACACCCGCGTAAGGCAGTCCGGACCGTTTCCGATCAGGTTCACATCCCGCACCGGCGCCGTGATCTTGCCGTCTTCGATGAGGTAGCCCTCGGTCACCGAGAAGACGAAGTCGCCATTCGAGATGTTGACCTGCCCGCCCGAGAACGACCGCGCAAAGATGCCGTTCTTCACGCTCGCGATGATCTCCTCCGGCGAATGCTGGCCGGCCATCATCACGGTGTTGGTCATACGGGGCAGCGGCACATGCTTGTAGTCTTGGCGCCGGCCGTTGCCGGTCGCGCGAAGGTGAAAGGCCTTCGTCGAGAGGTGGTCGTGCATGTAGCCGCGCAGAATCCCATCCTCGATGAGCACGTTGCGCGTCGGCGTATTGCCCTCGTCGTCCACATTGATGCTGCCGCGGCTCGACGGCAGCAGGCCATCGTCCACGATGGTGCAGAGCGGCGAGGCCACGCGGTCACCAATGCGGTCGCTGTAGTTCGAGGTCTTCTTCCGGTTGAAGTCGGCCTCGAGTCCGTGGCCGATCGCCTCGTGCAGCAGGATGCCCGAATCGCCGTGGCCGAGCACCACCGGCATCGAGCCCGCAGGAGCCTCCTTCGCATCGAGCATCGTCACCGCAATGCGCGCCGCCTCTGCGCCGAGGTGCTCCGGCGTGTGGGTCGCAAAGTACTCGAGCCCCACGCGGCCGCCGCCGCCCTCCACGCCCGTCTGGCGCCGCCCTTCGCGCTCGGCCACCACGCTCACATTGAAGCGCAGCATGGGCTGGTCATCCGAGACGAACTTGCCGTCGCTCGTCACGATGAGGATCTGCTTGCTCGACTCCGCCAGCGACACCGTCACCCGCTTCACCCGCTCGTGGTAGCTGCGGGCGGCCGCATCGGCGCGGCGGAGCAGGTCGAGCTTGCTGAGCGCATCGGCTTCGAAGGTGGGCTGCCCGATGGGGTAGAGCGAGAGCGCCGGCACGCCGTGCAGCTCGATGCCCCGTTCGAGGCCGCCGCCCATCGCGATCGAAGAGGCCGTCTCCGCCGCGCGGAGCAGCCCCTCCGACGAGAGGTCTTCGGTGTAGGCGTAGCCCGTGGCCTCGCCCGCTAGCACCCGCACGCCGCAGCCCAGGTTGATGGCCCGGTCGATCTCCTGGATGCGCCCATCGTCGAGCACCATGACCGCCGAGACCCGGTGCTCAAAGTAGAGGTCGGCATGGTCGCCGCCGCGCGAGAGAGCACGAGAGAGCACCTTGCGGCCGAGGTCGGCATCGATGCCAAAATGTTCGAAGTAGGGAAGATGCATGCTGTCTGCTGCCTTGCGAGAGTGAGTGTTCATTTGGGTTGCGCGCTGCCTGCAGGCAGCAGCGGAGAGCGGGTCGCCACGGAGAGACAGCGGGCCCCAATGGGAGGCAGCTTCACCGCCACAGGCACCGTTGCACCGCGCGGCGTGAGCGTGCCGAGGTCGAGCTCCTTGAACCATTCGATGGGGTCACAGGCCACCGCCCCCTTCGGATCGGTGCGCAGGCCCGGGCAGCGGCCCAGATGGAGCCGGTAGTTCCCCTCGGGAACATCGCTGGCGTAGAACGAGAGACTCAGCGAACCAGGCCCCGTGAAGGTCCCCGCCGTCTCGGCCACCGCCACCACCTGCCCGTTGGTCCGAAGCTCCGCATGCATCGGCTGCTCGTAGCCGAGCCCGTAGGCACACTGCGGCAGGTAGGTGGCGACCACCATCAGGTCGCCGCGCGGCGGCGCACTGCCCGACACCACCACCGCACACGCAAGCCCCGCGAGAGCGTTCAGGAGGCGTCGTGCTGCGGGTTTCGTGGAGTGCATGGGGGCTATCTGGTAACCACTCCACCCGACACTGCCAAGCGCGTCGCAACCCGCCCACCACGCCCCGCTCCACCATGCAGCACTCCATCGCCCGGCCCGGCGGCTACACCCTCTACGCCGAGTCCCACGGCGAAGGCGCTGCGCTCGTCTTCCTCAACGGTCTGTCGCAGTCCACGGCCAACTGGATGAGCCACACCCGCGCCTTTCGCGACCGCTTCCGCGTGGTCGTCTACGACGCCCGCGGACAGGGCCGCAGCACGCTCGGACAGGGCCCCATCTCGCTCGCCGGCCATGTCGGCGACCTCCGCGCGCTGCTCGACGACCTCCACATCGAGACCGCCCACATCTGCGGCTTCTCCCACGGCGCCCGCGTGGCCCTCGCCTTCGCCGCCGCCGCGCCCGAGATGACCTCCACGCTCATCCTCACCTCCACGGGCGCCGATGCCGACGGCCGCCGCCGCGCCATCATCGAATCCTGGCGCCACATCCTCCGGCTCGGCGGCGTCGAGGCCCTCGCCTGGGCCAGCATCCCGACCATCCTCGGCGCCCGCTTCCTCGGCGAGCTCGACGGCCAACTCGAACCGCTCGTCCGCGCCACTGTGCAGCGCAACCAGCCCGACGGCCTCGTCGCACTCCTCGAAGGCATGACCGGCTACCCGCCCGCCGACCTCGACGCAGCGGCCGTCACGGCCCGCGCGCTCCTCATCACCTCGCTCGAAGACCCGCTCGTCTCGGCCGAGTCTGCGACCCGCCTCGCCTCGCTCCTGCGGGCCCACCACGAGGCCTGGTCGGGCGCCGGCCACACCATCCCCATCGAGCTCCCCGAGCGCTGGCGAACCACCGTCGCCACCTTCCTCGAAGGCTGAGCCTCAGCTCTCTTTCTGCTGCAGCGCAATCTTGCGGAACCGGGCCGCGTCGAGCTGCACAAACTCGCCCCACGACTGCGCCAGCCGCTGCTCGCCGTCCCACAGGTCGGCATGCACCTTCACCCGGTTGCCCTCACGACCAACCTCACGCGCGCGCAACACCAAGCCGGTGTGCAGCCGTGTCGGCTTCTCGAACTGCACCTCGATGCTGGCGGTGACGCAGGGGTAGCCGTTCGTGATGAGCACATAGCCCATCGCCTGGTCGAAGATGGTCGCGACCAACCCGCCATGCACCCAGCCGGGCGCGCCGCCATGCGCATGCTCAAAGACCACCTCGCCGATGACCTCTTCGCCCTCGCGCCGAAGCCGCAGCGGCGGCGCAAACGGGTTGGCCCGCCCGATGATCGACTGCCGGTCTGCATACTGCTGCGGCGACTGGCTCAGCTGCCCGCCCTCGTAGGCCTGCTTCACGCTCCACTCAGGATGTGCCTCAAGCAGCGCAGCGGCCTCGTCGATGAGCGCCGCCGCCTTCGCGAGCACCTCGGGCGGCGCGAAGGTTACCACCACCTTGTGGGCCACCCTGCGCGTCGACTCCGACACACGCCTACGCCCCGCCCACTGCGGGTCGGCAACCTCTTCGGGGATCTCCCAGAAATCCCGCGTCAGCGGCCCCATCGGCAGCTCGCTCATGGGTTGGCCAGCGCCGTCGCCGTCGTCTTTGCCCAGCGGTAGTCGGGCTTGCCGCTCGGGTGCCGCTCCATCGATTCCACGAACCAGACGTCGCGCGGAACCTTGTAGCCTGCCACCTTCGTGCGGCAGTGAGCCATGACCTCTTCGGGCGTGACCGTCACGCCGTCGCGGAGCTTGAGCAGCGCGGTGACCCGCTCGCCCCAACGTGGATCAGAAACGCCCACCACGACCGCATCGTAGATCGCGGGATGGCCCTTGAGCGCCTCTTCCACCTCTTCGGGGAAGACCTTCTCGCCGCCCGTGTTGATGCAAACCGCGCCGCGACCGAGCAGCGTGATGATGCCCTCTTCGTCGATGGTCGCAAAGTCGCCCGGGATGACCCAGCGGCGCCCCTCCTTGTCATGCACAAAGGTGGCCGCCGTCTTCTCCGGCGCCTTGTAGTAGCCGAGCGGGATGTGGCCCGTGCGCGCAAGCTTGCCGATGCGCGGGTCGCCGGGGGCAATCGGCTGCATCTCCTCGTCGAGCACCGCCGTGTTGTCGCCCAGCATGAAGAACTTCACGGGGCCGCCCTCGCCGGTGTCGAGCGCAGTGCCCTGGTGACCCGTCTCCGACGCGCCGAAGTTGTTCAGAATCATCGTGTAGGGCAGCAGCTTCTTGAGCTTCTGCTTCACATGCTCCGACAGCACCGCTCCCGCCGAGGTGACCACGTAGAGGTTCGACAGGTCATACTTGCCGGGGTTGGCCTCGAGCATCTCCGCGAAGGGCCGCGCCATCGCGTCGCCCACCAGGTTGAGCACGCCCACGGCCTCCCGCGAAATCGACTCCAGCGTCAGCGCCGCGTCGAAGCTCCGGCCCGGCGTCAGCACCACCTTGCCGCCCGTCATGAGCGCAATCCACGAGGCAAACTGGGCAGCTCCGTGAATGAGCGGAGCGGCCGGCGAGATGCACGTCGGGCTCGTGTTGCCGGCCACAATGTGCGCCGCAACCTCGCTCGGATGGCTCACGGGATCGTCGCCCGGGCGACCGCCCTGAAGACCCGCAAAAAAGATATCTCCCTGGCGCCACATCACGCCCTTGGGCATGCCCGTCGTGCCGCCGGTGTAGACGATGTAGAGGTCGTCATCCGATCGCTCTTCGAAGTCGCGCACGCCATTGTCGTGCGCCGCAAAGTCGCGGAACCAGCCGCTCTCCACGCCCTCAATCGTAGGCGCCGTCCGGCCCGAGTTACCGGCCTCCGTCCAGACCACCGTCGTAACGGGCGTCTTCTCCGCCAGCGCACCGCTCACCTCGCCTGCGAGGTCCGACTCCGCAAAGAGCATCGTCAGGTCGCCGTCGTGCACCAGGTACTTCAGCTCCTCGGCAACATAGCGGTAGTTCACATTGATCGGCACCGCCCGCAGCTTGAAGGCTGCGAGCATGGCAATCATGTATTCCTCACCGTTGTAGAGGTAGAGGCCGAGGTGCTGGCCGGCCTTGAGGCCGCGGTCTGCCAGCGCATGCGCGAGCCGGTTGGCACGCGTGTCGAGCTCGGCAAAGGTAAAGCGGGCGCTGCCGCTGACGAGCGCAGTCCGGTCGGGGACCACGTCGGTGACGCTCTCGTAGAGGTCGGCGATATTGAAGTGCATGCAGAACCTGTCGTCTGAAAAAGAAGTCGGGAGACTAGGGCTTCTCGGCGCCCACAATCCACATCGCGAAGTACTGAGAACCGCCGCCGTAGGCATGGCCGAGCGCCTTCTTCGCGCCCTCCACCTGATGCTCGCCCGCGGTGCCCCGCACCTGATGCGCAGCCTCCAGGAAGCGGAGCATGCCCGAGGCCCCAATCGGGTTCGACGAGAGTACGCCGCCCGACGGATTGATGGGCTGCCGGCCGCCGAGCATCGTGTCGCCCGAGTCGACCATCTTCCAGCCATCGTTGGCGTCCGCCAGCCCGATGTTCTCGAGCCACATCGGTTCAAACCAGGCGAAGGGAACGTAGATCTCGGCGGTATCGATCTCCCGCTTCGGGTCGGTGATACCGGCCTCTTTGTAGAGGGCCTTGGCGCAGTCCGAACCGGCCTGCGGCAACACCTGATTACGGCGGGGATAGAGGATCGCCTCGGTCCGGTTCGCCGTGCCATGCACCCATGCAACCTTCTTGCCGCTCGCCTCGGCCACATCCTCCGAAACCAGGATCATCGCGCCGGCGCCGTCAGACGAGGGGCAGGTTTCGAGGTAGCGGATGGGGTCCCAGAGCACGGGAGAGTTCTTCACCATGTCGATGGTGATCTCCGGCATCTGGAGGTGGGCGTAGGGGTTCTTGAGCGCGTGGATCCGGTCCTTGTAGGCCACCTGCCAGCCGATATGTTCGGGGGCGCCGGTGAACTCGATGTAGGCCCGCACGAAGGGGGCGAAGTAGCCTCCTGCACCAGCCGTCGTGGGCGGCGAGAAGGGATACTTCGGGGAGAGCGCCCACATCGCGTTGCTCTCAGACTGCTTCTCCCAGGCGAGCGTCAGCACCCGCTTGTGGATGCCCGAGGTCACCAGATGGGTCGCGAAGATGGCGGTCGAACCGCCCACCGAACCGGCGGTATGAACGCGGAAGACCGGCTTGCCTGCCGCGCCGAGCGCGTCGGCCAGGTAGAGCTCCGGCGTCATCACCCCTTCGAAGAAGTCAGGTGCCTTGCCCATCACGACCGCATCGATCTCGTCGAAGGTCATGCCCGCATCATCGAGCGCACGCAGCGCGGCTTCGCGGACAAGGCCCGACATCGAGAGGTCTCCACGCTTCGCCGCGTGGTGCGTCTGGCCAATGCCAAGTACTGCGCAGCGCTGCTTCATGACCTCTCCTCCAGGACGGCAATCAGGTTGTGTTGAAGGGCCGGTCCCGACGAGGCGTGACCCACCGTGCGGCTCGCCTCGCCACGATGGATGGCCGATGCGGCACGACCGATGGCAGCAAGCCCCGCCACCATGACCGACTGGGCGGCGCGGGTGCCGCCGCTCGGATTCACCTTGGCGTCGGCCGACAATCCCGCCTGCTTCAGTGCCTCGAGTGCGATGACCTCTTGCGGGCCGAAGGGGGCATGAACCTCCACAATCTGCGTCGCCTTCGCGCCCACGCCGGCAAGACGAGCAGCCTTCTCGAGCGACGGAGACTTCGACAGGTCGCGTGCGCCGAGCGAGTGGCCATCGGCGATGTGGGCCATCGACTGAATCCAGGCCGGTCGCGCGCAGACCGAGCGAGCATAGTCGCCACGGGCGATAACCATTGCGGCCGCGCCATCCGAGAAGCGGGGAAGGTCGCTCGCACGGAGCGGCCGGTGCAGGTAGGGCTCCGCCAGTGCGGCCTCCACCGAAACCGCAAGCCCGGCACGCACCGCCACCTCTGCAAACTGCCGCTCGGTTGCGCCACTCGCCAACATCGCGCTCGCCTGCAGCGCCGCCACTTCCGCCGCGTTGATGCCCGTCGGCGCGAGGTAGTAGGGGTCGAGCTGGAGCGCGAGCACCTGCATCAGGTCTTCCGCAGCGTTCGCGCCGAAACAGTAGATCAGCGCCGCATCGATGTCGCCATGCTGCAGCCGCACCCAGGCCTCATAGAGCGCCCAGGCACCATCCATCTCTACGTGCGACTCCTCGATGGGCTTGGAGACGCCCGCGCCATCCATGGCCATGATCCACGAGAAGGGGCGGCCAACGAGCATGTCGCAGCTGCCGGAGACCGTGAAGCCGATCCGGTCGCGCGCGATCCCCGCGCCGTCGGTGGCACGCGATACAATGGTCTGAATGGTCTCGATCTCATCGAGCTGCGAGGCCTCAGCTGGCGACAGCTCCACAAACGAGACAATCGCGATCTCCTCGCGGGATGTGTTGAAGGTCGACATCAGATGTGCTCCCGGATCTGGGCGAGCGGACGGTCGGGCTCGCCGGTCGGAACGAAGTAGCGGATGGTCTCGAGCGAGAGCTCTGCGTCGGCCTCATCGACCCACTCCGCACGCACCCGCATGCCCATCCGGACCTCGTTCACGTCGCAGCCGCCGACCAGGTGGAACAGCGCCACATCGGCGCCGTCGAGCAGCACGCTGGCGCACACATAGGGCGGCTTGAGCTTCTGCCCCTCGAAGGGGATATTGACGATGCAGAAGGTGGTGATGGTCCCCGTCTCGGGCAGCACCCGCTCGTCGCCCATCGGGCAGCCGCAGGTGGGGCAGGCACCGCGCGGCGGCACATAGACGTAGTTGCACGAGGGGCAGACCCGCCCAACGATGCGGCGCTCTTTCATGCCCCGCAGAAAGCGCGACAGGTCCTTGCCGGCCCGCGCTCGGAACTTGAGCGAAACGGGCGACGCCATCGTGGTCACATCCTTGACCACAGCTTTGGTTGCTTCAGACATCGCTCCTCCTCAATTCACAGGTTCAAAGCAGCGGATGTCGCGCAGGCTGCCCGTCCGGCTCTCCGACCAGACCAGCTTCACCCGCGTGCCAACCGGGCAGGCCTCGAGCGACGCGCAGGCGACCGCATGGAGCATCGCCGTGCTCGCGCCGTCGAGCTGAATCAGCGCATAGGCAAAGGGCTCCTGCAGCAGGTGGCGTGGCTCGGGCGCTGCCACCCAAGTCGCCGCCGTCACAACGCCCTCTTCGGCTGCCGGCTCCAGCCCCGCAATCGCAGCACCCGTCTCCGGGTCCCACTCCAGCGGCGGAACAACCAGCTTGCCCGACGCGGTCCGCGCACCGAGCAGCCGACCGTCACGCAGCGCCGTAAAGAAGGCGCTCATCACCGGGCCCAGCGACCGCCGGTAGGTGTATTCCATCACATAGGGCGCCTCGAGGACGCCATCGATCGGCTGCTGCATGCTCGCTCTCCGTCTGTGGCTGTTGCGGCAGAACGGCCACCCCCGTGAGGGCGGCCGGCTCCGCTCAATCAATCACGAGGTTGAAGTAGATCTTCGTATCGGAATCCGTGGGCTGCCCCACATGGATGTGCTTGGTCTGCTGAAAGATGGCCAGACCCTCATGGCTCAGCTCGCGACCGAAGCCGCTCTGCTTGAAGCCGCCGAAGGGGTACTTGGGGTTCAGCAGGTGGTAGTCGTTCACCCAGACCGTGCCCGCGTCGATGCGGCGGGCTAGCGCCAGCCCACGCTCCACATCGGCCGTCCAGACGGCGCCCGCTAGGCCGTAGAGGCTGTCGTTGGCGATGGCGATGGCCTCGTCGTCGGTATCGAAGGGGATGATGCAGACCACGGGTCCGAAGATCTCCTCGCGCGCCGCCTTCATCTGGTTCGTCACATCGCCGAAGATGGTCGGCTCGTAGTAGTAGCCCTTCTCAAAGGCCTCGGGCCGCTTGCCGCCCAGCAGGCAGGTCGCACCCTCTTCGCGGGCCAGCGCAACATAGCGCTCCACCGTGCCGCGCTGCCGCTCGCTGATGAGCGGACCGAAGGTGTTCATGATGTCCATCGGGTCGCCGACAGCGATCTTCTTCGCCTCTTCGACCAGCCGCGCCGAAACCTCTGCCACCAGCGAACGGTGCACCAGCAGACGAGTGCCCGACTGGCAGATCTGGCCGCTGTGGAAGAAGGTCGCGAAGAGCGCACCGCGGATGGCGCCATCAAGGTTGGCATCCTCGAGGATGATGTTGGCCGACTTTCCGCCGAGCTCCAGCGTGACCGGCTTGAGCCGATCGGCCGCAATCCGCATCACCGCCTGGCCCACCTTCGACGAGCCCGTGAAGGCGATCTTGTCGATGTCCGGGTGGCTCACCAGCGCGGCGCCCAGCTCGTCCGACGGACCCGCAATGACGTTCAGCACGCCGGCCGGGACACCGCAGGCAAAGGCAATCTCGGCCAGAATGAGCGTGCTCACCGGCGTCAGCGGCGAAGGCTTGAGCACAATCGAGCAGCCGGCCGCGAGGGCAGGTCCAACCTTCCAGGTCGCCGCAGCGAGCGGGAAGTTCCACGGCGTAATCGCAGCCACCACACCGATGGGCTGCTTGATGATGAGGTTGCGCGACTCGACCGGCACAAACTCCGAATCCTCGGTCTCGGCGACGAAGCCCTCGATGAGGTCGGCGTAGTAGGTCAGCGTCTGCATCGAGGCCGGGATGTCGGCCATGTTGGCCTTGCGGAAGGTGCCGCCGCTGTCCTGGACCTCGTAGAGCGCAAGCTCGTCCTGACGGTCGACCAGCATCTCGGCCATCTTCCGCAGGATCGCTGCACGCTCCGAGGCCGGCTTGTTGCGCCAGACGCCCGAATCAAACGACCGCCGCGCCGCAGCAACTGCTGCGTTCACGTCGGCCGTTCCCCCCGCCGAAATCACCGCCCAGGCCTCTTCGTTGGCCGGGTTGATGCTCTCGTAGGTTTCGCCAGTTGCTGCGGGGCGCCACGCCCCGTCGATGAAGAGTTCAAACGACTGCATGGACACTCCGCTCGTCAAAAAGGAATTAGCCGCCAACCTGCGGGAAGATCTCCTTCATCTTCATTGCCATCGGGATGCTGCCCGAGATCTTCATCTTGCCCGTCATGTAGGCCATCTGGCCGCTCAGCTCGCCGTTCGACATCTTCACGAAGTTCTCGCCCGTCATCTTGATGGTCGTGGTCGGAGCAGCGTGCGCGCCCTTGGCGTACGACATGCCGTTGTCCTTCACTTCCACATGGTGGATGCCGGCCTCGGCGAGGTCGAACTGGAACACCGCAGACACGCCCTTGGCGCCCGCTTCCACGAAGCGCTTGTCGAGGGTGGAGAAGTACTCTTCAACGCTGGCTACCTTAAACGACATCGCGACCTCTCAGCAGGTTTGGGGAGACTAGAACGCGTTCTAGCGTCCCCTATTCCTGCCGTTCGCCCCCGACGATGTCAAGGCGCATCGCTGCCCGAGGCGCCCCTTAGAGCGTCGCGCCGCCGTCTACCCGCATCACTTCGCCCGTGATGAACGAGGCCTCGTCCGAGCCCAAGAAGGCAATCGCCGAAGAGACCTCGCTCGGCTGACCGTAGCGACCGATGATGCTCATCATCCGCATCATCAGCGTCACGTCGCTGCCCTCCATCGGCTTGAAGTTCTTGATGAAGGGCGTCTTGATGCCACCGGGGCAGACCGCGTTCACACGCACCTGACGGCTCGCATACTCCATCGCCAGCGCCTTGGTCAGCATCACCACGCCACCCTTGGAGGCGCAGTAGGCTGCCGCGTATGGGTGGGCTTCGATGCCCGCAATCGAGGCCACATTCACGATGTTGCCCTGGCTCTCCAGCAGGTGGGGAAGGGCGTGACGGGCCGTGTTGAAGGGGCCGTGCAGGTTGACGCCGAGCGTCCGCGCGAAGTTCTCCGGCGTCTCTTCGGTCGTGTGAACGAAGCCGCCAACGCCAGCCACATTCACCAGCACATCGAGCTTTCCGCCCCAGGCCACGGCCGCTGCGATCAGCTCGCCGCAGGCCTCGTAGTTCGATACATCGGTCTTCATCGCCCGCGCCTGACCGCCGGCGTCGGTGATGAGCTTGGCCGTCTCGGTCACCCGCTCGAGATCCCAGTCGCAAGCGAGCACCTGGCCCCCCTCTTCCGCGATGCGGATCGCTGTCGCCCGTCCGATGCCCGATGCAGCACCCGTCACCACCACCACTTTGCCGTCAAATCGAGCCATCATCCGCTCCGCAGTTCGAGGAGGCCACAGGCCTCAGACAGGAGCGGAACTAACACGCGCTAGAACATGTTTCAATCAGCGCGACGACCCTCAGGGGGTGATGTTCACGTTCAAGATGTAGGCGCCCAGCGTGGAGTTGAAGAAGCCGTCGGCCACGATGAAGTAGTCGCGCGTCACGCCGCTGCTGTTGGTCACCGACGCTGCGCCGTCGTCTGCGTAGGATCGGCAACTGGCATCTGCGTTCCCACAGTCGTCGAAGATGGCCACCGCCGTATCCCAGCCGACGGGGCTGGTCCCGTTCATCGTCGCCGAGAGCGTCGAGCCGTTCGGCACCGCCACCACATAGGTCAGGTCGCGGCCCGACTGTGCCGACGGAAAGCTCCCAAAGCGGAGGCAGGTGCCGTGAAGCCCGTCGTAGTAGTTCTCGCTCGTGGTGGTGTCGCCCGTGTAGCTGCCCGCGCCGTCGAGCCGGATGGCGTTGGCGCAGGTGTGACCCTCGGGCAGCGTGGCGAGGTCGTTGAGCTCCACCGAGAGAAGGTAGGAGCCCTCGCTGCGGGCGATGAAGCCCTCCACCACCACATAGATGGTCTTGGGCGCACCGCCCGGATTGCTGTAGCTCACGCTGTCACCGGCGTAGGCGTCACAGTCGGTCCGGATGTTGGCGCAGTCGTCGCTCAGCATCAGGCGGGCCGCATCAAAGCGGGCGCCGGGCGAGATGCTCACGGTGGCTGCCGACCGCGCCGGGACCTCAAGCGCATAGACCGCGTCGCGGCCCGCACCCGTCACATAGGGTCCGCAGGCGCCTGCGTAGTCGGCATAGTCGTTGGTCGCCGTGCAGGTGTCTGCGCCGTAGGTACCGGCGCCGGGCAGCAGTGCCGCGGTCTCGCAGGTATCGCCGCCCCAGATGTAGGGGAGGTCGGCCGGGAGCGGGTCGGCGCCGCCCGTGCAGCCCGTCGCGTTCGGGTCGGTGTCGTCGAGCCCGTCGAGGTCGAGATCGGTATCCGCGGTGGTATCGGCCGTCGTGTCCGCGGTGGTATCGGCCACCGTGTCGTCGGTCGTGTCGGTGACAGCGGTGTCGTCGGTCGTATCCGCGAGGTCGGTGTCTGCGCTGGTGTCTTCGATCGTCGTGTCTGCGCTGGTGTCGGCCGACCCTTCAGTCGTGTCTCCGCCGGCATCTGCGGAGCCCTCGCTCCCCGTGTCGGTCGCGGTCTCCGTGTCGCTCACGCCGTCGCTCTCGCTGCTGCCGTCGGCCGTCGCGCCGCTGTCGGTCGCGGCATCGTCGCCGGTGCTCGTGACCGTATCTTCACTGCAAGCTGCCAGCAGAAGCAGCAGGCCCAGACCTGTAAGTTCGCCTCTCATCATCGCCCTCATCCTGTCGGTTGTGCTCGTGTCGTCACTAAGTTCGCCTCTCATCATCGCCCTCATCCTGTCGGTTGTGCTCGTGTCGTCACGCAGGCTCGGCGGAGTCTCTTCCCGCCCAGACCACCCGAATCGCCTGGCGCATCTGCAGCAGCACCTGCTCCTCCGTCAGCGCGCCGCTCACCCAGCCGACCAGGGCGCCGAACCAGAGTGACTGGAGCATCGCCGCCACCGCAAAGGCCCCAGCGTTGCTGCCAACCTCCACCTCGCTCGGCGAGCAGCCCTGCATGGCCGACACGATCATCCGGCTCATCCGCTCCTGGTAGGAGATGATGCGGCTGGCGACACCCACCTCGCCGGCGGCGGTTGCGCGCACAACGGCCTGCGCGAAGTGGGGCCGCGAGAAGAGCGCCTGCGAGGCGATGCCGAAGAAGACCCCCAACCGTTCCTGCGGTTCGGCACCATCCACCCGCTCCTGGTTCAGCATGGTCTCGAAGGCCTCGGTCGCCTGCTCCAGCCCGGCCAACAGGATCTCCTCCTTGCCCTGAAAGCGGGCGTAGAGGGTTCCGAGCGCCACATCGGCCCGCGCGGCGACATCGCGCAAACGGACGGCCGAGAAGCCGCCCTCTTCTGCGAGCTCCATCGCCGCTTCGACGATGCGTTGTGCTTTGGGTTCCAGCAAAGGGAGGGGCCGTTCGGGGTAGGGAGTCTGCCACCTCTACTCTCCGGCGCGGCCTCGTGGCAAGGCGACCGGTTCGCTCCATTTCCCACAATCGCTGCGGGTTTGGGTGACTCCAAAGCTATCTCAAGCCGAGCGGCTGCTGCACCTGCAGGCTGCCGTTCCAGCCGGGTCCCGACCGCTTGTCTTTGAGCGCCGTCAGCAGGAGTCTGCTCTCGCCGCCGTCGCTCACCTCGCGCTCGGCCAGCAGCCGGAGCGAAACGAGAGAGCCCAGCGCCGCGCTTGCAGCCTCTCCCTCTGTCAGCATCACGATGGCTGCGCTGTGGGTCTGCGCCAGCTTTGTGAGGCGCCCCAGCAGCGGCGTAGGGATGTCGGCCCGTTCGCCCAGATCGAGGACCACCAGCCCGAAGGCGCCCGAACGGAGCAGCTTGTCTGCACACACTGCAGCCTGCTGCGCCTCGCCGGTCCGGACCACCGCGCAGGCCTCCAGATCAATCCCATACCGGATGAGGTCGGGCGCAAAGGGAAGGCGGTTGCCGGTGCAGATCCAGGCCGTTGGTTCACCCGCCTGCTGCGCCTGCCAGAGCAGCTCGGTCGCCCAGGTCATCGCCGTTCCAGCGCCGCGGTGGGTCACCTCCACAAGCCGCCCCGCCAGCGCGCCAATCGACCAGACCTGCACCGCCGCAACCGCCTGCTCCTCGGCACGCTCCTCTGCTGCCGAGTTCACCCATGTTTCTGCTGCCGAGCCACCCATCGTCGCCACTCCGTAATGCTGAACGAATGTATCTATCTTTGGCGCAGATGCCAACCGGTTGTGCACTGGTCGCCGTCGAAAACTTGCTCGCCGATCTCCGCCCGTGCACAATGCAATGTTGGCAAAAGATCGAATCTCAACTGCTTGAAAATTATCACATTTCGATTTTTTGACCCGCCTCCGGCCCACCCGTACCCAGCCCTCGCTTTCATCTCTTGAGCGAGGCTGTCTCGTGGACTCCACACCCCTTCGATCCCGCGCCGTAACGCCGGTCTCCACCCCCGCGCTTCCGCGCGCGCGCGCCGTCACCCCCTTCATCAAGTGGGCAGGCGGAAAGAGCCGGCTCATCGCCCAGTATGCAGACCACTTCCCGACCGAGTTCGGCGCCTACTACGAGCCCTTCCTCGGCGGCGGCGCGGTCTTCTTCCACCTCGCCCCCGACCGCGCCGTCCTCTCCGACATCAACCCGCGGCTCATCGAGGCCTACCAGGCGGTCGCAGATGACCCCGATGCCGTCATGGAGCGTCTCGACGCCCACCGCCGCCGCCACAGCGAAGAGCACTACACCCAGAGCCGTCGTAGGATGAACGAGGGCCAGACCCGGACGCTCGTCGATCGCGCCGCCCTCTTCATCTACATCAACAAGACCTGCTTCAACGGCCTCTACCGAGAGAACCGTCGCGGCGACTTCAATGTGCCCATCGGCAGCTACCCCAACCCGACGCTCTACGAGCGCGACAACCTCATCGCAGTCGCGCAGCGCCTCGCTGGCGCAAGCATCCAGCAGGCCTCCTTCGACGCCGTCCTCGAGAGCGCCCAAGAGGGCGACCTGGTCTACTTCGACCCGCCCTACTTCCCCGCCAGCAAGACGGCCTCCTTCACCAACTACGCGGCCGGTGGCTTCGAGGTCGACCTGCAGGTGAAGCTGGCCAAGGTCTTCGCCGAGCTGGCGCGGCGCGGCTGCTTCGTCATGCTTTCCAACAGCGACGTGCCGGCGATGCATGAACTCTACGCCGGTTGGCGGCTGGTCACGGTCAGCGCCGCTCGGTGCATCAACTCCTCGGGCGCCAAGCGTGGCCCAGTGGGCGAGCTGCTCGTCAAGAGCTGGTAGTCGCGCTGCCTACGGGCGGTCGCGCGGGACGAGCTTGAGGTTCTTCCGCAAGTCGTTGGTGCGGATGAGGATATCTCGGAGGTTGCGCCGCGTCTCACGGAGGCGGTCACGGGCGGCCTCGAGCTGCATCGTGAGCTGCATCTGGGCGGGACCGGGCTGTTGGTTTGCGGCCAGCGTACGCTCGAGCGTTGCCACCTGGCCTGCCTGATCTCCCTCGGTCATGGAGAGGTTGGCGAACTGGGCGGCAGCATCGAGGTAGGCGGGGTTGGACTGCAGGGTTGCGACGGCACGACGGGTCTCGTCGAGCTGCTTCTTCTGCCGGCTGAGCGTCCGCTTGAGCTCCGCGATGTCGGAGCTCGCCTCGGCAAAGTCGGCCTCACCGCCGGCCCGTGCAACGGTGCCATC
>CANMDT010000022.1 GCA_947496715.1 Myxococcales bacterium
GCAGCAGGTGCTGATGTATGAGACGGGGCTGACCGACTACGAGGATATCTTCGAGGGCAGCGTGGTCATCGAGCGTGAGACGGCTCGGACGATGGCCGCTGCGCGCGAGGTGGCGCTGGAGCTTCGGGCGCAGGGCTTTGAGCGGTCGATCGGCTTCATCGCGCGGCGGCTGACGCAGAACCTGGTGGAGGCCTCCGCGGCGCTCGAGCGGGGCGAGCGGCTGCGGGTGGGGGTGAATGCCTTCACGGGAGAGCTGAACATTGCCCGCAAGCCGCGGTATGAGGACGACAGCGCGGAGCGGGCGGTGGGTGCGGCCCGTCAGGTGGCCGGCGTCGCTGATTGGCGCGCAGCCCGCGATGCGGGCGCGGTGGCCTCGGCACGCGAGCAGCTCGAGGCCGCGGCCCGGTCGGGCGCCAACCTGGTGGAGGCCTCGCTGGTGCTCGCCAAAGCAGGCGGCACGACGGGCGAGTGGACCGAAACCTTGGCCCGCGCCTTTGGCGGTCGCTACCAGGCCACCATCGGCAGTGATGTGGCCGCCTACCGTCCGTTGAACCTCCCGACGGCGGCGCGACCCTACCGGGTCTTCCTCGCCAAGAGCGGGCTCGATGGCCATGTGAACGCGGTGAAGCTGCTGGCCTATGCCTGCCGGCAGTCGGGCATGGAGGTCATCTACTCGGGCCTGCAGCAGACGCCCGCGGCGATCGTGAGCGGCGCGGTGCAGGAGGGAGCCGAGGTTATCGGCATCTCCTGTCTCTCTGGCGCCCACCTCCATGTGGCGCGGGAGGTGATGGCGGCACTTGCGGCTCGCGGCATCAGCGACCTGCCTGTCGTCTTGGGCGGCATCATCCCCGACCACGACGCAGCGACGCTTCGCGAGCTTGGCGTTGCGGCCGTCTTCACCCCCAAAGACAGCGATGTGGGTGCCATTGTGGGTCGGCTCATCGCGCTTGCCGAAGGCTCCCCACCTTGACAGAAGGGGGGCGCGTTGTTTCTAACGGCGCACCCCCGATGATGGTCGGCGCCGGCAGTTCGCCGGCAGTCGCAGTCGGGTGTCTGAGGTGGCCGTGTTCTATGTCGTCTATGTAGAGGTGGAGGCCGAGACGGCCGCGGCGTGGGAGGACTACATGCGTGGTCACCACATCCAGGAGGTGGTCGACACAGGCTGCTTCACGGGCGCGGTCTTCGCCTCCCTGGACGAGTCGCCTGCTGGCAAGCGGGCCTTCCGTACCATCTACATGGCCGACGACCGGGCCGCGGTGGATCGCTACTTTGCGACCTTTGCCGCCGGCCTCCGTGATGACCACAACCGGCGCTTCGGCAGTCAGGTATCCGCGCGCCGCGAGGTATTGGAAGTGATTTCGAGATTTGCGCCGCTGGCGCCCGTAACAGGAGAGTAGAGATGGCTCGTTCGCAAGCGCTTGGTTTGATGTCGGTGGAGGCGGTTCACTTCTATGTGAAGACGCTCGACCGCGCCCGTGCCTTCTGGGTGGATAAGATGGACCTGACCTGGATTGGTCAGACGACGGAGGCTTGGGAGGCCAAGGCGGGCGAGCGCTCGATTGCGCTCCGGGCCGGCAACGCCACCTACCTCTGCACCGAGGCGCTGCAGCCGCGGAGCGCCGCGGGCCGGTTCCTCAACCACCATCCCGATGGCGTCGGCGAGCTCATCTACCGGGTCGAGGATGTGGAGCGGACCTTCAAGACGCTCAACGAGCGTGGCGCAGCCATCCTGAACAACATCGAGACCCATACCAGCGAAGATGGCACCCTGCGCCGCTTCTCCATCGCGACGCCCTTCGGCGATGTGCTCTTCACCTTCCAGCAGCGCGACGGCTTCCGCGAGATCGCGCCCGGCATTGCCCACTTCGAGGCGCCCAAGGGCGGCACCAACCGCTACGGCTTTGCCGAGGTTGACCACATCACCAGCAACTTCATGACGCTCAAGCCCATGCTGCTCTGGGCCAAGGATGTGATGGGCTTTGAGGAGTACTGGGGCATCGAGTTCCACACCGAGGATGTCTCGCCGGAGCGCGAGACCGGTTCGGGCCTCAAGTCTGTCGTGGTGTGGGACCCGCACAGCGGCATCAAGTTCGCCAACAACGAGCCCAAGAAGCCCTTCTTCGACCGCTCACAGATCTACACCTTCATCGAAGACAACCATGGGCCCGGCGTGCAGCACACGGCGCTCACGGTCCGCGACATCATGGACGTCGTTCCCATGATGCGGGAGAACGGCGTGCCCTTCATGCCCACGCCCGGCAGCTACTACGAGATGCTGCCGGCCCGCCTGGCGGAGTCTGCGATTGTCATCGACGAGACCATGCCGGAGCTGGCCAAGCGCGAGGTGCTCGTGGATGGCGAAGGCCCGGGCAAGTACATGCTCCAGATCTTCTGCAAGGACTTCGGTAACATCTTCCAGTCGCCCGACGCCGGCCCCTTCTTCCTGGAGATCATCCAGCGCAAGGGCGACCGCGGCTTTGGCGGCGGCAACTTCCGCGCGCTGTTTGAGTCCATTGAGCGTGAACAGCAGGCGACGGGTCGCATCTAACCAGCGGAGGCAGCGATGATTCAGCGGCTCGTAGCGGGCGAGGTCCCGGCCAAGCATCACATCAAGTTCACCGACGCGGAGGGGCGCATCCGGCACGAGGAGGCCCACACCCGTGAGGGCTTCGATGGCCCCTTCACGCTCATGTATCACCTGCACGAGCCGCACCGGCACACGGAGTGGGGCGTCTCGGAGTATGGCTTCGCGCCGCCCGTCGCCGAAGGGCTCGATACGGTGATGCCGCTGCGGCGCCGCCACTTCAAGTCGTTCGAGTTGCCCCGCCGCGGAGGCTCCCCGCTGAACTCCCGCGTCGCGCTGCAGTTCAACAAGGATGTGGTCTTCTCGTCGGTGAAGCCGACGGAGTCAGACCCTGTCTACTTCTCGAACGCCGACGGCGACGACCTCTACTACATCCACAAGGGCTCGGGCATCCTCCGCACGCCGCTGGGCGATCTGCGGTTCGGCCACCGCGACTATGTCTGCGTGCCCCGGAGCATCAAGCACCGGTTCGTGCTCGACGAAGGGGTGGAGCAGGACTGGATCTGCTTTGAGATTCGGAACACCATCCGGCTGCCCAAGCAGTGGCTGACCCACAACGGTCAGATCCGGATGGACGCGCCCTTCTGCCACCGCGACTTCATCGCGCCCACCTTCACCGGGCCGAACGACGAGGGTATCCGCACCTTCGTCGTGAAGCAGCAGGACCGCTTCACGCAGTTCACGCTGGCCCACTCGCCGCTCGATGTCGTGGGCTGGGATGGCAGCGTCTATCCGTGGACCTTCAACATCCTCAAGTTCCAGGCCCGGGCCGGCCTCGTCCACCTGCCGCCCGACTGGCATGGAACCTTCGCCTTCGGCGGCGGCATCATCTGCAGCTTCGTGCCGCGCATGGTCGACTTTCACGAGCAGGCCATCCCCTGTCCCTACCCGCACGAGGCGGTGCACTGCGACGAGATCCTCTTCTACGCGGAGGGCAACTTCATCTCGCGCAAGGGCATCGGTTCGGGGAGCATCTCCTACCACCCGCGCGGCGTCATGCATGGCCCCCACCCGGGCGCCTACGAGGGCTCCATCGGCCACCGGAGCACGAACGAACTGGCGGTGATGATGGACACCTTTGTGCCGCTCGAGGTCTGCAAGACGGCGATCGCGGTGGAAGACAACGAATACCATGGGAGCTGGCGTCCATGAGCTACAAGCTGATTCTGCTCCGCCACGGCGAGAGCACCTGGAATGTGGAGAACCGGTTCACCGGCTGGGCCGATGTGGACCTGAGCGACAAGGGTCGCGGCGAGGCCCGTGCGGCTGGTGAGCTGCTCCGCAAGGAGGGCATCCTGCCGACCGCGGTGCATACCTCGCTGCTGCGCCGAGCCATCCACACTTCGCAGATTGGCCTTGATGCCGCGCGCCTCGACTTCATCCCGGTGCATCGGCACTGGCGGCTGAATGAGCGCCATTACGGGGCGCTGCAGGGGCTGAACAAGACTGAGACCGCCGCGAAGCACAGCGAGGCGCAGGTATTCGTCTGGCGCCGGAGCTTCGATGTTCCGCCGCCGCCGCTCTCCGTGGTGGATGACCGCCACCCGTCGCACGATGCGCGCTACGCCTCGCTCGCGCCCGAGCAGCTCCCCGACACCGAGTGTCTCAAAGATGTCGTCGAGCGGGTGCTCCCCTACTGGTACGATGTGCTGGTGCCGCAGCTTCGCGCCGGTGGAACCCCGCTGGTGGTGGCCCACGGCAACAGCCTTCGCGCGCTAGCGAAGCACCTCGAGGGCATCTCGGATGATGCCATCGCCGACTTGAACATCCCGACTGCCGCGCCGCGCGTCTATGAACTCAGCAAGACGCTCGTGGTGCGGAAGGTCTACTACCTGGGCGACCAGGAGGCGATTGCGGCTGCGGCCGCCGCGGTAGCCGCCCAGGCAAAGGGCTAGCAGGCCCTGCGCCGGTTCCCTTCAGCGGGCGGCGCAGGCAATCGGAGCAAAGGCATCGGCGCAGAGGCTCTCTTCGTTGCAGATTCCCGAGGCGCAGCTGTCTGAGGGACCTGGGCTGGTGCAGGGCTCGCCATTGGAGAGCCGCGGCATGCAGGCGGGCATGTCTATGGTGAGGTCGCAGAAGAGGCCGTCGCGGCAGTCGCGCGTGTTGCTGCAGTCGGCGCCGGTGTCGAGCAAGAGGCGGCAGGTGTCGGTGGCCGTGTCGCAGTAGCCACCGTCGCACCGGTTGGTAGCAGCGCAGGACTGGCCGGGGGTGGGGTAGGGCTGGCAGATTGTGCCGTCGCAATAGGAGCGGAGGCAGCGTGCGCCCTCGGCGTCGCAGGCGCCACCGACCGCGACGTAGGTGCGCGGGTCCTCTTCCTGACAAGTACCCTGTACGCCAATGCCGAAGGTGCAGGTTGCGCCCGGTTGGCAGCTGTTTGAGGTGGTGCAGGTTGCGCCGATGGCGAGGAACTCGGTGCAGACGCCGGGGCAGGTATCGCCGAACTGGCACCAGCCCGTGGCGCACTCGTCGTTCCAGTTGCAGTCGCCGCCGAGCGGGCGGGTACCATCGAGGAGGTCCCAATCGTTGTCGTCGATGGCGCAGGAGTCGCCACCGAGGGAGCTGATGGCGGCGCAGAGACTTGCCTCGTTCCAACGCACGGTGCCGTCTGTGAGCGAGGGCTCGAGGGTCGCCGCAAAGTTGGCCTGGAGGAAGTTGGAGAAGGCGGCCTGGGAGACAGGTCCGCGAGCAAGCGAACCGCCCACATCGCAGCGTCCTGCCGCTTCGGCGTAGGCCGTTGCGAAGCTCTCAAGCGCGGTCGCAGTGGAGCAGTTCACCGAGCCACCGCCGCCACCACCGCCACCGCCACCGCCGCTACCGCCACCACCGCGTTCGGGTTGGGCGTCGTCGCAGGCGGAGAAGAGGAGAAGGGATGCGAGGAGACAGAGGTGGCGCATGTTCAGCTCCGAGGAGGGCGTGGCGGCAAAAACGCGAAACGCCGCGGGTGCGGCGTGGCGGTCGGCAGGCGACGAGCGTCGCCCATCGAACTACTCGGGGCGGGTGCGGAGCGACCGCCGACGGCGGCGCTCGGCGTCGCGCTGCTTGCGCTTGGCCTTGACGCTGGGCTTCTCGTAGTAGCGGCGGTTCTTGACCTCCTTGAGGATACCCTCACGGGCCATGGCGCGCTTGAGGCGACCGATGGCGCGCTCAACGGCTCCGTCAACCTTGACCTCAAGGGGGCCAAGCTCAGTCTCATTGCGGGTCTGCATCGCTTCTTTGCTCATGTATCTCGCCTAACCAGGTCGTGGGAGCACCGCGTGCGCGGCGTCCAAGATCAAAGGGAGCGCATCGGTAACATTGTGAGGCGCGAGGGTCAAGCGAATGGAGCATGGTGCATGCCCGTTTTCTGGTGCGTTGACGGCAATCCGGAGGGATGCGAAGAGCGCCCCCGCATTGCCGCGCGAGGTGAAGATGTTTTTGGTGCTCGAAGGACTGGATGGCGCAGGGACGACGACGCAGCTCGGCCTGCTTTCTGAGCGTCTCACTTCGGCAGGCATCGACCACCTCACCACGCGCGAACCCACAGGGCGGCTCGTAGGGCGCACCATCCGGCAGATTCTCGCCGGCAAGCTGCTACGGCCCGACGGAAGCTCCTTTGACGCCGAGACGCTGGCGCTCCTCTTTGCCACCGACCGGCTCGACCACCTGACCCACCTCATCGAACCGGCGCTGGCCCACGGGAAGTGGGTCATCTCCGACCGCTATGTCCACAGCTCGCTCGCCTACCAGGGGATGGAGGTGGACCGGCACTGGGTTGCCAAGATCAATGCGCAGGCGCGGCCGGCCGATCTGGTCATCTGGCTCGACCTCGACCCCGAGGCCTGCATGGAGCGGGTTGCCGCGCGTGGCGGCGAGCGGGACATCTTCGAGACCGCAGAGAAGCTGAAGCTCTTCGCGGAGGGCTACGCGCAGTCGTTTGCGCTGCGGAGCGACCCGTGGGTGAAGGTGTCGGGCGAGGGCAGCCGCGAAGAGGTTGCAGCGCGCATCTGGGCCGCCGTCAGCGCGGCTCGTCCGAGCCGACTTCTGGGCTGAGTTCGAGGCCCAGCGCTGCTGCGAAGCGGATGGCGCAGGCTTCGGCGGCCTCGGTGAGCGCAGGTGGTTGCGCGGTGAGCGCGGCGACCGAGGTGGCCGAGGCGCCGGGCATGCCGCAGGGAACAAAGAGGGAGAAGGCGTCGAGGCTGGTGGTGAGGTTGAGCGCCGCGCCGTGCATCGAGACGCCGCGGCTGATGCGCATGCCGACGGCCGCCAGCTTGCCCTGTTCGGTCCAGAGGCCTGGGTGGGCGGTGTCGTAGGGTGCGCTGATGCCGAGCGTTGCGAGATAGGCAGAGACTGAGCCTGCGAGCGCGCGCACCAGGTCGGAGGGGCCGATGCGGAGGGCGCGCGTATCGACGACGGCGTAGAGCACGAGCTGGCCCGGGCCGTGGTAGGTGACCTCGCCGCCGCGGTCGCTGACGACCAGTTCGATGCCGCGCGCACGGAGCTGCTCCTCGGGGAGGAGGAGGTCTGTGGGCGCGGCACGGCGCCCCATCGTGATGACGGGGTCGTGCTCGAGGGTGAAGAGGCGGTGCTGGCCGGAGCCATCCACCAGCGCCTGCCAGGCCGCGGTCTGGCGCTCCATCGCAGCCCCGTACCCGATGCGTCCCCAGTGGGACCATGCGAGCAGGCGAGGCGGCGCTGTGGCCGGAGCGGGCTCCACGCCGCTAGGCGCGGAGGTCGCGGAGGAGCGCCTCGTCGGGGAGCTGCAGCGCGATGGTATGGCGGGTGACGCCAACGCCATGCTCGAGCAGCAGGGCGCCGAAGGTCTCGCGGTGGATGAGCGTGACCGGCGTGCCCTCTGCAGCAGCAGCGGTCGCATCATCTGCGAAGCCGCGGACGGCGAAGAGGATGAGGTCGTTGGAGCCTGCAGCCTCTCCGACTTCACGGAGTGCTGCGACTTCTGCTGCCGTCGCCTGGCCGCGCGGCGAGACGACCGCGACGGTCATGTTGCGCGGCGTGAGGCTGCGGTCCTGGCGGGCGTGCAGGTAGCCCATGATGCTGTCTGCGCCTTCGCCCGTGGTGATGGCGGTGTAGCCAAGCTGGTTGAGCAGCAGCGAGAAGACGTGGGCGAGGTGGAGCTCGGAGAGCTGCTTGAGCGTGGTCAGGAGGCGGTCTTGGACCAGCTTGTTGTGGGCCTCGGCCCAGGCCTCGAGCGACTGGAGCGAGCGGCTGATGTCGCTCGTGACGGTGCCGGCAACGCCGAAGCCGTCGGGGCGGAGCTCCTCGATGAGCGGCGGCCGGCCGAGGGCGGAGCGGCGTGCAGCGCTTGCCCGGACGATGGCGCGGACGCCGTGGCCGCCGAGCTTGCCGATGGTGCCGACAGGGGCCGCGGTGAGGACCGCGCCGAGCTCTTCAGCGCGGGTCGAGGAGCCGGGCTGAAGCTTCGCGACGGCCTCGAAGAGGATGCGCTCGAGCTCCGTGGCAGCTGCGTCCGGTGCGAGGCGGGCGAGGGGGCGCTGTGGCTGCGCGTTTGCGGCGGGCTGCAGGTTTGCGGCGGGCTGCGCGTTTGCGGCGGGCTGCTGGCGGTTGCGATCGCGATCTCCGCCGTCGCGGTTGTTGTCGCCGCGGTTGTTGTCGCCACGGTTGTTGTCGCCGCGGGGGCTCTCATTGCGCTGGGGCTGCGCGGCGGCTGTTGCGGGGCGCTCCTCGGGAGCCTCGTCGCCTTCCTCGTCGGAGCCCTCGGTGCCCTCTTCATCCTCACGGCCGCGACCCCGTCCACCACGACGGCCGCGACGCTTGCGGCGGCGCTCGGCGTTGGCGGTCGAAGGGGCATCGAGGACGGTACCGCCAGCGGTAGGTGCGTCGTCGAGCGTCTCTCCGAAGAGGGCGAGCGGCTCCACATCGGAGGGGTCCCACTCGAGGTCGAGCGCGGTCGTGACCTCGGTCTGCTCCTCTGCGGCCGGCTCCTCTGCTGCCTCGGTCTCTGCAACGGTTGCAGCGGCGGCCTCGGCAGCAGCAGCCTCTGCGGCAGCCTCTGCGGCGAGGGTCTTTGCCGACTTCTTGCGGCCCTTGGCAGGCTTCTCGGCGACGATCTCTGCGGCCTCTGCAGCAGGCTCTTCGACCGGCGCCGGTGCGACGGCCGGGGCCTTCTGCGCCGCTACGGGAGCGGCGACGGGCGCGGGGGCGGGCTCAGCCGCAGGCTGGCGGAAGGAGAGCGTCTCTTTGGCGTCGGCCGGGTCTGCGCCAGCCTTGAGCGCGAAGACGCCGGGGCGGGCCTGCTCGATGAGGGCCAGACCATTGGGCTTCTTGACCTCCTGCTGGAGGCGGGCGTGCATGGTCTCCTCGGGCGTCTTGCCGACGTGGCTGAGGAGGGAGCGCCGGATCGCGTTCTCGGTGATTTTCTTGTAGTGGAGCGGGCGGCCGGCCTCGCGGAGAACTTCGACGGCGGCTTCGTAGAATGTCATGGGATTTGGATGCCTGGTAGGATGCAGCAGTCGAGGTGGCGGACCAACGCACTGCCCGTGAGATGGCGGCGCGTGGGCGCTCGCCGAGTGGCTGGGGAGATAGCACCTTGCACGGGTGACCTCAAGGCGAGCGAGAATCTGGCACGGGTTGGGGCGCTGTGACGGAGCGGGCACCGCTGTCGATAGAGGTGTCGCGCCGATGGCGTGACGACCTGGTGCGTTGGCTGGAGAGTCCGGCTGGGCAGCAGCCGTCGCGGCGGTTCTCCGGCAGCGCGCTGGAGGCTGCCGTCATGCTCCGTCTTGGCGACGAGGGCTACGGCGCGGGGCTGCCCGACGAGCCGCTGCTGCCCTGGCTGCAGCGCTATGCGAAGGCGGTGGGCGACCTGCAGCGGAGCCGGTTGACCACGGTGGTGGTGACCTGGCAGCGGAGCGCGCTCGAACTGCATCTGACTCGGTCCGGGAACACAGAGGTGCTGCTGTCGCTGCACGGCTCGGGCGCCTCGGAGGAAGGCTCTGTCTGGCGGCTGCCGGTGGTGCTGGCGGAGCTGCGCGAGGCGCTGGCGCTGACAGTGGAGGAGATGGTCGACGCGCTCGACAGTCTCGAGACAGCCGGGCTGGTTGCGGAGCTGCGCGGCTGGCTGCTGGGGCTGGTTGCGGAGCTGCAGGAGGGGAGCATCGCACCGCCGCTGGCGACGCTCCGTGGCCGGCGCGACCCGCGGATCATCGAGGTCTCGACCTCCGACGCGGAGGGGCGCTCGCTCGTGACGACGCTTCGGCAGCTCGAGCCGGCGCTGCTCTATGCGGGTGAATCGGTGGCCCATGGCGGAGCGCTTGTGCTGGGTGGCTTCGCGATGCTGTCGGTGCCCTTTGGCGGCAGTCGGCGCTGGGAGGGGAGCGTGCTCCGGCGCTGGCTGGAGGTGGCGGAGGGGCTGCTGCGGCAGGCGCCCGATGGGCTGGTCTCCGAAGGGCCGATCGTGACTGACGCGGCGCCGGATGGGGCCTTGCTGGTGGGCGAGCTGGCCTCGCTGCTGGGTGAGCATCTGTCGGGGCTCGCCGAGGCGCTGCTGCGGGAGCAGCCGCTGCTCGAGGTGCACGCGGGGTTTGCGTCGCTGCGGGCGACGGCGCTCTCGCTGCGCCGGCATGGGAGCGGGCGATGGCAGCCTGTGGCGGCCCGTAGGCAGGTGCCCGCCAAGGTGGCGCTGTCGGCGGTGCCCGCAACGCCGGTCGCGGTGCAGGGCGTTGCGCCGGAGCGGGTCCGGCAGATGGGCTATCATCGACACTGGACGGTCTCGGTTCCGCCCTCGTCGGGTCGAGGCGGCGGCACGGTCTGGGGCAACGATGCGGTGGCGGTGACTTCGCCGCGGGGGCTCGAGGTATTTCGGCTAGCGACGGGCGAGCTCGCGTGGAAATCCGATGCCCGCGCGCGGGGTCGATGGTGCTCTTCGGGCGCAGGCCTCTTTGGGCTGGGCGATGGGCTGCTGCGGCGCGTCGCCTGGAGCACGGGCGAAACTGTTGGCGTCGATTGGCACATCCCGAGCGATCGACTCGCGGTCGCCCTTTCGACCTCCGGCGGTGCGCTCTGCCTGTCGGAGAGTGGGCTGCTGGGCCGCTGGTTGGACGAGGCCTCGGCCCTTCGCTGGACGGCCGCTACTGCCGTGCCAGGCGCCGGCGACCTCTTTGTTGGGCGACGGAACGCGCTCGTTGTGGGGCCGGCGGGCGAGTTCGTACGGGTCGGGCTGCAGCGCGGCACACTGGGCGAGGCGTTGGTGCTCCCTTGGTCGGTTCGGACGGCAGCGCGGGCGGGCGACCTTGTCTGGGTGGAGGGTTACGCAGCGGAGGCTGTGCTGCTCGGCATCGACGCGGCGAGCCAGAGCGTCCGGCTGCCGGTGGAGGGCGAGGTCGCGCAGCTCTGGGAGATGGCCGACGGCGGCTTCGGGCGGCTCGCGGAGAGCGAGGCCGGCTGGCTCTTTGAGGTGTGGGCGGGCAGCGGCGCGATGCCGGAGCGTCTCTGCAGGTTGCGGCTCGCCGCAGAGCTCACGGTGGGCCGCAACATCGTGGCGCTGCGAGACGGCGTCGTGATTGCGGTGCGCGATGGCCTCATCCGGTTTGGCGTGGAGGGAGGCGCCGTCGTGGAGCGGTGGCGGCGGCCGCTGGTCGGCGGTGAGCCCGGCGCTCCTGTCCGGCTTGTGGTGGACCGGTCGGAGAGCTTCATCGCCGAGCTTGGCGAGACGGTAGCAGTGCGGTCGCTGCAGACGGGACGGACCCTCCACACCATGGCTGCGCTCTGGGAGCAGGCCTCAGAGGAACGCCTGCTGGAGGATGGCAGCCTCTTTGTGGTCGAGCCTGCGGGTCGTGGCGGCGCGGTGCTGCACGGTCTGCCGGCGCCCGGTTGGCTCGGCCTCGTGGGCTAGATGCCCAGGTAGAGCCGCTTGCCGAAGTCGGGCGAGAGCTGGTGCATCGCGAGGATGGCCTCTGCCGCGGTGGCCAGGTCGTAGTCGATGCGGTAGAAGGAGAGCTCGCGCGTGACCGTGTCGTAGAGGGTGTAGCAGGCACGGGCGTCGTTATCGCGCGGCTGGCCCACCGAACCGACCGTGACCACATACTTCCGATCAGGGTCGAACTTCATGACCGAGCCGTGAACCTCGCGAACGCGGACGGCCTGACCGTCGCGCCAGAGCTCGTAGCTTTTCGTGAGGTGGCTGTGGCCCATGAAGGTGACGGGCGCGAGCGTGTGGTAGTGGTCGGTGAG
Source organism: Myxococcales bacterium (assembly GCA_947496715.1). Classification (GTDB taxonomy): domain Bacteria; phylum Myxococcota_A; class Bradymonadia; order REDH01; family REDH01; genus CAIWGR01. Next base: position 11,771 of record CANMDT010000022.1, read on the forward strand.
GCCGATGGCCTGCGCGTTGTTGAAGACATAGTCGAAGTTATCGGGGTTGACCGGGCTGCCGTGTGAGAAGCAGATGTCTTCGTGCATGACCGTATAGGGTAGGCTGTGTAGCCACGCTATGTTGGAGGCGCTCAGCAGCGACTTGTGGTGGTCGAGCGCATGCTTGGCGGCGTCGTAGTAGAAGCCGTAGTCCATGCGATCGGCGACGGCGGCGTCGTGGTTTCCGACGATGCAGTGTTTGACGAGCGGCCGCACGATGTTGCAGCACTGCTCAGGAAAGCCCCCGTAGCCGACGACATCGCCGAGGCAGACATACATGTCTGGCTGCATTGCGGCGTAGGCCTTGAGGACCACCTCCAGCGCGGGTAGGTTGGCGTGGACATCACTGAAGATGGCGATTTTCATGCGGACTCTTCGAGGTTGAACCGCCTTCGTAGAACATAGCGGCGCGGTTCGCCACCCCGCATTGCTTGTCGGGGGGCGCGGCTCTGACTAGCAGGGCGGCACCGCGCGGCGGCCGATAGCGTCGGCGTCGTCTCGCAACCTCCCCACCGGTGACTCCGTGGCCTCTCATCTTCGGTTCGAGTTCCGTCCCCGTTTCGTGACTGCGGCGAGCCTCTTCGACGGCCACGACGCCTCGATCAACATCATCCGTCGGGTGCTGCAGGCGGCCGGAGCTGAGGTCATTCACCTGGGGCACGACCGGTCGGTTTCCGAGGTGGTGCGGAGCGCGGTGCAGGAGGATGCGCGCGGCCTTGCGGTCTCGTCGTACCAGGGCGGCCACAACGAGTACTTCACCTATCTCCTCGACCTGCTCCGCGGTCAGAACCGGGGCGACCTGAAGGTCTTTGGCGGCGGCGGCGGGACCATCACCGATGCGGAGATCGCGGCGCTGGAGGAGGCCGGCGTAGCCCGCATCTACTCTGCCGAGACAGGGCGCCGGATTGGGCTCGAGGGCATGGCAGCGGAGATGATGGCGCTGGTACGCGGGCAGGGCGAAGTGGCGGGCGAGCCGGCGGAGATTCATGCAGGGCTGACCGAGTCGGCCGTCGCACGCTGGCTGACCTGGGCCGAGGCTGTGGTCGAGGCTGCGATGGACGGCAGTGCTGAGGCGATCGCCTGGCGCGAACGGCTCGAGGCCTCGGCTGCGCAGGCGCGGCTGCGGACGGTTGTGGTGGGCATCACGGGCACCGGCGGAGCGGGCAAGTCGTCGCTCACCGACGAACTGGTGCGGCGATTCCTGACCTCCTACCCGGAGCTCCGCATCGGCGTCATCAGCGTCGACCCGACCCGCAAGCGAACCGGTGGCGCGCTGCTCGGCGATCGCATCCGGATGAACGCTGTCTTTGACGACCGCGTCTTCATGCGTTCGCTTGCCACGCGGCAGGCCGACCGGGCGCTGTCGGAGGCCTCGGAGGATTGCGCGCGGGTGCTCGCGCTCGCCGGCTACGACCTCATCCTGCTGGAGACCGCGGGCATTGGCCAGAGCGACTCCAAGGTGACCGAACTCTGCGACGTCTCGCTCTATGTGATGACGCCGGAGTTCGGCGCGCCGTCGCAGCTCGAGAAGATAGAGATGCTCGACTATGCCGACCTCGTTGCCATCAACAAGGCCGACAAGCGTGGCTCCGAAGATGCCCGCAAGTATGTTGCCAAGCAGATGCAGCGGAACCGGGTGCAGTTTGACCGCGACCCCGACACCATGCCGGTCTTCACCTGCTCCGCATCGCGCTTCGGCGACGCCGGCGTGAACCGTCTCTTCGGCGCTCTCACGCAGCGTATCTCGGACGTGCGGAGCGGCTGGGTTCCCGCGATCGTCAACGACGCTGTGCCGTCGCTCCCGACCGTCGTGCCCTCGTCGCGCACCCGCTACCTGTCGGAGATTGGTGACACCGTTCGCGGCTATCACCAACGGGGCGGAGAGCAGGCGCGGCAGCTTCGCAGCGCCGACGGCCTCTCGCGATCGCTGGCGGTGCTCGGCGCGGCCGCACCGGGCCCGCTCGACCGGGCTGAGCCAGGCATCGAGCCGGTTCAGGCCGCGCTGGCGGCAAAGTTCAACGAGGTGATGGAGAAGGTTCCTATGCCGAGCCGCGCACTGGTTGCGTCGGCCGCCAAAGACATCGCGGCGGTCACGGCTGAAGAGAATGTCTATGCCGTGCGCGGTCGTGAGATCCGGCTTCCGAACCATCGCAAGACGCTCTCCGACAGTTCCGTCCCGAAGGTGGCGGCACCGCAGACCACCGACTGGGCCGAGCTTCTCCGCTGGCGCATGAAGGAGAACCTGCCGGGCCAGTTCCCTTTCACCGCTGGCGTCTTCCCCTACAAGCGCGAAGGCGAAGACCCGACCCGCATGTTTGCCGGCGAAGGTGGCCCGGAGCGGACCAACCGCCGCTTCCACTACGTCTCCAAAGGGCAGCTGGCGGCGCGCCTGTCGACGGCCTTTGACTCGGTCACGCTCTACGGTCGTGACCCGGACCGCCGGCTCGACATCTGGGGCAAGGTAGGCAACTCGGGCGTGAGCGTTGCGACGGTGGACGACGCCAAGCGGCTCTACTCGGGCTTCGACCTCGGCGCGCCGACCACCAGCGTCTCGATGACCATCAACGGCCCCGCGCCCATCATCCTGGCGATGTACTGCAACGCAGCCATCGACCAGGCCGTGGAGAAGCGGCTGGCTGCAACCGGACGCCTCGAAGAGGTGGTTGCGCGGCTCGAGCGCGAAGGGCGGCGCGCCCCCTACCGGGCTGCGGAGCTGCCCGAGGGCCACAACGGGCTCGGCCTCGCGCTGCTCGGCGTCTCGGGCGACGAGGTGCTCTCCGCGGAGGAGTATGCAGAGGTGAAGGCCGCGACGCTCCGGCAGATTCGGGGCACCGTGCAGGCCGACATCCTCAAGGAGGATCAGGCGCAGAACACCTGCATCTTCTCGACCGACTTCTCGCTCAAGTTGATGGGCGACATTCAGGCCTACTTCGTCGAGAAGCAGGTGCAGAACTTCTACTCCGTCTCCATCTCGGGCTACCACATCGCCGAGGCAGGAGCGAACCCCATCACCCAGCTGGCCTTCACGCTCGCCAACGGCTTCACCTTCGTGGAGTACTACCTGTCGCGCGGCATGAAGATTGATGACTTTGCGCGCAACCTAAGCTTCTTCTTCAGCAACGGACTCGACGCCGAGTATGCGGTCATCGGCCGCGTGGCGCGCCGCATCTGGGCCATCGCGATGCGCGAGAAGTATGGCGCCAATGAGCGGAGCCAGCAGCTCAAGTATCACATCCAGACCTCGGGGCGATCGCTGCATGCGCAGGAGATCGACTTCAACGACATCCGGACTACGCTTCAGGCCTTCTATGCGCTGGCCGACAACTGCAACAGCCTGCACACCAACGCCTACGACGAGGCCATCACCACGCCCACCGAAGAGTCGGTGCGGCGGGCGCTCGCGATCCAGCTCATCAGCAACCGCGAGCTCGGACTGCTGTTCAATGAGAACCCGCTCCAGGGCAGCTACCTCATCGAGCAGCTGACCACGATTGTGGAGGAGGCGGTGCTCGAGGAGTTCGACCGGCTCACCGAGCGCGGCGGCGTGCTCGGCGCCATGGAGCTGATGTACCAGCGTGCGAAGATTCAGGAAGAGTCGATGCACTACGAGCACAAGAAGTTCAGCGGCGAGCTGCCCATCATCGGCGTCAACACCTTCCTGTCGCCGAACCCGCCCGAGGGTGTGGTGGAGATTGAGGTGGCGCGCGCGACAGACGCAGAGAAGCTGGAGCAGATTGATGGGCTCGAGGCCTTCAAGCGGGCGCGTGCTGACCGCTCCGGACCGGCGCTGGCGGAGCTCAAGCGGGTTGCCATCGCTGGCGAGAATGTCTTCGAGACGCTGCTCGAGACGGTCAAACACTGCTCGCTCGGGCAGGTCACCGAGGCGCTCTTCTCGGTCGGCGGTCAGTACCGGCGGGGCATGTAGTGGAGCAGACCGCCGCCACCTGCACCACCGACGTCGACGCCTCTGCGCTTGACGCACTCGCCAACACGGGCCGCGTGGTCGTGGCGATGTCGGGCGGGGTGGACAGCTCCGTAGTGGCCGCGCTGCTGCACCGCGAAGGGCATCAGGTAGTCGGCATCTCGATGCGGCTCTACGGCAAGGTGACCGCGGAGATCGGCAAGAGCTGCTGCTCCCCCGATGACCTCAACGATGCGCGCGATGTGGCCGCCCAGCTCGGCTTCCCCTTCTACGTAGCCAACTACCAGGAGGCCTTCCGCCGCATGGTGATCGACTACTTCGTGGACGAGTACCGGCGCGGCCGGACGCCGAGCCCCTGCGTGCTCTGCAACGACCACCTCAAGTTCGATGCGCTGTTGCAGCGCATGGAGTCGCTTGGCGCGGCTTTTCTCGCGACCGGCCACTATGCCCGCATCGAGGAGCGGGAAGGGCGTTTCGCGCTGCTCCGCGGCCGCGACAGCTTAAAGGATCAGAGCTACTTTCTGTTCGGGCTCCGGCGCGCATCGCTGGCCCGCATCCGCTTCCCGCTCGGCGAGATGACCAAGCCCGAGGTGCGGCTGTTGGCGCAGGAGATGGGAGTTCCCACTGCGCTCAAGCGGGAGAGTCAAGACATCTGCTTCGTCGGCTCGGGCGACTACGCGCAGTTTGTGCGGGCGCGGCTGGCCGACGAAGAGGTGAAGCGGGGGCGCATCGTGCGGCCTTCGACCGGCGAGGTTTTTGGCGAGCATGAGGGCATCCACGCCTTCACCGTGGGGCAGCGCAAGGGCATCGGCGTGGCCTACAAGGAGCCGCTCTATGTGCTGGGCTCGGATGCCGAGACGGGCGACCTCTTTGTGGGGAGCGTGGAGGAGCTGGCCTGCGAGGGATTCACGATGGACCGGCTCAACTTCCTGGCTTGGGCCGAGGCGCCGCCGGTGTTCGACTGCCTCGTGCAGGTGCGGTATCGCCACAAGCCGGTGGCGGCGCGCGTGGTGCTGTCGGACGACGGAGCTACCGCGCGGGTCACGCTGACGGTGCCGGAGCGGGGGATTGCGCCGGGTCAGGCTGCGGTCTTCTACGATGGCGATGAGGTGCTGGGAGGGGGCTGGATTGTTCGATCCTTCTGAGACGGCGCATCCTTTGCTGACGGCGGAGCAGCGGGGCTTTGTGCGAGAGCAGCAGCCGGCGGTAGCGCGGCTCGAAGCGGCGATTGGTTACGCCTTCGTGGCGCCCGAGCTGGCGGTGGAGGCGCTGACCCACCCATCGTTTGCGGCCGAAAACCGGCTCCACGCAGGCCACTACCAGCGGCTCGAGTTTGTGGGCGACGCCTTCCTCGGCATGGTGGTTGCGCGCGAGCTCTGGCACCGGATGCCGACGCTGCCGGAGGGGCAGCTGTCGCGGCTCCGGGCGGAGCTCATCTCGGAGCCGGCGCTGGCCGAGGTGGCTCGCCGGCTGGGGTTTGGGAAGATGGCGCTGATGGGGCGCGGCGAGCTTCGGAGCGCAGGCACGGAGAAAGACGCGATCCTCGCCGACCTTGTCGAGGCAGCCGTGGGTGCGGTCTTTCTCGATGCGGGCTTCGAGCAGGCCTACCGCGTGACGGTGGGGTTGCTCGGCGAACGGCTCGAACGGGCCAACGCGGAGGGTGCCGGTGCGGCCGACCCCAAGTCGGCGCTGCAGGAGCACACGCAGGCGACCGCGAAGCGCCGCCCCGACTATGCGCTCGTGGAGACCCGCGGGCCGGCACACGAGCCCTGGTTTGTGGTTTCCTGCACACTTTCGGGCGTTGAGATCGGGCGCGGAGAGGGCAAGACACGCCGCTTGGCGGAGCGGGCAGCCGCCGTTGCGGGATTGGCAACCATCCTCGCGAAGGTGTAGAGAACGCGCAGCTGCCTTTGGGGCAGGAACGAAGTGGTTACGAAGCGCGTTGGGTTGCGAGACTGGCGAGCGGTTGACGCTCAGGGAGAAGGGTGACGCAGATGGCTGGAATCGGAATGGGCGAGTTGATGATCATTCTGATCATCGTGGTGTTGGTCTTCGGCGTGGGCAAGCTCGGCAATGTGGGCAAGGAGCTCGGTGCTGGCATCCGTGCCTTCAAGGATGAGATGAGCGGCACACCGAAGCAGGTCGCGGCGACCGAGGTCGAGAAGCAGATTCCTGCCGTGGCGCAGACGAGCGTTCCGCTCGATGTGACGGCGGAGTCGAAGAAGCAGGCCTAACAGCCGTTCGAAGCTGCCCTTTCACCGTCCTTGATCCCATTTGAGAAGACGGGCAGAAGGGCAGCGAATCAGGAGGCAGTCATGCGCGGAACGCAGCTTCGACTTGCAGGTATTTTTGCGTTGGCGTTAGCCGCCTGCGGTGACAGCGCCTTCGCATCCAAAGACAGCGCCATGAGCGGTGGCGACTTTGGCGGCGATTCGCCTGCGCCCACATCCGACGCCGGCACGGGCGGCGGCGGTGCGGCGGAGTCCGATACCAGCGACCCATCGGAGGAGCGCGACGCGCCCCTGATGCCGCCGGCTGCCGGTCGGCGCTACGTCTATGTGCCGAGCCCCTCGATTGACCGCGTCGCGCGCGTCGACTCGCTGACGCTCGATGTGCGCCCCATCCGGGTCGGCGACAACCCCCGCGTGGTGAAGGTCTCGCCGGAGGGTGACAGGGCCTTGGCGCTGAATGTTGGCAGCGATGATGTGAGCCTGCTGGAGCAGGGCGAAGAGGTCGCTCGGCTCGATGTGCTCAAGGGCTGCAACGCGCTCGAACTGTCGCCCGACGGGCAGGTCGCGATTGCCTGGTTCGACAACGCGGCATCGCAGCCGGGCGACGAGGTTGGCAGCATCTCCGAGGTTGCCTGGATCGACCTCGATGCGCGCACGGTGACGACGCTGACGGTTGGCTTCTTGCCCTCACGCGTGGCCTTCTCTGCATCGGGCGATCGGGTCTCGGTGCTGTCGCGCGACGGCCTCTCGACCCTCACCGTGGCGGACGCTGCGACGCAGACGGTGCTGCCGCTGGTGCGCTTTGCGGGCACGGGTGATGGCGCACGGGTGGATGTGAGCCGGAGCGGTCGCCTTGCGGTTTTCCGTGAGCCGGAGCGGCTCGGGTTGCGGGTGGAGGACCTCGTCGCTGGCGACGAGGTCTTTGTGGAGCTCGCGGCGGAGGCGGGGGATCTCGACTTCCTCGACGAGACGATGCTGCTGCTTACGCTGCCGAGCCGCCGGTCGTTGGCCGTCGTGTCGCTCGAGGCGGCGCTGGCCGGCCAGCCCTCTCTGTCGGAGGTCGCGGTGGATGGCGACGTGCGGCCACTGGCCTCGTCGCTCGCACCCGGAAAAGTGGCGCTCTACTCAACCTCAGCGAACCGGCGTCTCATCTCTGTTGTGGACCCGACCACGGGTGCTGCGCTCACGGCGACCGCGCTGCGGAAGACCGTCTGGAGCCTCCTGCCGTCGCAGTCCGGCGGCCGTGGCATCGTCCTGCACGACGGCGACCCAACCTTCGCCGGCAACGACCTGCTCGCCACGGTCGAGCGGTCGGCGGGCTACTCTGTTGTCGACTTTGAGCGGGGCTACAGCCACCTCAACCTCGCGCCGGTCCGGCCGAGCGCGGTGGTCGAGGCGCCCGACGGCTCGGCGGCCTACCTGATGATTGCCGACAAGACGCTGGGCATTCGCCGCGTGGATCGCGTGGACTACGGTTCGCTGACCACGCAGAGCTTTGAGTTCGACGGCGTGCCGGAGGCCATCGGGCTGATGGAGGAGACGGGGCAGCTCTACGTCTCGCAGACCGGTGCCGGCGGCCGCATCACCTTTGTAGACCTCGCAACGGGAGAACGACATGAGATCTCCGCCTATGAACTCAATGCCTACATTGAATAGGCTGCTGCAGCTGACACTGGCGGGGCTGCTTCTGGCGGCCTGCAGCTCGAGCGACGAAGCCGCGATCTTCCGCGACTTTCCGAGCGAGGAAGACACGGGCACAGGCGGCAGCACCGACACGGATGGTCGCGAGGATTCCGGCGACCCCACGGTGCTCGAACTCAGCCGGCCCGCGGTCACGCGCGACTTCGTGGTCGTGGCGAACAAGAACCAGGGAGCGCTGACCAAGATTCAGTCGTCGGGTTCGCTCTCGAAGGTCACCTCTGTGGAGATTGGCGGTCGACCGACCGAGGTCTTCGCGGTGGGCGACACAAACCGCATTGTGGCCTTCGGCCGCGGCGAAGGCTCCTTTGCGGTCGTCGACCTCGGCGACGGCGGCGAAACCGACAGCGTGCGCCGCCTCCCGGTGCTCGATAACTGCAACCAGATCACGGTCTCGCCCGATGGCCTTCATGCGGTCCTCTGGTACGACAACGCTGCGGCGCGTGCGGGCGAGACAATGGGGCCCCTCAGCGAGGTTGCGCTGCTCGACCTGTCGGCTGAGGGCGCTGCACCGGTGACCATCGGGGTGGGCGTCAATGTGCGCCAGGTCTCCTTCGCTACTGATGGCAGCCGTGCCGTGGTGGTGAGCGATGATGGTGCGAGCGTGCTGGTCATCGCCGAGCTGACTTCGAACCGGAGCGTGCCGCCGATCGCGCTCTCGGATGACGGCGTGACGGGCCAGCTCGGTGCCGACCGCGATGTCTTTGTGACCGAGGCTGCAGACTTCGCGGTGGTGCGGCGCGCCGGCATCGACGGCCTGGGCATCGTCAACCTCGAGACAGGCGATGTCCGTACGGTGGCGACGGGCGAACTGCTCACCGACATCGAATTGCTCGGCCCGTCGCGTGAGCTTGCGCTGCTGTCGCCGTCGCGCAGTGCGGTGGGCTTCGTCGGGCTGGAGGCGGCGGGGCTTGGCTCCGGCTCCGGCGAGGGCTCAGGCGACGGTGTTGACTGGGTTGCACTCCCGGTCGGGACTGCCGGATTCCTCGTGCCGAGCGCCGATGGAGCGCGGGTCTTCGCGACGGGCGGCGATGTGGGCGACAACCTGTTGGCCTCCATCGCTGTCGACACGCATGCTGTCGCAAGCTTCAACCTGCGCAAGAACACCCGCTCCCTCCTCAACAGCTCGAACGGTCGCTACCTGCTGGTGGTGCACGGTCATGCGGCCGGTCGCCCGGTGGCAGGTGAGCCGGAAGAGGAGCTCGTTGCGAAGAGTTCCGCGGTCTCGGTGGTCGACCTGGAGCAGGGCACAGCGAAGCTTGTCTTGCTGCCGGCTGACCCTGGTGCTGTGGCCCTCAACCGCGACGAGTCGCAGGTTCTCTTCGTTGTCTCCGACGAGTCGCTCGGCGTCCGTTCGGCGCGCTGGATCGCCTTCGACAGCTTCGCCGTGCAGTCCGTCGACTTCACGCGGCAGCCGACCGATGTGGGCGCGCTTCCCGGCTCCGACTGGATGTTTGTGACGCAGTCGCATCCGCAGGGGCGTATCTCTTTCTTGAATCTTTCTACGGGCGCGATGCGAGAGGTCACCGGCTTCTCCCTCAACGCGTTCATCGAGTGAGGTGGTCATGAAGTTTCTCTACGGATGGATGCTGGGTGCGGTGGCTACGGCTTCGCTCTTCGCGGGCTGCAAGACGGAGGAGCGTGACAGCGCGTGGGATGCGACGCTCTCGGTCGACGCCACCTTTGCGCTCGGCAGCGGCTTTGCGCTGGTCGCGAGCCCGATCAACGAGATTGCCACGCTCACGCCGGAGGGCACCACGGTAGCGCGCAGCCAGAGCCCGCTCGAGGGCGGCTTTGTGACCCAGGCGCCGCTGCCCGATGGAGGGGTGGCGCTGGTAACCAGCGAGCCCGCGCTCCGCATTCTTGGGAGCGACGGCGCAACCACGCTGGCGCTGCCGCTGCCCGACAACTTCGACCGGGTGACCGTCTCGGATGACGGCCGGTTTGTGATGCTCTGGTTCTCGCCGGGCTACCAGGGCAGCGACGAGCAGCTCTTCTTTCAGCCCAACCAGCTCGCCTGGATCGACCTGAACGAGACCGCGCCCACGCTGCAGACCCACGCGCTCAATGGCCCGCGCCCGTCGGCGCTCCGGCTCTTGCCCCCCGTCACCCTGCGCGACGGCTCCGACACGCGCTTCTACGCCTTCGTTTCGGGGCAGAACGCGGTCTCGTGGGTCGACCTCACCACCTCCTCGACGACCGACCGGCAGCGGCTCGTTCGCCTCGCCGACCCCGCCTCCGGCGCATCGGTCTCCGCCTACGACCTCGTCATCGGCGAAGACCTCCCCGACGACCCGAATGACCTCACCTTCTTCCTCCGGCTCGGCGGCCAGGCCGACGTGATGGCCGTCTCCATGACGCCCGGTCTCGAGGGCGCGGAGCGCGATGTGGAGGTCTCTGTCAATCTGCTCGGCCTCGGCGCCGTGCCGACCTCACTCTACCGGCTCCCCACGCCTGGCTCGAAGCTGCTTGCGCTCGTCCAGGGCCGGACCACCGGCTACCTCATGGATGGTGAGAGTGGCGCGGTTGAGGAGGTGGACTTTGGTGTTCCTGCCTCGAACATCGTCTTCTACGGCGCGACGGGTGCTGCTCCGCAGATGCTGGTCTACGCGTCCAACTCCACCCGGCTGCTCTACGCCGACGTGGCGCTGTTTGTAGAGACGGGGGCCTCTGCCGGCCGGCTCCGGACCCTCGCGCAGCAGGCGGGCCGCGTGACGCTCGATGCGTCCGGCACCTACGCGCTCGTGAGCTACGCCTACGGCGGCGGCATCGCGGTGCTCGACCTCGACCGTCAGACCGAGGTGGCGCTGCCTTCGCGCGGTACGCTCAACAGCGTGGTCCTCGCAGACGGCTACGCGGTCGCCAGCTTTGTGGACGATAGCCGCCTCGCCTGGCTCGACATCGCGACGCAGCGTGTGAGCGTGCTCGAACTCGATGAGGCCGTCTCCTTCATGACCCTCTCACGCGATGGCAAGAGCCTGCTCGCCGCCCACTACGGCACCGGCGGCCGCTACTCCTTCGTCGGCCTCAGCAGCGCCGGCATGACCCGCAAAGCGGCCTACCAGGGCTTCTTCTACGACGGCCTCCTCGGCCGCGATCGGAGCGCACAATGAAGCACTCTCTCCTCCTTGTCCCCGCCCTGATGCTGCTCTCTGCAGCGGCCGCGGCGCAGCCTTACGAAGTCTCTCCGACGCCTGCGGATACGGTTCCGCCGGAGCTCCGCGTGGGCCCTGTCGTCACGCCAGATGCGCCCGTCGAGGCACCGATTGAGGAGCTTCCCGCTCCCGTGAAGATGCCGGCTGTCATCGTCATCTCGCCCGCGCTGCCGCCCTACAAGGCGCCGGCGCCCGAGGTCGAGGTGGCCCCGTCCGACGCGCACTCCGGCGAATGGACAGACCTCACCCTCCACTTCGGCGGCCGCAACATCACGCCCGACCTCGACAAGGTGGCCGGCGTCGCCGCGACGGATAGCTTTGGCGGCGGCTTCGCCTCGCTGCAGGCTGGGCGCGCTCTCTCTGCGACCTCGCCCTGGATGCCGAGCCAACTCCGAGCGGGCCTCGCCGTCTCCGGCCTTCAATCCAGCGAACTCTCGCTCGGCTCCGAGGTGACCATCGATACCTTCCGCATCTCGCTCCGCCATCAGGTACTCTGGCAGCTCTACGACGCGCTCTACGCCACTCTGGCAGGCGAACTCGGTGGCACCCGCGGAGCGGCAACGCTGACGCTCGACGACGTCGACCTCACGCAGAGCAAGGTCTGGGGCGCACACGCCGACCTGCTCGCCGGCCTCGAGGCCCGCTGGGAGTTCGAGTCTTTCATCGGCGGACTCTGGTTCGAGACCGGGCCGGCACTGGAGAGCGAGCTGACCTTTGACAAGCTGGCTCGGAAGGATGCCCCCGCGGTGAACTTGGGCAGCTTCGATGCGAGCGGCTGGCGGAGTGCTGGCGGCCTCTTCGTTGGCTTTTCCAACTGAGGAGCAGGGCAGACTTGGCAGAGCGGTCTGCGCTGCTCTAGGAGGCAGACGCTCTGTCTGAGGGTTCTCCCATGCTGCTGATTCTGTCTGGTCCGTCCGGTGCGGGAAAGTCGACGCTCTGTGACCGTCTGCTCGCCGCCTTTCCTGCGCTGAAACTCTCGGTGAGCGTGACCACGCGTGCGCCCCGCGGCGCCGAGCAGGATGGTGTGCACTACCACTTTGTGACGCCCGAGCGCTTTGCCGAGATGGTGGCGCAGGAGGCCTTCGCGGAGCACGCGCTCGTGCACGGCAACCGCTACGGCACGAGCAAGGCGGTGGTCGAGGAGGAGCTCCGCGGCGGCAATAGCCTGCTCTTCGACATCGACTTTCAAGGCGCCGAGAGCCTGCTCGCCTACCGGAGCGATGCGCTGGCAGTGATGATTTTTCCGCCCAGCATGGAGGTCCTCGAGAGTCGCCTGCGCGGGCGCGGAACCGACAGCGACGAGGTCGTCGCACGCAGGCTGCAGGCGGCGCGGGCAGAGCTGGCCCACTTCTCCTCCTTTCACCATCTCATCATCAACGACGACCTCGAGGTGGCCTTTGAGGAGCTCCGCGCCATCTTCGTTGCGGGCCGGACGCGGACCCAGCATCGGGCCGATGAGGTGCGCCGCAGGTTCGACCTCGTCGCCTCGCTGAACGAGATTTGACACCCCAAAGCGGACGGCCATACTGACGCGGTGTCGACCCTGATCCGGGCGGCAACACGAGGAGGCGCATGCAGGCCGAAGTGCATAGGCGGTATGACGAAGTTGTGCGGAAGGTGCGGGGCTATCACCCCAGTCCCGACCTCGCGCTCTTCGACCGCGCCTTCCGTTTCGCGGTGGCCAAGCATGAGGGGCAGCAGCGAAAGAGCGGCGACCCCTACGTCATCCATCCTGTCGAGGTTGCCGGCATCACGGCAGACCTTCAACTCGACATCTATAGCCTCTGCGCCGCGCTGCTGCACGACACCGTCGAAGACACCAACGCGACGCTCGATGAGGTCGAGGCCGAGTTCGGAGAACAGGTCGCCTTCCTTGTCGGCGGCCTGACGAAGCTCTCCAAGATCGAGTTCAAGTCGCGCGAAGAGGCCCAGGCAGAGAATGTGCGCAAGCTCATCGTCGCCATGTCGCGCGATGTCCGGGTGGTGCTCGTCAAACTGGCCGACCGGCTCCACAACCTCCGCACCCTCGACCACATGTCGGACGAGGGCCGGGCCCGTATCGCCACCGAGACGCTCGACATCTACGCGCCGCTCGCCAACCGGCTCGGCATCAACTGGATGAAGGTGGAGCTCGAAGACACCTCCTTCCGCCACCTCAACCCGGCTGCCTACGCCGACGTGGTCGCCCATGTCGCCAAGAGCAAGACGGAGCGCGAAGAGTATATCCGCGACACCATCTCGCTGCTCAAGAGTCTCACCCGCAAGCAGGGGCTCAACGCCGAGATCCAGGGGCGCCCCAAGCACTACTACTCCATCTTCCGCAAGCTGAAGAAGGCGGGCATCGAGTTCGAGCAGCTCCACGACGTGACCGCCTTCCGCGTCATCGTCGAGAACAAGTCGCAGTGTTACGAGACGCTTGGCATCGTCCACGACGTCTGGAAGCCGGTGCCCAACCGCTTCAAGGACTACATCGCCATCCCGAAGGCCAACGGCTACCAGTCGCTCCACACGACGGTGCTCGGACCCTCGGGCGAGCGCATCGAGATTCAGATTCGCACCGAGGAGATGCACCGCGTCGCCGAGTATGGTGTCGCGGCACACTGGGCCTACAAGGAGGGGCGGAGCGTGCTGCGCCCCGAGTCGCAGGCCTTCACCTGGCTGCGCGACCTCGTTGTCTCCCATGTCGCGATTGAGAACTCGCAGGAGTTCCTCGACTCGGTGAAGCTCGACCTCTTCTCCGACGAGGTCTTCGTCTTCACGCCGGACGGCGACATCAAGTCGCTGCCCGCCGGCTCGACGCCCATCGACTTCGCCTTCGCGGTCCATTCCGAGGTCGGCAACCATGCGGTTCACGCGAAGGTGAACGGCCGGCTCGTCACGCTTCGGCACGAACTGCAGAACTGCGACGTCGTCGAGATTCTCACCCGCGCCGACCAGCACCCGCGCGAGGAGTGGCTCGAGTCGGTCCGCTCCACCAAGGCCCGCCAGAAGATCCGCGAGTACATCCAGCGCGAGGCCAAGGAGAAGGCCAAGGAGATGGCGCAGGGCGTGCTCTCCATGGAGTTCAAGCGGTATGGCCTGCGCTACGAAACGCTCCTCAAGTCGGGCGACCTCCAGGCGGCCGCGGAGCTGCTCAAGGTGCAGACCGTCGAGCAGCTCCTCCTCGCGGTAGGCTACGGCCGGCTTTCGAAGGAGCAGGTGATCTCCAGGGTCGTGCCGCCCGAGGCGCGGCCGCTCGACGAGCAGCCCGTCAATGCCGTCAAGCGGTTCGGCCAGGCGCTCAAGTCACTCATCTCCAAGCCGGCCAAGACCGCCATCTCGCTCTCCGGCATGGATGGCGAACTCATGGTCTCCTACGCCCGCTGCTGCCACCCCGTGCATGGCGACCAGATTGTGGGCTTTGTCACCCGCGGCCGCGGCGTGGTCGTCCACACCGCCTCCTGCCCGCGTCTGCAGCACCTGGAGTCGGAGCGGCGGTGCGATGTGCGCTGGTCCGACCTGGCCGAAAAGCGTGAAGACCTCTCCAAGCGGAGGGTCACGGTGCGCGTCATCTGCCGCGACGAGCCCGGACTGCTCGCCGATATGTCGGCGGCATTCTCCTCCCGCGGCGTTCAAATCGCGCAGGCCAACTGCCGCGTCAAAGAGGACGGCATGGCCACCAACGTCTTCGAGGTCCTGGTCACCAACGTCGGCCAGCTCAACGAGGCCATCAAGCAGCTCGGCAAGGTCGACGGCGTGGTCTCGGTGGAACGGGTTCAGGGCTGACCGCGCAGGCTCCGCTCAGATGTTTGGGACGGGCCGGAACGAGAGGATGATCTCCTCGTAGCGCACGCCGAGGATTTCGAAGTTCCGCTTGGCGGCGCCGGTCTGGACCTCGACCTCGTCGCCCTCGTCCTTGCCCAGCAGACCGCGCGCGATGGGGGCCTGGTAGCTGATGAGGCCGGCGCTGAAGTCGGCCTCGTCGTCGCCGACGATGCGGAAGGTGTGCTTCTCGTCCGTATCGGTGTCGAGCACCTCGACCGTGGCGCCAAAGCGGACCTTGCTGCCCGACATCTTGGTCGGGTCGATGACCTCGCAACCGGCAAGCTTCGACTCATATTCGCGCAACCTGGCCATGAGCAGCCCCTGCTTCTCGCGCGCCGCATGATACTCGGCATTCTCCTTCAGGTCGCCGTGTGCAGCAGCCTCGCCGATGGCGATGGAGATGAGGGGCAGCTCACGCTTGATGCGCTCGATGTCCAGGAGCAGACGCTCCTTGCCGGCGGGGGTCATCGGGAATCGGATGGCCATGGGATGCTGTATCGCTAGGGGTAGAGCCGCGGGGCGCGGTCAGAGGCGGGCATGATACTCTTGAAGGGGCGCTACGCCAAGTGAGGCGTCATCGTTGCGCGCCTGCATTGCGAGCGCAGCGGCTTGGGCCCCCGCGACCGTGGTGAAGTAGGGGAGCCCGGCATGCACCGTAGCGCGTCGGATGGGGCGCGAGTCTTCGACCGACCGGGCGCCCGCGGTGGTGTTGATGATCATCGCGAAGTCGCCGTTGATGATGGCGTCCACCACATGGGGGCGTCCCTCGGCCACCTTGTTGATGGTGGCCACCTTGAGGCCGCGCGCCGTCAGCCACTGGGCCGTGCCGCGGGTCGCGACGACCTCGAAGCCGAGCGAGAGGAAGGTGCGGGTGATCGACTCCGCGGCGACCTTGTCGGCATCCTTGACCGAGAGGAAGATGCGGCCGCCGAGCGGGAGCGGGTTGCCTGCCGCAATCTGGGCCTTGAGGAAGGCGCGCGGGAAGCTGGTGTCGATGCCCATGACCTCGCCCGTCGAGCGCATCTCCGGACCGAGGATGGTGTCGACGCCGGGGAACTTGCGGAAGGGCAGCACCGCCTCTTTGACCGAGAAGTAGGTGGGCACGATCTCGGCCGTGAAGCCGATGTCGCGGAGCTTCTCGCCGGCCATGACCCGTGCCGCATACTTGGCGAGCGGGTGGCCGATCGCCTTGCTCACAAAGGGGACCGTGCGGCTGGCGCGCGGGTTGACCTCGAGGATGTAGACCTCCTCGTTGCGGACCGCGAACTGCACGTTCATGAGGCCCACAATGCCGAGCTCGCGGGCGAGTGCGACCGTCTGGCTGCGGATGGTCTCAAGCACGGCCTGTGAGAGGCTGTAGGAGGGCAGGGAGCAGGCCGAGTCGCCGGAGTGCACCCCCGCCTCCTCGATGTGCTCCATGATGCCGCCGACGACGAAGGTCTCGCCGTCGCCGATGAGGTCAACGTCCACCTCCTGTGCGTCGACAAGGAAGCGGTCGATGAGGACGTTGCCGCCCTCGCCGGCCTGGCTGGCCTTCTCGAAGAGGCCGGTGAGCTCGTCTTCGGAATGGACAACATGCATGCCGCGGCCGCCGAGCACATAGGAGGGGCGGACGAGGACGGGGTAGCCAATCTCGCGCGCGATGACGATCGCCTCGGTGGCCGTCAGCGCGGTTCCGCCTGCGGGCTGCTTGAGGCCGAGCTGCTCGACGAGCAGGTTGAACCGCTTGCGGTCCTCGACCCGGTCGATGGCGTCGGGGTGGGTGCCGAGGATGCGGACGCCGCTGCGGAGCAGGGGCAGGGCGAGCTTGAGCGGCGTCTGGCCGCCGAACTGGAGGATGACGCCGAGCGGCTGCTCGCGGTCGATGATCTCCATGGTGTCTTCGAAGGTGAGCGGCTCAAAGTAGAGCCGGTCCGGCACATCGTAGTCGGTCGAGACCGTCTCCGGGTTGCAGTTGACCATCACCGTCTCGATGCCCTGCTCGCGGAGCGCCATCACGCCGTGGACGGCGCAGCAGTCGAACTCGATGCCCTGGCCGATCCGGTTGGGGCCGCCGCCGAGGATGATGACGCGGCGCGGGTTGGGGGCGATGACCGACTCCGGCTCGCTCTCGTAGGTGGAGTAGAGGTAGGGCGTGAAGGCCTCGAACTCTGCGGCGCAGGTATCGACAGCCTTGAAGACGGGGCGGATGCCGGCCTCGAGGCGAGCGGCACGTACATCGCTCTCTGGGCGGCCGGTCAGCCGGCCGATCTCGGCGTCGCTGAAGCCCAGCCGCTTGGCTGCGCGGAGCAGCGCGGCGCCCTCGTCGGAGCCAAACGGCGCACCGCCCGCTGCGAAGGCCTTGAGCTCCGTCTCCTGCTCGATGATGCGGAGCATCTGGTCGAGGAACCAGGGGTCGATCTTGGTGAGGCCCGCGACGTCCTCCACGCTGAGCCCGGAGCCGAGCGCGTCGGCCACATACCAGAGGCGGTCGGGGGTAGGGCGGATGAGGTGGTCGCCAAAGAAGGCGAGCAGGTCTGCGCGGTCGCGCGGCACCTTGCCGGTTCCGGGCGGGGCGAGAAGCGGCACGAGGCCGGCACGGCCGATCTCGAGCGAGCGGGTCGCCTTCAGCAGCGCCTCGGGGAAGCTGCGGCCGATGCCCATGACCTCGCCCACCGACTTCATCTGCGTGGTGAGCGTGTTGTCTGCGCCTGCGAACTTCTCGAAGGTGAAGCGGGGGATCTTGACGATGGTGTAGTCGATGACCGGCTCGAAGGAGGCGGGCGTCTTGGTCGTGATGTCGTTGGTGAGCTCGTCGAGCCGGTAGCCGACGGCGAGCAGTGCGGCGATCTTGGCAATCGGGAAGCCGGTGGCCTTGGAGGCCAGGGCGCTGCTCCGCGAGACGCGCGGATTGAGCTCGATGACGATGCGGCGGCCGTTCTCCGGATTGACCGCGAACTGGATGTTGCAGCCGCCCGTGTCGACGCCGATGCGGCGGATGATGGCGAGCGCCTCGTTGCGCATCGCTTGATACTCGATGTCGGTCAGCGTCTGCGCCGGCGCGACCGTGATGGAGTCGCCCGTGTGGACGCCCATCGGGTCGAAGTTCTCGATGGAGCAGATGATGACCACGTTGTCGGCCTGATCGCGCATCACCTCGAGCTCATACTCCTTCCAGCCGAGGAGCGACTCTTCGATGAGGAGCTCGTGGACGGGCGAGCACTCGAGGCCGTAGCGGACCATCTCCTCGAACTCCTGCCGGTTGTAGGCGATGCCGCCGCCGGTGCCGCCGAGCGTGAAGGAGGGGCGGATGATGGCAGGGAAGCCGACGCGCACGGTAATCTCAAAAGCCTCTTCGACCGTGTGGGCGTAGCCGGAGGCGGCCATGTCGACGCCGATCTCCTCCATCGCCACCTTGAACTTCTGGCGGTCTTCGGCGCACTCGATGGCGTCGTAGTTGGCGCCGAGCAGCTCAACGCCGAACTCGGCAAGGACACCGTTCTCGTGCAGGGCCTTGGCTAGGTTGAGCGCGGTCTGTCCGCCCATGGTGGAGAGGATGGCGTCGGGCCGCTCCTTGGCGATGATGTCGCGCACGTAGGCGGGCGTGAGCGGCTCCACATAGGTGGCGTCGGCCAGCTCCGGGTCGGTCATGATGGTGGCCGGGTTGGAGTTGACCAGGATGACCCGGTAGCCCTCTTTCCGCAGCGCACGCACCGACTGGGTGCCGGAGTAGTCAAACTCGCAGGCCTGACCGATCACGATAGGCCCAGATCCGATGACGAGGATGGAACGGATATCCGTACGCTTGGGCATGCCTGAGGCTCCGGTGAGGCGGTCTATGTTGGGGCGCGGGGTTAGTCGGCAGAGGCGTTCGGGGCAAGCGAGATGATGCAGTGCGCCACCGGTCGGAAATGGTGGAGGGAAGGTCGCTCTGTGCGCGCAACGTTCTTGCCTGTCGCCAATGCTTGTCGTATACCGCCGCCGTCTGTTCGGCGCTGCCGGACGCCAGCCTACGCTACGGTGTGTACATGCTCCTTCGCCGCCTCACGATCGCCACGGTTCTTGGTCTTTCACTCATCGCCGGTCAGGCTTGGGCCGAGACGGTGAAGAACGACGATCTGAAGGTGTCGATGGACCGGCCGACCGGCTGGAGCGACGCTGACGGCAACGATCGCGCTGTCTTCATGTTCAAGCGCGACGGTGGCCACAGCCAGCTCGAGGTCATCGCGACCCAGTTGATGACCAGCGATGTCGCCGGCGTCTTCTTCGACACCTTCCACGAGACCCTTGGCGCCTCCGACTTCACCCGCGCGGGCCGCGAAGAGAAGAAGATCGGCAACACGAGCGGCACGGAGACCGTCTACACCTTCGCTCACGCCGGCGTGAACCTCAAGGTCTACGTCTTCCAGTTCGTCAAGGACACCTCTGCCTATGTCGTCGTCTCCTACATGGAGGCCGACAAGGCCGACGCGCTCCTCGCTGACTACCAGGCGGCCATCAGTTCGCTGAAGTTCGAAGAGTAACCGCCCCGCGGTGCCGAGCCGGGTGGTACCGCCAAATCGCCGCAGGGCATCCCGGTAACGGGATCGATCCCGTCCGATACGCGACAGGACCCTGCTCATGATCGATAGATATGCCCGCCCTGTGATGACCGCCATCTGGGCTGAACAGGCCAAGCTCGACCGCTGGCTCGCCATTGAGCTCGCTGCCTGTGACGGCTTCGTTGCGCTCGGCCGCATGCCCGCAGAGACCGTAGCACGCCTCCGCGCCTGCCTCTCGGTTGACCCGGCCCGCGTCGCCGAGATTGAGGCCATCACCCGCCACGATGTCGCCGCCTTTGTGCAGAGCCTCGAGGAGCAGTGCGGCCCCGATGATGGCCGCTTCCTCCACATGGGGCTCACCTCGAGCGACATCCTCGACACCACCTTTGCGCTGCAGCTCCGCGATGCAGGACAGCTACTGCTCGACGACCTCGACGCGCTCGCCGCAGCCATCGAGCGGCGCGCCTTCGAACACAAGATGACCCCCGTCATCGGCCGCTCCCACGGCATCCACGCCGAACCCACCTCGCTCGGCCACATCCTCGCCGGCTGGTACGACGAGGTGAAGCGCTGCCGCGTGCGGCTCGTCTCCGCCATTGCCTCGGTCTCCGTCGGCAAGCTCAGCGGCTCGGTGGGCAACTTCACCCACGTGGAGCCCATCGTCGAAGAGACCGTCTGCGCGACCCTCGGCCTCGGCTGCGAGCCTGCAGGCACCCAGGTGGTCTCACGCGACCGCCACGCCGAATACTTCTGCGTGCTGGCGCTCATCGCGAGCAGCCTCGAACGCTTCGCCGTCACCGTCCGCCACTGGCAGCGCACCGAGCTGATGGAGGCCGAGGAGTTCTTCCACAAGGGCCAGAAGGGCTCCAGCTCCATGCCCCACAAGCGCAACCCGGTGCTGAGCGAAAATGTCACCGGCCTCTGCCGGCTGGTGCGTGGCTACGCCATCCCCGCCATGGAGAATGTGGCCCTCTGGCACGAGCGCGACATCTCCCACTCGTCCGTCGAGCGGGTCGCTGCACCAGACGCCACCATCGCGCTCGACTTCGCGCTGCACCGGTTCACAGGCGTCATCGACAAGCTGGTCTTCTACCCCGAGAAGATGGAACGCAACCTCGCCCAGACGCGTGGCCTCGTCTTCAGCCAGCGCATCCTCATGGAGCTGCTCTGGTCGGGGCTGGGCCGCGAGGTGGCCTACCGGCTCGTGCAGCGCATCTCGATGGTGGCCTGGGAGGCGGGCGATGAGCTCATGCCCCTCGCGCTCGCCGACGAAGAGCTCCGCAGCCATCTCAGCCAGGCAGACATCGAGCGCTGCTTCGACCTCGCCCACGGCCTGCGCCATGTCGATGCCATCTTTCAACGCGTCTTCGGACGCACCGCCTAGTCAACGCAAGGAGTCACCATGAAGGTGCGCGTATTCGTCACGCCCAAGAAGGGCGTCTTGGACCCCCAGGGTGTGGTCATCGAGACAGGTTTGCGGCAGCTTGGATTTGCGGGCGCCGACCAGGTCCGCGTGGGCAAGGTCATCGACCTCGTCGTTCACACAGACGACCGCGACGATGCCTCCGCGCGGGTGCATGCCATGTGCAAAACCTTCCTGACCAACCCGGTCATCGAGGACTACACCTTCACGCTGGACGAGGCCCCATGAAGGTCGGCATCGTCGTCTTCCCCGGCTCCAACTGCGATCGCGACACCGAACACGCCTTCGAGAAGGTGCTCGGGGTGGGCGTGGAGCGGCTCTGGCACAAGGACTCCGACCTCAAGGGGGTAGATGCCATCGTGCTACCCGGCGGCTTCTCCTTCGGCGACTACCTCCGCACCGGCGCTGTCGCCCGCTTCAGCCCCATCATGGAGAGCGTTGCCGACTTTGCGGCCCGCGGCGGACGGGTGCTCGGCATCTGCAACGGCTTCCAGATCCTGCTCGAGGCAGGAATGCTGCCGGGCGCGATGCTCCCCAACCAGTCGCTCCGCTTCATCTGCCGCGACGTGACGGTCCGCGTGGAGCAGAACGGCGCGCCTGTCGTCTCCAAGCTGCAGCAGGGCCAGCTCCTGCGCATCCC
>CANMDT010000023.1 GCA_947496715.1 Myxococcales bacterium
CAGGGTGGCATCCATCGATGCCGTCGCGGGTGGCTTGCATGTGGGTCTGGAGCGGCCTGCGACGTCCGTGGTGACATGGAATGTCTGGTCTCGGGTGGTTCTCTGCACGGGCACGAGGCCGCGGCCTTGGGAGGTACCGGGCGCCGCGGGTCGGTGGGGTCATGGCGTGGAGCTTTCGACGCATGGGCGCGGCGCGAGCTACGCGGGCGACCCTGTGGCGGTTGTGGGCGGCGGAGACGCTGCGGTGGAGGGGGCGCTGCGGATGGCGGCGAAGGGTTGCGCCGTCTGGCTCATCGTCCGCGGCGCGACATTGCGGGCATCGCCGCGTTTTGTGGAGGCGCTCGCTGCGACGCCGGCGATCGAGGTTCGATACCGCTGCGAGGTGACGGCGGTCGTCGCTGGGTCGCAGGACAAGCTGTCGGAGGTGGTGTTGTCAGACGGCGAGAGGTTGCCGGTGCGCGGGCTGTTTGTGCGGGTCGGCGTCGACCCCGTGCTGCCCTCCATCTCGCCGGTGCCAGCGCTCGATGCAGGCGGCTATCTACGCGTGAACCATGAGGGGCTGAGTTCGGTGGCTGGTCTCTACGGCGCCGGCGAGGTGACGTCGCCCGAGGTGAGTCAACTGCGTGCCGTCACAGCGCAGGCGTTGCGGGTGGCACGGGCGGTCTGCTCGGGGCGGTGAGAATCGGCCGAGGGATGTCGACGGGCAGAGGTCGAACGGCTAGTCATCGGGGGATTCGTCGATGGTGTCGTTCGCTGAAGGAGGTTGCATGAAGAAGTGGCTCGTTCTCTCTCTGGTTGCTCTCGCTGGTTGCGCCGCAGATGAGGCGAGTCGAGGCACACCATCGCGTGGTGGTGGAGGTGGCGGCAGCAGCGACACCGGCAGCAGCGACACCGGCAGCAGCGACACCGGCAGCAGCGACACCGGCAGCAGCGACACCGGCAGCAGCGACACGGGAGCGGAAGACACCGAGCTGGCGGACACCGGCGGCAGCGACACGACGCCCGCCGAGGACACCACGCCGGCAGAAGACACCACACCGGCAGAAGACACCACGCCCGCGGAAGATACCACGCCTGCTCGATTCCTGACGGGCTCGGTGACTGTCTTTGAGTCACGCTCATCGGTTGCAGCCGATCTCAATCTGGGCAGCATCACGGCGGCCTTCCGCGAAGGTCGCGCGCCGGAGGAGACGCCGGTTGGGACCTTCGGCGACTGCAAGGTCTATGCGACGGCCGCCGGTGCGACGCTGCCGGCTGCAACGCCATCGCTCGACGCAGGCAGCATCGCCGTCTCTGTGGGCGCGACCAACTACACGCTGACGCTTGGCCCGAGTGCAGATGGCAACGTCTACACATCGTCTGCGCCGACCTCGCAGAACGAGTTCTTCTCGGGCGGCGAGACCATCACGGTTTCGTCAGCGGGCGGAGCCGACCTGGCTGCCTTCAGCGGCACCATCACTGCCCCCGCCGATCCTGTGATCACTGCGCCGGCCTGGAGCGCACCCTTTGGTGGGTCGCCGCGAAACAGCGACCTTCGGGTTTCTTGGAACGGTAGCGGCGCCTCGATGGTGGTGGTCGCGCTCCTGAACGTGAACGTGAACCCCGCCGGCCCTGCGGGCGGCAACGCGGTTACCTGCGTCTTCCCGGACACGGGCAGCGGCACGATTCCGTCGGCAGCGCTCTCTCTGATGTCGTCGACGAGTTTCTTCGGCGGCACGCTCACGGCGATGACGGTCATCCGGATCGCCGAGAACAAGCTCGACGTGAACGGCTCCGAGGTGAGCCTGAATGCCAGCGCGACGCAGACCATCGTCGGGCCGCTTCAGTAGTCGGCGCGGGCGCATCGCATGCAGGCTTCTCCGCAGCTGATGTTGATGACAGAGGTGGATGACGCAGTCCGCTTGGCTGCGTCTGACCGGGTGCTGCGGCTGCTGATTCAGAACCTCCCGAAGTTGCCGGAGCGGGCCGCCTACCGGCTCTTCCTGGCGCACTATTTCCTGCGTAGGAACCGGGTTTCGGATGCGGTCCGCGTGGCGCGTCACTGCCTGGAGCGGGGCGTGAGCGGCGGCGACATGATGCTCGCGGTGGGTGCGCTTCGGCTGCTCGAATCGGCGGGTGAACAGGTTGCTGCGGAACGGGTACTGGCGCTGAGCGAACTGCCGCGTGCGCCGCTCGCTGGCGGGCAGAGCGACGCCGAATCGCTGGACCTGACGGCAGACCGGCCGCGGCTTCCACACGACCTCCTCATCTCGGTGGCCGTTGAGTCGGCATCTGCCGGTACGGCGGAGTCGGGGCGGGGGCTCGGGCATGTCCCCGTGCTGACCGATATGGCGCCATCGAGCCTGCGCTGGACGCTTGAGAACCTCGAACTTTGCACCTTCGAGAAGGGCGACTCGCTGTTCGGCTCCGGCGCCCACTGCGCGCTGTGGTGGATCTGGGGCGGGCTGTCGGATGGGAGCGCAGCAGGTGCTCCCGCGCCCGGTAGTCTGATGGTATCGGACGGAAGTGCCGACGGGTTGCGGGCGGCCTCTTTCTGTCTGGCGCTCGGGCTGCCGTCGCACTTCTCGGACATGTGGAGTTTCTTGCCCGGCGTCGAGGATGCGCTGGCGTCGGCACGACTCCGCAGCAATGCGCGGGTGGCGCTTGCCCAGGCGCTGGGTGCGCTCGGGCAACAGTCCGATGAGGGGCTGACGCTGCTGGGGGTTGCGGCGCTGGAACCGGACGAACTGATCGCAGCGATTCCGGAACGGACTGCGATCGCGCTGACGCTGGAGGGCGTCGCGGGCGTCGTGTCGGCGGATGGTCAGGTCTTGCGTCTGCAGGCGGGCGACACCGCTGCGCTTCCGCTGGGTGCCACCGAGGTTCGGGGGCTTGCTGAGCGGACGCGGGTGGCGCTCTTTGCGCGGAGCGTCGGTTCGCCAGATTAGGTGAGGCTGACCGAGGCGAGATGTCGGCGGAGCATCGCGCGGTCTGGGCCGCTGAGCGAGGTGAAGCGAACGCCGATGGTACGGCTGGCCTCTTCATGGCGGACGCAGTCGGCCTGGGTGACGATGACCTTCCGCATGCCGGGCACGTGGAACTCCATGCGGAGCTGACGCGGACGGCAGGCGCGGCGGTCGAACAGCGGTTCGATGCGCGCACCCGTGTCGGAGATGTCTCGAGCGATGCAGAGCATGGGGATGCCGTCCTCGACTGCGTTGAGGAAGAAGCCGGCGGGGCGGCGCTGCGATGCACGGCGTTCGATGCTCATCGGTGACCTCGCGTGAGGGGGACTCGATGGGGGCTACTTCGCAGAAGATCGGAGTCAAACTTCTGGCGTCAGGGGCGAACCGACCGGACCGCCGTGAGCGCCGCCTGGAAGGCCTCTTCTGTGATGTCGCGATGCAGGACAAACCGGACCCTGCTGGCTCCGAAGGCCATGGCGCGAAGGCCTCGGTCGGTCAGGGCTGCGAGCGCTGCCTCGGCATCCCAGCCGACGGTCTGAGCGACAACGATGTTGGAATCGGGCTGCCCGATGGGGGCGAACGTCGAGGTCTCGGAGAGCGCCGCTGCGAGTTCGCCGGCACGGTCGATATCGAGGCGGAGATCGCCCATGTGGTGGTCGAGCGCGAAGAGACCACCGGCTGCCATCAGGCCTGCCTGCCTAAGCCCACCGCCGAGCATGCGGCGGTAGCGGCGCGCGGTCTGGATGAAGTCGAGCGGACCCGCGAGGACGCTGCCCATGGGTGCTCCGAGCCCCTTCGAGAGGCAGATGGAGGCGGAGGTTGCGCCGACAACCAGCTCGCCCATGGAGAGGCCGGTCGCGGCGGCAGCATGGGGTAGCCGCGCTCCGTCAACATGGAGCGAAATGCCAAGCGCGCTGGTGGCCTCGGCGATGTGGCTCATGCGGGCGGCGTCTGTGACACGGCCCCCTGCAAAGTTGTGGGTGTTCTCAACCACCACGAGCCGGGTCGGAGGATAGATGTAGGCGTTGGAGCGGGCGGCGGCGCGGACATGGTCTCCGTCGAAGTGGCCATCCTCACCCACCTCGAAGGTCTGGATGCCAGAGATCGCCGCAGAAGCCCCCGTCTCGAAGAGCACCATGTGCGAGTTGCGTGGAACGACGACACTGTCGCCCCGCCGGCAGTGGGTCATGAGCGCGAGCTGGTTGGCCATGGTGCCGCTCGCGGTGAAGACAGCGTCGGGCATTCCGAGGAGTGAGGCGACCCGGAGTTCAAGTGCTCGGATGGTCGGGTCTTCGCCGAAGACATCGTCGCCCACGGGGGCCGCCGCGATGGCAGCGCGCATGGAGGCTGTGGGCTGTGTGACGGTGTCGCTCCGGCGGTCGCAGGGCCTCATGTCTGGCCCATTTGGCGGGGGCGGGCGTAGCGGATTGCGGCACTGGAGCGGCCGTTTCGCGTGGCTGCACCCGCATGCTGACGCGGCCGACCTGGTCAGACTCGCCGCCATGGTGGACAATGAAGAGCGGCTTGCCCGCGATGGCCGCCTCGGGCAGCGGCCCGAAGTTGCGCGAGTCGTCGCGGTTCATGCGCTCGTCGTTGAAGGCGAGAAATTCGCCCTCCCCGATCACCCACTCGGGCGCCTGTCCGAAGATGGCCTGGCGCGGGCCGACGACCACATACTTTCGCCCTTCGACGACTTCGAACCAGAGGCGCATTGCGTCGGCGCGATCGCCGATGGCGGAGACGACCATGGCACGGGTCTGGTCATCGAGTTCAAACTGGGGCACGGCCTGCCCGTTGACGATGAGCTGCCCCTCTTCGAGCGTGACCTCATCCCCGGGGAGCGCGACGATACGACCGATCCGGCTGGCCTCTTCGTCGCTGGGCTCGGTGTAAAGCACGAGCTGGCCGCGGCGGAAGTCGGCGAGGTTGCGCTGCGTACGGTCGACGAGGATGACCTCATGCTCCAGGATGGTGGGGGCCATGTTGGTGTCGAAGGGGACGAAGAGCGACCAGTGGTCCACGATGAGGCTTCGGGAGACCAGCATGGGGACCCAGTAGGCCCAGCAGAGCACGACGGCCCAGACCATGGCGGGCGTGAAGCGGCCGAGGCGGAGCGGAGGTGGCTCGGGCAGCGGGTGCTTTTCCGTGGAGGCGGGGTGCGAGACAAAGATGAACTCGAGGACCCAGAAGAGCAGGCCCATGGCGATGAGTGGGAAGGTAGGAGCGAAGGCGAAGTGATTGAGCGCAAGGGCGAAGATGATCCAGGCAGTGGACCAAATGCCGTTTGCGAAAAGGGCCGCCTTCGCCCTCCCCCGCTTGGCGGCATACCAACCTGGGCCGAGGAGGACGGCGAGGAGAAGGTAGAGGATGGCGCGCCAGAGTGCCCGGAGCAGGATCAGCGACCAGTTCTTGCTTGAGGACTCGGACACGCGACACTCCCAGCGCCACGACACAACGCGCGGCAGCTCCTCTGTAAGACGGTGGCGGACGGGACGCAATTTTGTGTCGCTGCCGTGATTCTGCAAAGGGGCAGCGGCGGTGCGATTGTGCCGCCGCCTCCACGCAGCAGAACCGACGCCATGCGCCATCTCTACAAGTTCATCCTCTTTTCCATTCCCGTTGTGGCCGTCCTCGCGGCCTTCTCGGGGTTCCCGCGATACGATGTGCTTCAGTGCGCGGCCGCTGCCATTCTGGGAGGGTTCGGGCTTGTGTTGTGGCGTCTGCTGCCTGCGTCGTCGGCGCCAGTCGCACCGTGGGCCAACTACGCAGGCGGAACCTGGATCGCGCTGGCGCTGTGGGCGGTAGCGCGGACGGCACTCGGCGGTCTGACGGCCGAGTCGTACGATGGGCTGGCGCTGCTCATCGGCGCGTCGCCGCTGCTGCTGGCCGCCGCCTATCCGCGCGATGGCGTGACGCTGGCACCGCTCCTTCGCGGGTCTGTTGCCGTGACAGCCATCGCAGTGGGTGTCTGCTCGTTGCTCGGGCTGACCGGCCTTGTCTTCCCCGCCGCTATCCCGACCGCCCCGCTCTTTGCGGCGCCGCATCCCTTCTTTGACGATCCACACCAGGCGGCGACCTGGCTCGCCGTCGCCCTCCCGCTGCTGGTTTCGAGCGGCCTGGCGAGCGAGAATTGGCGGCGCGTGCTGTTCGGCGTTGGCGCGGGGTTCGCTGCCATCGCATTGGGGCTCACCGACAGCCTTGGCGTATGGTGGCCCATCGCTGGCGCCTCCATCATCGGAGCCATCTTCAGCGTCTTCGGCGGAACGGAGGGAGGTGGCGTGCGGCGCCTTGTTGCATGGCTCACGCCGTGGCTCGTAGCGGCTGCGCTGCAGGCGGTCCCGTCGCCGACGCTGCCAGACAACGAGGCAGACTCCGACAGCCTCCCCTCCTTCCGCACCGAGATTGAGACAGGCGCAGACAGCCAATGGAGCGATGCGGATGCGCGCCACGCACTGTCGAACGCGGCCTTTGAGATGGCGAAGGCGAGCCAGCCCCTCGGCGCAGGTCCAGGGACCTTTGGAGCGCGCGGTGCGGAGTTCCTAAACCACGACGACCCATGGGTTGCCAGCCACACCAACGGCCTGCCCTCTGCGCGGCGGGCGCCGTCGGCCTTTCTGCAGCAGGCTGCGGAGTTCGGCTTCTTGCTGCCACTGCTGCTGATTGTGCTCTTCGGGCTGGCGATCAAGGATGGCAGCCGCGCGCCCGACAAGCAGGACCCTGCGCCACCGATCATCCCTGCGCTCGGCGCCGCAGTCGCGGCCTACGCGGCCGGGCCTGGCTGGCTAACGGCGGCCTCGATGACGCTGATGGCGGTGGTGATTCTGGTCGCCATCGAGCGGCCTGCGAAGGCTGCGAAGCAGGCAGCTGCAGCCCGTCCGCTTCAGGGTGTTCTGGCGCTCGCTGTGGTGCTGCCGCTGGTCGTCTGGCCCCAGGTTCAGACCATCCGCTGGGGCCTCGCCACGGGGCGTGGCATGGTGCTGGCCTGGTATGCGCACCTGTCGGATGCTGGCGAGGCCTTCACAAAGGCGAACGAGATTCAGCCGCGGTTCGAATCGTTCTACAACCTCGGGCTGCTGCTGAAGTTCAAGCCGGACGGCGGCCTTCGGCCTGCGATGGCTGCGTTTCAGTCGGCGGTTGAGCTGCGCCCCGGTTCTGCCATGGCCCGTTTTGCGCTGGCCGACTGCTTCTCGCGCATCGCGCCCCCCAACACGGAGGAGGCAGGAGAGGCGCTCGGTAAGACCTCGGCCCTGCTCGAACGAGCGCTCGACATCGACCCCAATCTGTTCAAGGCATCGGAGCTGTTGAGCGATGTCTACTTCATTCACCAGCAGCCCGACCGGGCCTTGGAGACGCTGCGGCGTGTCATTGAACGCCCCATCCCGGAGTCTGCGAAGTTCGAGGCCTATGTGCGCATTGGCCGACTGTACGAGGAGTCCAAGGAGGACCCGAACCGTGCGCTTGAATTCTACGAGAAGGCCATTCCGCTCATCTCCACGAAGGAGCAGGCGGAGTACCTCAAGAACCGGGTCGCGACGGCCGAAAAGTGGAAGAAGGATGGGCAGCGACCCGAGGAGGGAACCCAGGCGGAGCAGCCGCCTCAGGGTCCCACCCGCGAGGTCGGCTCAGAGCCGCCGCAAGACCACGGCCACGACCACGGAGACGGCCACGACCACGGAGACGGCCACGCCCACTAGGGGAGTGAGAGCGGCGCCTGCTGGGCAGGGTCCCGCAGCGCGCTGCTCCTCTTCGCTGGTCCCTGTCACGGTTGGCCGTGCAGGCTGAAGTTCGGCGCAGCGAGGTCGCCAAAAAGAAGAGGGGCTGCCGAAGCAGCCCGAAGGAGGAGAGGCCGTAGCCCTTCTCCGGCAATGTGACCGCGGTCACTCTTTCCAGATGATGCGCCAGGGGCGACGCTTGAGCTCGCGAACGAACTCGCGCATGTCCTCGAAGACCTCTTCATCCTTGAAGAACTTTCCGATGGTGCCCTCGCCGGCCTTGATCTTGCTGACCATGGCATCGACGTCGGAGGCCGCGCTGGCGCCACTCGCCGTCAGCTTCTCGATGTTGGCGATGGACTTGTCGATCTTCGCCCGGTTGTCGGTCAGGATCCCGTCAGCCGAGGCGAGCGCGCCACGGGCGTGCTTCATGACGGGGTCGATCTCCTTGGCCACGCCGGTCATGGTCTTGTCGGCGCTCTTGATGAGCGAGCGGACGTTGGTGCCGTCGCCGACGCCCATGTTCAGCGCGCTGCCGAGCTTGGCGAACTCGTCGGTCGCCTTCTCGGTGTGGGCGAAGATGTTGTCGATCTTGTCGCGGTTCTCCTTCAGGACGCCGTCGACGTTTGCCATGATGCTGTCGATCTCTTCTTTGTTCTCTTTGATGCGCTCATCGAGGGTGCCGGCGAGGCTGCCGATGTTGTTGACGAAGGCGTCGATGTGGATGGGGTTGGCCCCGCGACCGTTCACCCGGTCAAGCACCTCCTGAAGACCTCCGATGGTCTTGTAGGCTGACTGCAGGAGCATGCCCATGCTTGGCGGGTCGATGCCCTTGAAGATGGTTCCTTCCACCGCAACGGGCTGCTTGGGGTCGCCGGCGTTGATCTCCACATAGGGCTCTCCGAGGACGCCCTGGGTGGTGATGGTGAAGGAGGCGTTCTTGTGCAGGACCTCGCGCGCCGACTCATCGAGCCAGACGGTGACCCGCACATAGACGGGCCAGGCGGTCTTCTCGTCCTTCATGCCGCCGAGGTAGTCGACGCTTCTGACGAGGCCGGAGGGGATGCCCGAGATACGGACGGGCGCGCCGGACTTGAGGCCGGCAGCGTTGTCGAAGTCGACATAGACGGGGAAGCCCCTCTTCAGGGAGAAGTCACCGAGGACGAGCACGAAGGCGATAAGAATGCCCACCGCCGCCAGGACGAGCGCTCCCACCTTGAGTTCGATATTGGTCTCGTTGGGTCGCATCGGGTTTAGACTTCCATGGGGCCCTGAGGCCGCCCGTTGATGAACTGCTGCACGATGGCGTTGTCGGTTTCTCGATAGAGACTTGGCGGTCCGTCCAAAACAAGCTGCCCTTTGTAGAGCATGGCTACGCGGTCGGCAACGCCGAAGATGGAGCGGAGGTCGTGGCTCACCACGATGGAGGTGACGCCGAGGCGGTCCGACAGGTCGCGGATGAGGCGGTCGACGATGTTGGCAGAGATGGGGTCGATGCCGGTGGTCGGCTCGTCGAAGATGACGAAGTCGGGGTTGAGGGTGAGTGCCCGAGCGATGGCCACCTTCTTGCGCATGCCGTCGCCGAAGTCGGCCGGGTAGCGCTCGGCATGCTGCTCCATGTTGACGAGCGCGAGCTTGGCCTTGGCCTCGGAGCGGGCCTCGGCGAGCGAGAGTTTGAAGTGCTTTCGGATGGGGAGCGCGACGTTGTCGAGCAGCGTCATGGAGTCGAAGAGGGTGGAGTTCTGGAAGACCATCGCGCAGCGTTTGCGGATGGGATAGTACTCTTCTTCCGTGAGGTTGGTGACCTCCACGCCGTCGAGGATGACGCGACCTGCGTCGGGGCGGATGAGCCCGACGAGGTGTTTGACGAGCACGCTCTTGCCGGCGCCGGAGGAGCCGATGATGAACATGATCTCGCCCTTCTTCACCTCGAGGCTGACCCCGCGGAGCACCTGCTTGCTGCCGAAGGCTTTGTGGATGTCGATGAACTCGATCACGGCGGCCTAGCTGAAGAAGAAGATGTAGCCGACGCCGCTCAGCACGAAGTCGAGGATGGTGACGGCGAGGCTGGCGTTGACGACGGCCATGGTGGTGGCGGTTCCGACACCTTCGGAGCCGCCGAAGGCGGCGAGGCCAGCCTGCGAGGCAATGATGGGGATGGTGATGCCGTAGGCGAGCGCCTTGAGCGAAAAGATGATGAGGTCGCCC
Organism: Myxococcales bacterium; assembly: GCA_947496715.1. Classification (GTDB taxonomy): domain Bacteria; phylum Myxococcota_A; class Bradymonadia; order REDH01; family REDH01; genus CAIWGR01. The sequence goes on from CANMDT010000023.1 coordinate 9,866, forward strand.
CACTCGAGCAGCGAGGTGTTGTAGAAGGTCGCAACGTTGACCTCGAAGACCGTGTTGGCGACAAACATGCCGGTGCCGAATGCTACGCAGAGCGCGACGCAGGAGAGCACGAAGGTCATGACGATGCTGGCGAGGAGGCGAGGCACGACGAGATACTGGATGGGCTCGGCGTTGTTCATCCGGAGGGCATCGACCTGCTCGGTGACGACCATGCTGCCAATCTCGGCGGCGATGCCTGTGCCGACACGGGTTGCGAGCATCAGCGCAGTGACGGTGGGTGCGAACTCGCGGAAGAGGAGCTGCAGGTAGAGCGCGCCCATGCCCTGGAGATCGCCGACGATGCGCTTGGCCTGAAAGCCGGACTGGAAGATGAGGATCATGCCGAGGAAGCCGAGCACGATCATGACAAAGGCGAGCGAGCGGTTGCCGATGAAGAAGCTCTGCTGCAGGACCTCGCGCCAGCGGATGGGCTTCTTGAAGGCGTAGTAGAAGGCCAAGCTGCCCACGCGCAGGATGTCGGTTATCTGCGTGACGATGGGCACGAAGACGACCCCGAGCTGGGCAATGCGTCGCTGCGTCGGACTCAGCGCGGCCACGTAGGCTTGGGTGTGCTTGGTCATCGGCGAAGGTTCCGCGCTAGTGGAGAATCGAGGTAATGAAGTAGTCGAGCACGAAGATGAGGACGGCCGAGGCAACAACCGAGTTGTTGACCGACCTGCCGACGCCGACCGCGCCACCGGATGTGGTCATGCCGTAGTGGCTGCTGACGACTGCGATGGCGATGCCGAAGGTGAAGGCCTTGAAGAGGCCGTTGAAGAGGTCTTCGAGCGTGATGTACTCAATGACGCTTGAGGCGAAGAGGCTGGGCGAGACGCCGAGAAGCACCTGTCCCGTGTAGGCGCCGCCGACGAGTGCGGTGAGGTCGCCGACAATGGTGAGCAGGAACATCATCAAGACGATGGCGATGAAGCGGGGAACGAGCAGATAGGTGATGGGGTCGATGGCGAGTGCACGGAGCGCGTCGATCTGGTCGGTGACCTTCATGGTGCCGAGCTCGGCGGTGTTGTTTGCGCCGACACGGCCCGAGAACATGAGGCCGATCATGATGGGGCCGACCTCGCGGAGGGTGGCAAATGCAGCACCCCAACCGAGCAGGCCGAAGGCATCGAACTGTGCGACGAGGGCGCCCGACTGGATGACCATGATGGCGCCGGTGAGCATCGCGGTCACAACGACGATCGGGGCGCTCTTGACGCCCACCTTGTAGAGGTTTCGCCAGGTCTCCATGCCGTCGAGCCTGGGCGGGACGAGGCAGCGGAGGATCTGGTAGAGCAGGACCGCCATGCCGCCCACATCGAGAGCGATGGCCATGAAGGCGGCTCCGAAGCGGGAGAGGAGTTTGGAGGGTGAGAGAGCCTGCATCAGTCGTCGGCCTCCCCGCGCCAGAACTGTCCCACGAAGGGGCGTGTGGAGGCCTCGATCTGCTCGCGGGTGCCGCTGAAGACAATGCGCCCGTGGTCCATGAGGACAAACGAGTCGCAAATGTCGCGCATGCCAAGAATGTCGTGGCTGACGACAATGGAGGTGGTGCCTCCGCGGGCGCGACGCTCCTCGAGGAGGGCAAAGATCTTTCCGGACGTGACCGGATCGAGGCCGGCGGTGGGGTCGTCGTAGAAGAGGATGGGGGGATTGGCGATGACGGCGCGGGCGAAGGTGACCCGCTTCTTCATGCCGCCGGAGAGCTCGTTGGGGAAGAGCTTCTGGGTGTTCGGGAGGTCGACGGCGAGGAGGAGCCGGTTGACCTCGTCGCGGATTTCCTCCTCGGTGCGGCCGCCGAGCTGGCGGAGCGGAAAGCCGATGTTCTCCTCGACGGTCATAAAGTCGAAGAGTGCGTAGTTCTGGAAGAGCATGCCGATTTTGGAGCGGACGCTTGTCATCTCCACGTCGCCGATGCCCACGACCTCGGTGCCGTCGATGAGGACGGAGCCGCTGTCGGGCCGCACGAGCCCCGCGCAGATCTTCATGAGCAGGCTCTTGCCCGCGCCGCCGGGCCCAATGAGGCCCACCTGTGTCCCTTGGGGGATGACGAGGTTGACGCCATTGATGACGCACTCGTGGCCGCGATACTTGTAGACCTCAGCGATGCGGATCATGGCAGGCCCTCGCCAGTCAGGAGCGCCTGCGCCTTGCGGGTGAAGCGGCTGTCGGGGAAGGTCTCACGCAGTTCTGTGACCATCGCAGCGGCCTCGTCTCTTTGGCCCGCTGCGAGCAGGAGCCGGACGATGTCGAAGCCGGTGTCGTCACGTTTGAGCGAAAGGTCGTAGGTGTCGCGGAAGCGGTGCAGCACTGCGACCGCGTCGAGCAGCCGGCCCTGCTGCTCGCGGATGACGGCCATGCGGAGCAGCGCGGGAACGTAATATCGAGACTCGTAGTTGGCCATGATCCAGCTCACTTCGCGTTCGTCGAGCATGGCTTCGAGCGTACCGTACTCCATGTTGGTGTTGCCGAGCCGTCCGTAACAGGCAGCGGCGCGCCAGGCGGCGTCGTCGGTGAAGCTGCTTCGCGGGAAACGCAGGGTGAGTTCGAGGTAGCGACCAAGCGCCTGCTCGGGGTCGTTGAGATCTTCGTCGGCGATACGGGCGATGCGATAGAGGGCGTCATCGGCGACTTCTGTATCCCGCAGGCGAGCGTAGACGCCCTCTGCCATTCGGAGTGCTGCAGCGTGATCGCCTTGGCCGCGGAGTCGCTCGACCAGCGCGTCGAAGGCATCCGGCGCAAAGGAGGTGTTGGGGTAGCTAAACAGCATCTGCTGAAACCAGCGCGCAGCCTCGACCTCATCCTTCTCCTTCTCGCGGGCGATGAGCGCCATGCGGTAGAGTGCTTCGCCGGCATCGTCGTCGTAGACGGAGGTGGGGGAGGCGGCGATGCGCAGATAGGCAGCACGGGCCTCGGCGAGGCGGCCGCGGTGCTCGTCCATGAGGGCGCGCCGGAACTGGACGTAGCGGAGCAGGTCTACGCGGTCGGCCTGCCAGGCGAGCGCATCGTAGGCATCGGAGGCGCGGTCGAAGGCGCCGTCGTCGGCGAGGCGGTCGGCGTTTACGAGGGCGCGGGTAAAGTCGAACTGGCTGCGGGCCATGCCGCATCCGCCGAGCAGGACCACTGCCACGACCGCGAGTAGGAGGCGCCTCACGGGTGGACCTCCCCGGCGGAGACGGTTGGCCGGTTGCGGCGGCGAGCGGGTGCAAGGCGGCGGGCATCTACTGCGCGGTAGGCGGCGATCTCGGGCCGCGACGGCGCGGCCTCGGCCCAGGCTCGCGCGGCGAAGAGGGGGTCTGCGCCCTGCCCGCTCATCAGCGCAGCTTCGAGGGCATCGAGCGCCCCGACGGTCGCTGCGGGGAGACCGAAATCGCCGAGGTTGGCGGGCCGCTGTGTCTGGAGCGAGGGTTCGATCGCGGCAATCGCCTGCGCTGCATCGCCGGTACCGATCCAGCCGAGCAGCTCAGGCACGACGGAAGCCGGGTTGGCAAGCACTGCATCGTAGCCCACCCAGCGGGCGTTGAGGCCGCGGGCGTGGACATCGCGCATCAAGACGAGGTGCTCTTCCCACCAGCCGAGCGGCGGCGGAAGGCTGGGCTCGCGTCCGCGCTTCGCCTCAGCATCGCGGGCGCTGGCGGCCTCGAGGTCTCGCAACCGCTGGAGCGAAGCCGCATAGGCGCGCCAGGGCCGGACGCAGATGATGAGCCTGTCGAGGTAGGCACGCTCCGTCTTCACAACGCCGTGGGCGAAGACCTTGATGGCCACCTGCGTGAGATCGTCTGCGGCGAGATAGAGGCCGGTCTCGGGGTGGGGATTGGTCCGATAGTAGATGCCGTTGCGGTAGTCAGACTCGAAGAACCCGCGCGGATTGGCCGCAGCGATCCGACGGTCCCACCCGCGCGGGAAGGCCTCGCCCAGGCTCTGCAGCCCGGCCCGTCGCAGCACCTGCATCCACATGGAGGTGCCCGACCGCTTCGTTCCCGATACTACGATCATCTGGATGGATGCCTGCGTCTGCCGCGAAATCTGACAGTCGGCACCTATTCGGACGGAGGCAGCGGGTCAACCAACGGGCTTGTCGTCAGCGACCCGCCACGAGCGCGGCAACCTCGCGTAGGAGCGCCTCGGTTTCATCCCAGCCGAGGCAGGCATCGGTGATGCTCTGGCCATAGCGGAGTGGCTGGTTTCCGGAGAGCGGTTGGCGCCCGCCCACGAGGTGGCTCTCGAGCATCAGCCCCATGAGGCCAGGCTCGCCTTCGGCAAACCGGGTTGCGATTTCGCGAGCAACTGCAGGCTGCCGCTCGGCGTCGCGGCCACAGTTGCCGTGACTGCAGTCGATCATGAGCCGGGGTTCGAGGGCACGCGCGGCCAGCATGGAGACAGCCTCGGCCACCTCGCCCTGCCCGAAGTTGGTGCCCTCGGTGCCGCCGCGCAGGATCAGGTGCGTTCGGGGGTTACCGGCTGTGGTCATTACAGCGACCTCTCCCGCGGCAGTTGCTCCGATGAAGCGGTGGGGCTCGCGGGCCGCGACGAGTGCATCGACGGCAACCTTGACGCTACCCGAGGTCGCATTTTTGAAGCCCACCGGCATCGGCAGGCCGGAGGCAACCTCGCGGTGGAGTTGGCTCTCGACGGTACGAGCGCCGATGGCTCCCCAGGCGACCGCATCGGCCAGGTAGTGGGGCGTGACGGGGTCGAGGAACTCGGTTGCTGAGGGTAAACCAAGCTCGGCAAGGTCGAGGAGCAGGTGGCGGGCGAGCCGAAGGCCGGTGCCGATGGCGAAGCTACCGTTGAGTTCGGGGTCGTTGATGAGGCCCTTCCAGCCGACCGTGGTGCGCGGCTTAGCGAAGTAGACCCGCATCACGACGAGCAGCTGGCCGGAGAGCGCGTCAGCGAGGCTCTTCAACCTGCCTGCATACTCGCGCGCGGCGACGACATCATGAACAGAGCAGGGGCCTACAATGCAAAGCAGCCTGTTATCGCGACCGGCAAGAATCTCTCCGATGGCTGCCCTGGCCGCCACCACGCCCGCCCGCGCCCCTGGGGAGAGCGGCAGTTCGGCGAGGAGCGTCACCGGAGGCTCGATGCGCTCGGTCCGCGTGATGCGGAGGCTGTCGGCGGAGGATGGGTTCATGCTGGCCTGGAGAGAGTCTGGGCGGCCCTAGTCTTTGGGCGACCTCTGGGTCAACCCGCGGTCGGGCGCAAGGTGCTACCGAACGGGGCGCAACGGCGATTGACAGCCCCCGACAGCGGGAGCAGAACGCGACCCTCTTCCACCCCCTCTCATCGGAGCAGGCCGCCGTGTCCGAACGCACCGTCATCATGCAAGACAACGAGATCTTTACCGACGACCACCAGACCTTCCGGCGCACTGTCCGGAAGTTCGCGGAGAGTCTGGCGCCGCACGCGGAGGAGTGGGACGAGGCGGGGATCTTCCCGCGCGAGGTCTTCAAGCAGGCTGCCGATCTGGGGCTGCTGGGCATCCGCATGGACCCTGCCTACGGCGGCATGGGGCTCGACTGGTGGTACACGGTGGCCTACGCGGAGGAGCTGAACCACTCCCAGAACGCCGGCGTCAACCTAGGCCTGATGGTGCAGAGCGACATGGCGACGCCGATTCTCGACGAGATCGGCAGCGACGAGATCAAGCGCGAGTTCCTGGCGCCGGCCATCGCGGGCGAGAAGATTGCAGCCTTGGCGATCAGCGAGCCGAGCGCCGGCTCGGATGTGGCGAACATCAAGACCACGGCGCGGCGCGACGGCGACGACTACATCATCAACGGCCAGAAGCTCTGGATCACCAACGGCACCCGCGCCGACTTCCTGACCATGGCGGTGCGGACGGGCGGCCCCGGGTTTGGCGGCATCACGCTCGTGGTCTTTCCGACCGACACGCCGGGCTTCCACGTGGGCAAGAAGCTCAAGAAGATCGGCAACAAGTCCTCGGACACGGCCGAGCTATTCTTCGAGGACTGCCGCATTCCCGTCCGCTACACGCTGGGCCACGAGAACGCGGGCTTCTTCCACATCATGACCAACTTTCAGGGCGAGCGGCTGATTGGCGCGCTGGCCTCGGTGGGCGGCATGGAGCTCGCGGTGCGCGACACCATCCGATACGCCAAGGAGCGCTCCACCTTCGGCAAACCGCTCATCAAGCACCAGGTGGTGCGTCACAAGTTGGTAGAGCATCTGGCGCACATCGAGGCGGCGCGCCGGCTCTGCTACTTCGCGGTCGACAAGGTCTCCAAGGACCCGCAGGGCGCCACGCGTGAGATCACGATGGCGAAGCTGGTGGCGGGCGACCTGATGCAGAGGGTGCTCTACGACTGCCAGCAGTTCCACGGTGGCTTTGGCTACACGACGGAGTACCCGATCGGCCGCGCCTGGACCGATGGTCGCCTGCTGACGATCGGCGGCGGCACCTCGGAGATCATGAAGGAAATCCTGACGAAGGTAGAAGGGCTCTAACGGGGGCCGCGCGGCCTGCCGGTAGGTTGCGTTTGCTCCCGGTTTCGGCTAACGGTGGCCGCCCTCTGTGAGGCGCACTCGCTGCCTCCGCCAGAGTTTTCTGCACCTGCTGGGTGCCTCGTCGCGGGTTGAGAGGTTTAACATGTCGAAGATGATTCTTGGTCGTAAGCTTGGAATGACGCAGATTTTCTCGGCCGAGGGCAAGCGCGTAGGCGTGACCGTCGTGCAGGTTGGCCCGATGAAGGTCCTGGCGAAGAAGAGCGCCCACGGCGACGACAAGTATGCCGCGGTCAAGGTTGGTTTTGAGGAGGCGGTTCGCCAGGAGAAGGACGGTTCGGTCCGTTTCCGCGGCGTGAACAAGCCCGAAGTTGGCGTCTTCACCTCGGCTGGCATCGAGAATCCGATGCGCGTTGTGGCGGAATTCCGCTGCACCGAGACTGAGCTCGACAACTACACGGTCGGTCAGACGCTCGACCACACGCTCTTCACCGAAGGCGAGTTTGTTGATGCCGTCGGTATCAGCAAGGGCAAAGGCTTCATGGGTGTCATGAAGGCTTGGCATTTCAAGGGCTTCAAGGGCTCGCACGGCGCGCACGAGACCAAGCGCGGCCCCGGCTCGATCGGCGCTCACACCTTCCCCGCCCGTGTCTTCAAGGGCAAGAAGATGGCCGGTCACCACTCGAACAAGCGGGTTACGATGCAGAATCTCCGCGTGATTCGGGTCATCGCCGAAGACAATCTCTACCTCATCCTGGGCTCGATCCCGGGTGGCGTGAACGGTCTCATCCGCATCCAGCCTGCCGTGAAGAAGGCCGGCGCCATCTTCCTCAAGACCGGCGCGCTGACGAAGTAATCGTCGGAGTACCGAAGGACTGTGAGGCGCTCTCGGGCGCCTCGCTCCGTTTTTGCGCTCCGCTTCAGCGTGCGACCGTGCCTGCAAAGACCCGCTGCGCCGGACCGCGCATAAGCAGCCGCTCACCAAGCCAGCCGAAGTGGAGCCGACCACCGGGCAGTTCCACCGTGAGGGTCGCGACGTCGGAGACCCGCCCGAGCGAGCGCCAGAGCTCTGCCACCGCCGCCGCGCCTGTGCCACAGGCCTGCGTCTGTCCGCATCCACGCTCCCAGACATCCACACGGAGGGCGCCGTCGGGGAGCAGCCGGACGAACTCGATGTTCACCCGCTCCGGGAACTGCGGGTCGAACTCCAGGAGAGGGCCGACGAGCGCGATGTCGGGTGGGTTCTCGAGGTCGACGAAGACCCAGTGCGGGTTGCCGGTCGAGAGCCGATAGCCCGCAGCATCGAGCCCCGCGCGTGGCCGCACCAAGGCGGAGCCGCTTGCGTCCGGCATAAGCCTAGGGCGGGGCATCAGCAGCTCTACCTCGCCGCTCGTCAGCAGCCTGGTGGCGTGGGGGCCGGCGCCCGTCTCCACATCGAACCAGTCGGAGGTGGCAACGCGGGTGGCGATGGCGGCGGAGACGCAGCGGAGGCCGTTGCCGCACATCTCCGACTGGCTGCCGTCGGCGTTGAAGACGGTCATGCGGGCGGGGGACACTCCGACGATGAGCAGGCCGTCTGCACCGACGCCACGATGGCGATCACAGAGCTCTACCGCCTTCTGTCCGTCGGCGAGGCTCCAGCCGTCGGCCTCGAACCCAACAACGAAGTCATTGCCAAGGCCATGCCACTTCTCGAACGGGAGCATGCTCACGCAAACCTCGCTGCGGATGTGTTCAGGCGCGACCGCAGCGCGCAGCAACGAGCCACTTGTCTACCATGTCAGGGTCGGCTGAGAGGAAGCGCAGGCCCATGCCCGGCTGCAGTCCCTGACCCTCGGAGAAGCCGCGTCGAACCACCGAGGCGATGATGGGGAAGGAGATGCTGTCGGACAGTTCAACGACGAGCTGCAGTTCGGTCTCCTGCGCCAACAGCAGCTGCGCTGCGACAAAGCAGCCGCCCTTGGAGACATCGACGGTCTCCAGGTGGGCCCAGCGTCCCGACGCGGCGTCGTGTACCCAGACACGGACGGAGCAGGGGAAGCGGGGCGCTTCGCGATGACGGTTCGAGAGTGTGGACGGGGTCGAGTAGGCGAGAGACATGAGCTACCTCCAGTTGCAAGGATGGTAGGCTGCAATGGGGCGCTCCACAAAAAACCGGCGAGCGGGCGATCAGACTCGGACAGCGGGGCGAGAGGCGGTCTTGGCGCTGTCGTAGAGTCCGTCGAGGAGCGCCCTGTATTTGCGGGTGATGAAGCTGCGGCGGTTGGTCATGGTGTGGGTGACCTCGCCTGATGCGGCGTCGAAGCCAGACTCCAGAATGGCGAAGCGTCTCACGGCCTCGGCCGGCTCGAGCTCCCGGTTCGTGGCGTCGATGGCCTCGCGGAGTGCAGCGAAGAGCGTGGGGTGACGGGTCAGTTCTGCCAGCCCGAGGCTGCCAAGCCCCTTGTCTGCGGCCCAGTTGAGGGCCGCTTCGGGGTCGAGTGCGACGAGCGCGACGAGTTCCGGACGCCCCTCGCCATCCACGAAGGCGTGGCCCACGAGCGGGATCTCACGTAGCGCCGCTTCGATGCGAACGGGTGAGACGCGTCGACCGGAGGCGGTGACAATGATGTCCTTCTTGCGGTCTGTGACGCGCAGGGCTCCGCTGGGGAGCGGTTCGGCGATGTCGCCTGTTCGGAGCCAGCCGTCGGTGAAGGTGACGGTGTCGGGGCCGGACTGGTTCCAGTAGCCGGCAGCAACGGCGCGGCCACGGACAAGGAGTTCGCCGTCGGTGTCGAAGCTGACCTCGACGCCGGGCAGGGGCGGGCCGACGGTCCCGACCTCGTGCGCGCCGGGCCGGTTGAGGGTGACGGCGGAGCAGGCCTCGGTAAGCCCGTAGCCCTGCAGGATGGGTAGCCCGCAGCCGTCGAAGAGCTCCTCGGTGGCAGCGGCGAGGGGCGCTCCGCCGCAGATGAGGAGTCGGATGCGGCCGCCGAGCCGCTCGCGGAGCTGGCGCTGCAGCGGCGCAGCGATAAGGAGGGCGAGTTGGCGCTTGAACCATCCGCTCTCTGCGTTGCGGTCGACCCTTCCGAGCGCCCGAACAGCGTCGAGGGCGCGCCGCCGGAGCGCCCCCTGGCCAACCATGTCTGAGACGAAGGAGGCCATGGCCTTCTCGTAGACCATCGGCACGCCAACAAAGATGGTCGGCTTTGTCTCCGCGAGGTCGGCCATGACGCTGAAGGAGCCACGGCCCAAGATGGTGCAGGCGCCACTCCGGATGGCGGTCCAGAGGAGGAGCCGCGAGAAGATGTGGGCGAGCGGATGGAAGACGAGCTGACGGTCGGTGGAGCAGACCGCGAGGGCCTCGGCACAGCTGGCGCTGGCGGCAACAAGGTTGTCATGGGAGACCATCACGGCGCGCGGGCGGCCGGTGGTGCCCAGCGTGTAGGCAAGGGTCGCGAGGGCCTGCGGACCGATGGCCGCGCGGGAACGACCATCGGCGCCATCGACCTCGGTGAAGAGGCGGACAGGCCAGGAGGAGGTCGCCGGCGGCTGGCCTGCGAGGAGCAGCACGGCAGTGAGCGAGGGCAATTCGGCGGCGACCGACTCAAGCCGCTCGAGCTGTTCCAGCGACTCGACGATCAGGGTGGAGGCGCCCGAGTCGGTGATCATCATCGCGAGTTGTCGCGCTGTCGAACCGGGCGGCAGCGGCACACTCACCGCACCTGAGAGGGTGATAGAGAGGTCTGCGAGCACAGCCTGCCTGCCGAGGTGGGCAGCGATGGCGACCCTGTCTCCGGGCTTGACGCCGACCTCCGCCAGTCTGTCTGCGTAGCCGTCGATGCTGTCGTCTACCTCGGCGTAGGTGAGCGAGCGCCAGCTTCCGCCCTCGTAGAAGCGGAAGGCCTCCGATGCGGCATACATCGAAGCAGCGGAACGCCAGAGGGCATCGAGGTCGGCCCCGGTCACAACGGTTGGAGGAGTTTGCATGCGTCGGGAGTAGGACAAGAGGAGAGCCCGTTGCAACACTGTTCGATGACGCAGAGCGCAAGCCCGCCAACAGCCTTGACGATCATGGTGCCGTAAACCATGCTCGGGCACCCTTCATTCCTTGGGAGAACGATGAGCAAGACCGTGATTCAGACTGCTGACGCCCCTGCCGCAATCGGCCCCTACAGTCAGGCGATCGCCGCCGGTGGCATGCTCTATGTGTCGGGCCAAATCCCGCTCGACCCTGTCTCCGGAGCGCTCCTCGAAGGCGATACGGCGGCTCAGGCGCGGTTGGTCTTGTCGAACCTCGAGGCGATTCTCCATGCCGGCGGCTGCACCTTCGCTGATGTGGTTCGCTCCACCATCTTCCTCATCGACCTCGGCGACTTCGCCGCTGTGAACGCGGTCTACTCCGAGAAGTTCACCGCGCCCTTCCCCGCCCGCGTGACCATCCAGGTGGCAGCGCTGCCGCGGGGTTCCAAGGTCGAAATCGACGCCATCGCGCTCATTCCGTCGTAGGACTGCCCATGTTGAATCGTCTTCTGACGCTCGTCGCTCTGCTCCTTGTTATCACCGGTTGCGGAGGCGGCCAGTCACCGGACGATCGCCCGCTCGCCTGGGACGACATCCGCGATGCCATCCCGGCGCAGGCGGAGGCCCTCTTTCTGAAGCGGCCCGACAGGCAGGTGAGCGAGCTGCTCGACCGTGTCGGCGGTTCGGGGCTGCTGGATCTCGCGCGTGCAGCCGGTGTGGCGCAGACGCTGGGGTTTGACCCGAACGACCCTGCCGCAATGACGCGGGCGGGCGTGGATGCAGAAGCGACCAGCGCTGTTGTGGTGCTGACCTCGGGCCCCATCTTCATCTTCAAAGTGTCGGACGAGGCGGCCTTTGCGCAGACGGTGAAGTCGGTGCTGGCGCGCCAACCCGACCTCAAGCCTACGACCTACCGGCTCGCTGGAGCGGACTTCACCCGGGTGCCGGTCTCGTCAGACCTCTCCTTCGACATTGGCGTGAAGGATGGCTTCGCCTTCGGTCGCGTTACGGTCGCAAGCATGCCCGGCCTGACGGCGACCGATGGCGACCTGCGGGCGCTCTTCCGTGGAGCGGGCGACGCGCCCTTCTGGGAGACGAGCGAGGGCCGCGCGCTGCTTGCCGATTCGTCGGGCGCAGAGCCGCAGACGGTGAGCTTCGTGCGGACGCGGGCGCTCACGCGCCTAACAGATGAGTTGGTTCGGTATGGCAATGGCAGCGCAGGGAAGTTGGTTCCCGACAGCGCGCCGACGGCGCCCTACCGCGACGCAGCGCAGCGGACGATGTGCCGCGAGATCGTAGAGCGGATGGCTGCGACGCTGCCGTGGATGAGCGTGGTGACGCTGTCGGTGGCGAACGGAGCGACAGGCGGCCTGGCAGTTCAGTCGAAGTTCCGGGCGCAGTTCAGCGACCGCGGGGCCGAGACCTGGAAATCCATGTTGCAACCGACGGGTGCCGCATCGCTTCCTGGCACCGAAGAGGCACTCTTGTACGGTGCAGGCCACCTCGACCTGCGGAGGTTCCTCGGGCTCTTCGACGCGCCGGCAGAGGCCGGAAGCTGCCCCGACACGGCAAAGGTGTTGGCGCTGATCGGCGGGGCAAAGGCGGCATATCAGTCTCGGATCGAGCTTAACATGAAGATCGCCAGCGGCGAGGCGGCCATCGCGCTGTTCGGGATCCGGATGGCCGGCATGCTGCCGCTCGTTGATGCGGCGGTGATGCTCGGCGCGCCGGCGGGCAAGGGCATTGATCTCGCCAAGCAGTTGCAGGCTGAGTTCAAGAAGCGGGGCGCGGATGGAACGGCGGACCTGACCTCGCCCTACAATCGGGTCAACTTCCGGCTGCTCATCTATCGCTTCTCGTTGCTGCAGAAGGACGACCATGTTGCCGTAACCATCGGGACCGTACCGGAAGCGACGCTCGGCGCGATGTTGAATGGAAAGACCGATGCCGAGTCGCCCGTCGCCGGCCTGCATGTGAACGGCGGTCGGATCGCAGCGACCGCGAACGAGCTTCTGGGCTACTACAAAGAGATCGGCTCGTTGAAGCCCGACGATGCCAAGCAGGCGCAGCAGGCTGTTGACGCTGTGGGCTGGCTTGAACGGGGCGACGGCTTGCTCGGCTGGAGCGACACGACGCTCCTGGGCAGCGTCTCCTTCCAGCTCGTCCCGCCGGCACCCGTGCAGGTGGCCCCGGGCGAAGGCGACCTCTAGCGCGCGGGCAGTTCGCGGGAGCAAAAACGATCCGAGGCGGCCGAAGCCGCCTCGAAAAGAAGTGCGCGGGGCGGGGGTCGAACCCGCACGACCGTGAAGCCACAGGAACCTGAATCCTGCGTGTCTGCCAATTCCACCACCCGCGCAGATGGGGATGGGCGGTCTAGAAGGGCGCTGCGGCGCCGTCAAGGGGAGCGTGCAACCTGTCAGCCGAGGAGACCCTTCCGCCAGAGCACGGCGAGGTCCATGGTGGCAGCGGCGAAGATGTGGAGCGCGATACCGGGCCAGATGGAGCGCGAGGCCAGGCTGAGGTGGCCGAGGACGAGGCCGGCCGCCAGCGAAGCGAGCACCTCGGGCAGGGGCTTGCCGAAGTGAATCATGCAGTAGGGCAGCAGGGACAGGTAGATGGAGGCATACCCGAAGGTGGAGCGCAGCCCCTGCACAAGGAAGCCGCGGAAGAAGAACTCCACGGCTGCGAACTGGGCGAAGTAGAGGAGTTCGAGGCGCCAGAAGTCGGGCCAGAGCGGCGCGCCGGGGAGTGGGTCGAAGTAGGGATAGACCCGAAGAAAGGATGGCTGGCCAGAGACGAACAGCAGCAGTGGGAAGAGCAGCAGTGCGAGGGTGGCGTAGGCGGGCAGATGCTCGCGCAGGCGGCCGACACCAAAGCCTAGGGCGGTGAAGGATTGGCGTGCTGCGATGGTGGCCCAGAGGAGCGGCAGGAGCAGGTACCAGAGCTGGCAATTGAGCGCCCAGTAGATGAGCCGGTGGTTGCTTCCCGAAGCCGGCTCGCGCATCCATGCTGCCACCGCGCGGGCTGCATCCGGCAAGCCGACCGAGGCGAGCAGGCGTGCGACCGCCGCCCAGTCGCTGGCGTCGCCCACTGCGTCCATCAGCGTGAGCGCCAGGCCGGCGACCAGGAGCAGCGAGAGAGGGCTCGCAGCACCGCTCGGCGGAGAGGCGAGGCGCGAGGCGTCGGCCTCGTCGCGGGTCTCGATGAACCAGAGGCGAAGCGCTGCAAGGCGATGGGTGATGAGCGAGGTGTGTTCGGGCACGGAGTTGGCGTCTGGAGAGTCGCAGCCAAACCGACTACCGATGGCGGGCAACCGCCTCAAGAGGAAGCATGCTGCCCCACCCGACGCCCGACCCGACGGTCGATGCCATCATTGAGCTCCCGGGCGACCGCATCGTGCTCATTGAGCGCCGTTGGCCGCCACTGGGCTGGGCGCTTCCTGGCGGGTTCGTGGAGGTGGGCGAGACCGTCGAGGATGCCTGCATCCGCGAGGCGCTGGAGGAGACGGGGCTGGCGATTGCGCTCAAGGGGTTACTGGGGGTCTACAGCAACCCGTCGCGCGATCCTCGTCGGCACACGGTAGGCATCGTGTTTGTGGCGGAGGCGACTGGGGAGCCGGTTGGCGGCGACGACGCAGCCTCGGCACGCGCCTTTGCGATTTCAGAGCTCGGCGGGCTAACGCTGGCCTTCGATCATGGGCTGATCCTGCAGGACTACCTTGCGTTCCGAGCGACGGGGATGACCGCGCCGCCGCGACCACTCCGCAGCGGGGGTCTGCCATGAGGCGGCTCTTCGCGGCAGTGCTGCTGCTCCTGATTGGCCTGGCACCCCGCGTTGGTGAGAGCGCCGAACGGAGTGCGCCTGCGGAGGCGCCTGCGACACTGGCGACGGCTGAATTCGTGGAGGGCACGACCGTCTGGCGGGTGCGTGTGATTGCCGATGGGGGCGGACGGGCGGCGGCTGTCGTCTCTGCGTCGGGCGGTGTCGAGACGGCGAAGATTGCGCTGCCCTTCGCAGCATCGAGCGAGAACTGGCGCGCGAGCATTGCGTGGCTCCCCGCGGTCACGGGAGGCCCGCTGCTCGGGGTCGAGGTCGCGGTGGGGGAAGAGGCCGAAGAGGCCCGCTTCTCTGCCCTGCTCCGTCCGTCGCACCGACGCGATGGTGGCAGCGAGGTGCTCTGGCGTTCAGGTCGTTCGGAGGCGGGCGCGGGCGCCTCGTGGCAGCTGCTCGACAGCGATGGCGATGGCCGCATGGAGGTGGTTGTGGCAGAGGCCGACCGCCGTCTCGCAGCCTGCTCCGGGCGACTCTGGCTGCGCCCTTCGGTGGTCGGCGGCTCGTCGCTCCCGAAGCCCCTCCATCGCGCCTCGCTGGGCCGCCTCGATGCGGCAGTTGCTCGCCCCGAAGCTTCGGCGGTGCTGGACCGCTTTGCGCTCGATGGCGCTGTCTCGTGGGTCTCACACGCGGACGCGGGGCTCGGCGCCCCGAACGCCGCGACGGCCCTCCACGACAACCGCGACGACACCGTCTGGGCCCCGAGCCGAGACAACCCTGCGGGCGAGTTCGCAGTTATCAAGATGGTCGATGGCGTCGCGCTCGACGGCATGACGCTCGGCCTGCCTGCGGCGTCGGCGGAGGGTACCTTTTTGCTCCACTTCGGAGAGGTCACGCGCCGGCTCGTTGTGGCGCCCGGAGCAACGGTGACCGTGCGGGCTCCATCGCCTGTGAGCGCTGGCTGTACGGCCGTCGAGGTGCTCTCCAAGCGGGGGAACCGGCCGCTGCTTGTATCGACCCTGCGGCCCGTGACGGAGCTCGACACGCAGCCAGTCGAGGCCATCTTCGAGCGGGTGCTCCTGCCGCTGCTCAAGCGGGCGCGCAGCTCGGGCGAGCGCAGCGTGGTCATCCGCTGGATGGGTACCGCGGGGCCTGCGCTGCTGCCCCACCTGGAGCGCGCGCTGCGCGACGAGCTAGCAGAGCGGCAATCGGTGCTGGTGCTGGCAGCGCTTGCGTTCGAGGGTGGCGATGAGCTGCTGGCTCACCTCGCGGTGGAGGGGGTGCTGGACGATGATAGCATCGGCACCTGGAACCGGACGAACCGGCACCTCTCCGACGCTGCATTGACCGTGGTGCTTGCGCAGTTCCGCGATGGCGCAGCCGACATCCGGCTCCTGCCGCTCATCGCGCGGACGCCGACGGAAGATAGCAACCAGGCCTTTCTGCAGCTGCTTCGCTCGCCGAGCCAGACCGTGCGAAAGGCCGCGATGGCGTCGCTGCCGCCGAACTCGCCGACCCTGCTGGCCGCGGTGCTCGAGCAGGCGCTGGAGGGCATCGCATCGGAGCGTGCGGAGTGGCTCGCCACGGCGCTCAAGCTCTCGCGCCACCAACGGGCGCTCGAGCCGGGACCTACCGCCGATGAGACCACCTCGATGATCGATAGACTGCTGAACGCGGAGGCACCTGGCGACCGCCGGATTGCGGTTACCCTGATCGGTGCACTGGCCATGGGAGAGCGTCGTGAGCGGGTGGCGCAGCTCGCACGCCGCGCCGACAACGAGTGGGTGCGGATCGCATCGCTCGAGGCCATCGCCCGCTGGCGCGGTGCGACCGAGGCGCAGCGTAACGAGGCCTCGGCGCTGCTCACCGCCGCGCTCCACGACCCGAGCCCGAGCGTACGGATGCGTGCCGCCGAGCTCTTCGCGCGTGAGCCGCTTCTTCGGCTCCCGGTCGCCGACTCTCTGGCGCTGCTGCAGGATGAGAGATGGACCGAGACGCGGGGCTCGCTCATCCGCATGCTAGCGCGCGGCGCCGAGCTGAGCGTATCGCTTCCCGAGGGGCTGTTGGCCTGGATTGCCGGCACGACGGAGCGTGAACGGCTCGCCTTCCTCGCCGACTTCCGACCGACGCTGGCCATAGCGGATGACGGCTGGCTCACGCTCGATTCGATCACCCAGGAGGAGCCGGCAGCACGACGGGCGCTCCTCTTCGCCCTCGGAAAGCAGCTGACCCCGGCGCAGCGGCGGTTTGCAGAGCGGGTGACGGACAACAGGCTGGAGCCGGACGAGGTGCGCCTCGCTGCAGCGACCGTGCTAGCGCGGTCAGGTGCACCCTCCTGGCAGGCGGCAGCATCGGCGCTATTGACCTCGGAGAGCGCCGCCGCCGCGCAGCGGGCAGCGGAACTTCTCTGCGCTTGGACACCGGAGGCAGCGCGCGGCGAGCTCGCCGATGCGACGCGCTACCCTTCGCCCTACACGTTGGTCGCCGCAACGCTCCGGGACTGCAAAGGCTCGGTCGGTGAGCCCGCCGCAGCCCCGCCGCTTCTCCCGCGCTAGCCCTCTACCAAGTTGGCAGGCAGCGGGCGGCGCTCGTAGGGGACGATGGGGTTGCGCAGGTCACGGCAGTAGGGGTTCACGCAGGTGGGACAACGGAGCGAATACTGGCGTGAGCAGGCCAGGCCGCTGTCGATGTGCCTCTTCACGATGTCTGCCATGGCATCGAGGAAGCGGGGCGCATCGTTGAGCGCCGGCGCCCGCTCGAAGCGGAGGATACCGACCTCGTGGGCCAACTCTTTGTACTCGATGTCGATCTCGGAGAGCGTCTCGATGTGGTCGCTGGTGAAGGCGATCGGCACGGTGAGCACCCGCTTCACGCCACGCGCGGCGAGACCGCGGATGGTCGTGTCGGTCGCGGGCCCGAGCCAGCGCACCGGACCAACTGCCGACTGCCAGCAGAGGATGTACTCGTTCTGGCGGCCGAGCTTGTCCATCACGGCCGAGACAGTGGCGGCGACTTCGGGCGGGTAGGCATCGCCGCGGTCGACGACATCGACGGGGAGCGAGTGGGCCGAGAAGAGGATGACCGTGTCTTTGCGCTCCTCCTCGGAGAAGCGGGCAAGCCCTTCGCGGACCGCATCGGTCATGGCCTCGACGAAGCCGTCGTGGAGCGGCCAGCGGTCGATGACACTCCACTTGAAGGCGTCGGCGGTACCGGTGCGATCGGCCGCACGCCAGAGGTCGTTGAGGCTCGAGCCGGTGGTCGCGCAGGAGAAGTGGGGATACTGGGTGAAAGCGATGGCCCGGGTCACGCCGTCGGCCTTCATCGCGCGGAGCGCGTCGTCAGCGAAGGGCGGCGCGTAGCGGAAGGAGACGTAGAACTTGTGGGGCGCCGTCTCGGGCGAGAGTTGGTCCAGGCGCTCGCACATGCCGCGCCCCTGTGTCTCCGTCCAGCGCAGGATGGGCGAGCCGCCGCCGATGCCGGCGTAGAGCCGCTTGACCTTGGGCGTGCGGCGCGAGGCGATGAAGGGGCCAAGCCAGCGCTGCAGCGGGAGCTTGATGATCTCGCGGTCGGCGAAGAGCCGCTGCAGGAATCCTCCTACCTGCTCGAGGTCGGCAGGGCCGCCGAGATTGAGGAGGACGATGGCGGTCGGGGGACGGGTGGTGCTCATGGGGCGTTCCTTCTGTCGAATGCCTGCGCGCGGCGTATGGCGCGGAGGGCCATGTCGGGCGCGGTCTCCTTCATGATGCCATGACCGAGGTTGAAGATGTGCGCGCCACCCAGACCTTCGTGCAGAACGCGGTCGACCGCAGCGTCGATGGTCTCGCCCGCGCCTAGGAGTTCGGCTGGGTCGAGGTTGCCCTGGATCGCGCGGGCGCCGAAGGCCTTGCGGGCGACGGAGAGCGGATGGCGCCAGTCTACGCTCACGGCCTCACAGGGCAGCGCAGCGATTTCGGTCCAGAGGTGGGCGGCGTCAACCGCCAGCATGATGCGGGGCACACCCATCGCGCCCACGGCCTCGAGGATGCGGCGATTCGCCGGCGCTGCGAAGCGGCGGTAGGTCTCGGCGTCGAGCAGCCCTGCCCACGAGTCGAAGAGTTGCACGGCCTGCGCACCTGCCTCGACCTGCATGCAGAGGTAGCGCGCGGTGAGCGTCGCCAACTTGTCGAAGAGCATCTGGGCCGTCTCGGGGTCGGACTTCATGAGCCCACGCATGCGACCGTAGTCTTTGCTGCCGGCACCCTCGACAAGATAGCAGCCGAGCGTGAAGGGCGCGCCCGCAAAGCCGACGACCGGCACAGGAGAAGCGGCCCGAAGACCCTTCAGGATCGTGCCGACGAAGGGCGCAATCTCGCCCTGCTCCGGCACCCGCAGCGCCTCGATCGCGGCACGGCTTCGTAGCGGCTCGGCCACAACCGGGCCGGGCTTGAAGGCGACCTCGACGCCCATGTCGGGCAGCGGCGTCATGATGTCGGAGAAGAGGATGGCCGCGTCGACGCCCAGCCGCCGGATGGGCTGCAGCGTGACCTCGATGGCGAGCTCGGGCTCACGCATCATGGTCCAGAAGCCATGCTTCTCCTTGAGCGCCATGTACTCCGGCAGGTAGCGACCGGCCTGACGCATGAACCAGACAGGCGCGGTTGCGGTGTCTTCGCCGGCGAGCGCGCGGAGGAAGAGAGGTGTTTCGGTCACAAGAAGCTCCAGCGAGAGGCGACGGGCTACGAGGCGCCGCGCACAAAGAAGAGGAAGGCCATCTGCGGGCGGCGAACGCCTGGCTCCTTCACATAGTCGATTCGGTCCAGCAGCCAGCCCTCGGCGGCCGCCTCGTTCACGCGAAGCTGCAGCGCCTCCTCGGTGACGGAGAGCAGCTCGACGACCTTGTACCGGGCTGGCTCCATCAGTGGTGCTCGGAGAGCCAGCGGGCCGCGTCGAGCGCAGCATAGGTGAGGATGCCGTCTGCGCCGGCCCGCTTGAAGCAGAGCAGCGACTCGAGCACCGCAGCGCGCTCGTCGAGCCAGCCGTTGGCCGCGGCGGCCTTCAGCATCGCATACTCACCGCTCACCTGGTAGGCGTAGGTGGGGGCGCCAAACCGCTCCTTCGCGCGGCGCACGATGTCGAGATAGGGCATGCCCGGCTTGACCATTACCATGTCTGCACCCTCGTCGAGGTCGAGCCCGATTTCGCGGAGCGCCTCGTCGCTGTTGGCGGGGTCCATCTGGTAGCTCTTCTTGTCTGCTCCGCCGAGGCTGGCTGCAGAGCCGACGGCGTCGCGGAAGGGGCCATAGAAGCAGGAGGCATACTTGGCGGAGTATGCAAGGATGCGGGTGTTCACGAATCCCGCCAGCTCGAGCGCGAGCCGGATTTCGCCGATGCGGCCATCCATCATGTCGGACGGTGCGACAACATCTGCGCCCGCCTCGGCATGCGAGAGCGCCTGCAGTTTCAGAAGGTCGATGGTCTGATCGTTGATGACGTAATGGTGCTCGTCGATGAGGCCGTCCTGGCCGTGAATCGTGTAGGGGTCGAGCGCCACATCGGTGATGACGCCGAGCGTGGGGATCGCCGCCTTGAGCGCGCGCACGGTGCGCTGCACAAGCCCGTCGGGGTTGTGCGACTCGGCCGCGAATTCATCCTTCTTGGAGGCCTCGATGACCGGGAAGATGGCGACGGCTGGAATGCCGAGCCGATGGGCCTCGGCGGCGCGCTCGACCAGCAGGTCGATGGAGAGCCGGAAGACCCCAGGCATCGAGGCAATGGGCGCCTCCAAGCGCTCTCCCTCCGTCACAAACATGGGGTAGATGAGGTCGTCCGCGGTCAGGCGGTTTTCCCGCATCAGCCGGCGGGAGAAGTCGTCGCGACGCATGCGGCGCATGCGGATCATGGGGAAGGAGCCGCTCATTCTGAATCTCCACGGTTGGGGCGCAACAGAGCCTCCGCCGCGGCGTCTACCAACCGCTCCGTGGAGGCGCCAGAGGCGATGGTAACGCGGGCAGCGCCGAGCAGCCGCGCACGCGCCGCCGTCCGCTCGCCAATGACGAAGAAGGGGAGTCCGAGCCAAGCGTCACGCAAGCCGTTTGGTAGGGCTGAGACGAAGGCCTCTAGCCGATTCGCCGAGGTCGCGATGATGCCGGAAATCTCTTCCGGACGGAGCGCGGAGAGGCTGGCGGCGAGCGTCGGCACGGGAACCGCGGCGTAGGTCTCCAGCCGAACGACCGCCCTCCCCCTCGATGCGAGAAGCTCCTGCGGCGCGGAGGCGGCCTCGCGCGCAACTGCAAAGATGAAGCGACCGGCACAGGGTGAAGCCACGAGTTGCTCCGCCAGGCCGAGCGCGTCGGAGTCGCCCGTGACGACCACCGCAAAGCCGCAACGGCTCGCCTCCGCCGCCGTCGCCGCACCCACAGCGGCGATGGGCGTCGATGCCGCGCTGCTCCCGAGGGAAACGCAGAGGTTGTGCCAGGCGCGGACGCCGCGACGAGAGGTGAGAACCACGAGATCGTCGCCGGTCAGCGACGCTGCGAGCGCAGCAGCATCGGCGCCCTCTTGCCAGATCTCCTCGTAGCGGAGCACCTCCAGCGGCAGGCCTGTGAGCGCGACCGCATCGAGCGCCTCCAGCATCGTCCGGGCCTCGTCGGGCGCGCGGAGGCAGAGCAGCGTGGGCCGCCGCTCCGGCAGTGCGCCGCTACGTTCCATCGACGCGGCCGGGACGGCCGTCGCGGGCGCGATGCCGCTCGAGGATGTTCTCGCCAAGCCGTCGTCCTAGCTCTTCAGCCTGCGCCGTGGGATCGTCGCGGAGGATGACCATGCGGCTGCCCTCGGTGGTCCAGCCATCCTCAGCCATAAGCCGTGCTTCGATGCGCAGCCCATCGCCGCTCCGCGTTGCGAAGGCACCGAAGGGCGTCTTGCAGTCGCCACCGACCGCCAGCATGCAAGCACGCTCCGCCAGCGCAAAGAGGCGCGCCTCGCTGTCGTCGAGCGGTGCGAGCAGCGCCCGCGTCTCGGCGTCGTCGCTGCGGGCCTGGATGCCGAGGATGCCCTGGCTGGGCGCCGGCAGCGAGATCTCCACGCCGAGCCGCTCCCAGTAGAGACCGTCAAGGAGTCCGAGGCGGCTCAGTCCGGCCTCCGCCAGCACCACGGCATCGAGGCCTTCGTCGCCAGACAGTTTGGTCAGCCGCGTGCCAACATTTCCTCGGATGCCGACAATCGACAGGTCGGCCCGGTACCGCAGCAGCTGCATGCTCCGGCGGATGGAGCCCGTGCCGATGCGGGCGCCAGCGGGGAGTGTCGCGAGCGTCATGCCCTGCTGCCGAAACACCATCACATCGAAGGGCTCGGCGCGGGTCGGGAAGGCGTCGAGCACGAGCCCCTCGGGCTGCGCTCCGGGCATGTCTTTGAGGCTGTGGACGGCGAAGTCGATGCGGCCGTCGAGCATGGCCTCCTCGAGCTCCTTAATGAAGATCCCCTTGCCGCCAATCTCGATGAGCGGGCGGTCGAGCACACGGTCGCCCTCCGTCTTGATCACGACCCGCTCGATGGTCAGCCCCGGGTGTGCAGCGAGCAGCAGCTCCGTGATGTGGTCGGCCTGCCAGAGCGCGAGCGGGCTGCCCCGGGTGCCGAGTCGGAGAAGTTGCTTCATCCTTCCTGCTCTCCTTCGCTTGCAGCGCCGGCAGGGTGGGCGTCGCCCGGGTCATGCAGCCCGAAGAGGCGCGAGGTCGCCGTCATAAGCTGCTGGTCGGAGGCGCTGGCCGTGGAGGAGCGCAGCGCCACGGTGGGCCCGTGCAGCAGCTTTGCGACCAGCTGGTTACCGAAACGGTGCAGCAATTCGCGCTGCTCGGGCGGCAGCGACGGGTGGGCGCGGAGGATCCGCTCGACCTCCGACTCCTTCGTCGCGTTGAAGTGGTTCCGCAGCTCCACGATGGTCGGCACCACGCTGTGCTCGGCGAACCAGCGCTCCATCTGCGCCACCTCCTCCGAGACAATCCGCTCGCCTGCGATGGCCTCGGCACGCCGCGTAGAGAGGTTGGCATCGACCACCTTCTCGAGGTCGTCAATGTCGAAGACATAGACATTCTGGAGCTGGTCACAGGCCGGATCGATGTCGCGCGGGACCGCGATATCGATGAAGAAGAGGGGCCGGTACTTGCGGCGGACGACCACCTCGCGCACCAGCTCGGCCTTGACCACAAAGCCCGCCGCACCCGTCGAGGAGATGACGATATCGGCCTCCTCGAGCAGCTGCGCGAGCGCCTCGAATCCATGCGCCTTGCCGCCCAGTTCAGCTGCGAGCGCCTGCGCCCGCTCCACGCTCCGGTTGCAGATGTCGACCTGACCGGCACCCGCCTGCACGAGCTGTTTGGCCGCAAGCGCCCCCATCTTGCCCGCACCGATGACCAGCACGCGGCGGCCATCGATGCGGCCAAAGACCTTCCGCGCCAACTCAACGGCTGCGTAGCTGATGGAGACCGCGCTCTCCGCGATGGCTGTCTCGGTCCGAACCCGCTTGGCGGTCCGGATGGCGTGGGAGAAGACGCGGCCGATGACGGTGCCCGTGGCGCCCGACGAGAGCCCCATCGAGAGCGAGTTCTTCACCTGCCCCAGGATCTGCGACTCGCCGAGCACGAGCGAATCGAGCGCGCTGGTAACGCGAAAGAGGTGGGTGAGCGCGTCGCGGCCGCCATACTCGTAGGCGTGGCGGGCCATCCACTCGTCGGTCAGGCCGAAGCGCTGCTTGATGAAGCCCTCCACCGCCTCGGGCTCGTCGGCCAGCGCCACAAACTCCACCCGGTTGCAGGTCGAGACGACGGCAACCTCCCTCACCGAGGGCAGCGCCACCATCTCACGCATCAGGTCGGGGAGCGACGCCTCGGGCACGGCGAGCCGCTCCGCTCCTCCACCGGCGCGCTCTTGTGGCTAACGCCGAGCAGGCAG